>DASTCJ010000142.1:0-15099 GCA_035605575.1 Candidatus Methylomirabilota bacterium
CGAGCCGACCTCGCCGGTCTTCAGGACCACGTAGTCGACGCCGATGGGGCCGGTCTCCCACGCGGGCACGACGCGGAACGGAAGACGATCGCGGTGCGCGTAGTAGCGAACGTTGCTCGCCGAGAATGCCGCGTGATCCGGCACCACGGCGACGGTGAGCGTCCGGCCGCCGCCGCTGTCGTTGGTGATCGTTCGCAGCACGTCGCGCTGACGCCAGTCATCTCGGCTCGGCGGCGAGGCAACGACCCAGGGCACATCGAGCACCGGCAGCGCCGTCGCCGGCGGCACGCCCCACGTCACGCCGCTCACCTGCACGGCGCTCACGAGCGCGACGGCCACCAGACCGGTGAGACGTGCGGGGCCGGGCAACGCGGCGATGGCCATTCCCGCCAGCACCGCCGCCGCCGGCAGCAGTGGCAGTACCGCAGTCGCGCGGTCGGCGGCGCCGAGCACGACGAGCGCCAGCGGGAGCACGAGGGCGACGATGGCGAAGCCGCGCGCGCGAAGCGCGGCAAGGCCGATCCCGACGACCATGAGCACGGCGGTGAGCACGCCGAGCTGCGGCACGATGGCGGCGACATAGTGGCCGGCTGCCGATCGCACGGCCGGCGACGCCGTGGCGGCCGGCAGCAGCATGCGCGGTCCGTACCACGGCAGACTGATGGCGGCCCCGATCACGATGGCGACGACGAGATTGAGCGCCGCGCGCCCGCTGCGCTCGAGCGCCAGCAGCCAGACGACCGGGGCCGCCACGTAGAGCGCGAACGCGGGCTTCACCAGCATGCCGGTGCCGAAGAGCAGCCCGACAACGGGGGACATTCCGATGCGCGTGAGGCGGTCGCTACGGGACAGCGCGAGCAGCGTCACGGCCACGCTGGCGGCGAGCGGCACGTCCGGTCCGACGGTCAGCGCGCTGTGGATCATCAGCGGCGCCGTCGCCATCGTCCAGGCGGCCGGCACACCGGCTGCGACGCCGCCGAGGTCACGAGCGAGGAGGTACGTCGCCGCCATGCCGACGCCGAGAGCGAGCAGGACGATGGCGTGCGCGGCCGCGGCGTCCGAGGGATAGAGACGGTAGACGGCGCCGGCGGCACAGGCGAGGAGCGGCGGCTCCGGCGCGCCGCGGTCGAGCAGCGCGTTCGATTTGTCGTCGGCGCAGCGCAGCGCGCGCTCGAGCCGGCCGGCGTCCTCCCACGCGGGAGGTCGCCGGTCGATGGCGAACCAGACGGCCAGGACCACCACCAGCGCCAGCCACGCGCCGCCGACCAGCGCGACGTCACGTCGCGTCGCGCCGGTGTGGTGGCGAGGGGGCATCAGCGCAGCCGGGAGCGGATCGCTTCGATCCGCGTCCGCTGCTCGGCCGGCGCGAGCGCGCGCGGCTCGTGCGGCAGCGTCCACACGGGGGCACGCGGGATCGGATCGCCGGGCGTGCGCGGAATCAGATGCCAGTGAATATGCGGCAGCTGGTTGCCGAGCAGCTCGTAGTTGATCTTGACCGCGCGGTACTCGCCTGCGAGCGCGCGCGCTACGTCGCTGACCGCCTCCATCAGCGCGTCCCGCTCCGCCCGCCCCAGCTCGTAGAGCTCGGTCACGTGGCGGTCGAGCACGAGCACGGTCCAGCCCGGAAAGAACTGGTCGTCGTGCAGGTATGCCTTGGCCGGACCGCGGGCTGCGATGAACGCCGCCGCCGGCGGCCAGTCACCGCGGCAGGCGCGGCACTCCGCCTGGCTCACCGACGCGCCAGGTATGCGCCCAGCCGGCGGAGGCCTTCCTGGATGCGGTCGACCGACGACGCGTAGGAGAAACGCAGATAGCCCTCGGCGTTTGCGCCGAAGGCGGCGCCGGGCGTCACTGCCACGTGAGCGTGCTCGAGGATGTCGTACGCGAAGCGCACGGAGTCGCTGGTGAAGCGGCGCGCGTTGGCGAGGACGTAGAACGCGCCCTGCGGCTCGAACCCCACGCCGAGACCGATCGCGCGCAATCCCGCGACCATCGCCCGTCGCCGCTCCGCGAAGACCCCGCGGAAGCGCACCGTCTCGTCGGCCGCCTCGCGCAGCGCGGCCACGCCGGCCCACTGCACGAACTCGTTGGTCGAGATGAAGAAGTTTCCGTAGAGACGCTGGAGCGCGCGGATGTGCGTCGGTGGCGCGATGAGCCATCCGAGCCGCCAGCCCGTCATCGCGAAGGCCTTCGAGAACCCGTTCAGCACGAATGCCCGGTCGGTGAACTCGAGCATCGACCGATCGCGGCCGCCCTCCGTCAGGCCGTGATAGATCTCGTCCGACACGATGAACGGGCCATCCGTTTCGGCCAGCGCGGCGATGGCCGCCATGCGCTCCGGGGCGAGCACGCTGCCCGTCGGATTCGCGGGCGAGTTGACGAGAATGGCGCGCGTGCGGGGCGTGAGCCGCTCGCGAATCGCCTCGGGACGGTACTGAAAGCCATCCGCCTCGCTCACGTCCACCTCGACGGGCACGCCGTCGGCGTAGCGCACGAAGTTCGGATAGCAGGCGTAGTAGGGATTCGACAGGATCACTTCGTCGCCGGGATCGAGCAGGTGTCCGAACAGCAGCAGCATCGCCGGCGACGTCCCCGCCGTGACGAGCACCTGGTCGCGGTCGATGGTGACGCCGTACGTCTGCGCGTAGTGCTCGACGATCGCCTCGCGCAGCTCGACGATGCCGAGGCTGTGGGTGTAGCGCGTGCGGCCGTCCTTGATCGCCTTCTCGAGGGCCTCACGCACCACCAGCGGCGCCTCGAAGTCGGGCTCGCCAAACTCGAGATGCACGACGTCGATGCCCGCTCGCTCGAGCGCGCTCGCGCGCTCACCGACCTCGACGGCGAGGAACGGGTCGATCTCGGCGATGCGCCGCGCGAAGGTTACGGGACCGATGACAGATCCAGGCGCCGGCGACGCCGGGCGACGCCGGTTGCGTGCGCGGCGTGCGCCACCGCCTGCGCCACCGCGGGCGCGACATTCTTGTTGAAGACGCTCGGGATGATGTACTCCTCGCTCAGCTCACCGCGCCCCACGCAGGTCGCGATGGCCCGCGCCGCCGCGACTTTCATCTCGTCGTTGACGGTGCGCGCGCGCGAGTCGAGCAGGCCCCGAAAGAATCCCGGGAAGCAGAGGACGTTGTTGATCTGGTTGGGGTAGTCCGAGCGTCCGGTCGCCATCACACGCGCGTACCGCTCGGCCTCCTCGGGCCGGATCTCGGGATCAGGGTTGGCCATGGCGAAGACGATCGGGTCGCGCGCCATGCGCCTGACGTCGCGCACGCTGAGGATGCCCGGCACCGACAGGCCGATGAAGACGTCGGCACGCTCGACCACCTCGGCCAGCCTTCCCGTGAGCTGACGCGGGTTTGTGGCGGCGGCCACCCAGCGCTTCATGAAATCCATCCCCTGCGTCCGGCGCTTGTGGATGGCGCCGAACTCGTCGACGCCGACGATGTCTTTCACGCCGCTCGACAGGAGGATTTTGATGGTGGCGGTGCCGGCGGCGCCGACGCCGGTCACCACGACGCGCAGCTTCTTCAGATCCTTCTTCACGATGCGCAGCGCGTTCAGCAGCGCGGCCAGCACGACCACGGCGGTGCCGTGTTGATCGTCGTGGAAGACGGGGATGTCGAGCTCCTTGCGCAGGCGCTCCTCGATCTCGAAGCAGCGCGGCGCGGCGATGTCCTCGAGATTGATGCCCCCGAACGCCGGCGCCAGGTATTTGACCGTCTCGACGAGCTTGTCGGTGTCTTTCGTCGCCAGACAGATTGGAAAGGCGTCGACATTCGCGAACTCCTTGAAGAGGATCGCCTTGCCTTCCATCACGGGCAGCGCCGCCTCCGGCCCGATGTCGCCGAGGCCGAGCACGGCCGTGCCGTCGGTCACCACCGCCACGGAGTTCTGCTTCATGGTCAGCGAGAAGGCGCGCTGGCGATCGTCCGCGATGGCGAGACAGACGCGCGCGACGCCCGGCGTGTAGGCCATCGACAGATCGTCGCGCGTGCGCACCGGCACCTTGCTGTGGATTTCGAGCTTGCCGCCCAGGTGCATCAGGAAGGTGCGATCCGAGATGTTGATCACGCGTACGCCGGGCACCCGCTTGAGGCGGTCGACGATATGCGTGCCGTGATCGCTGTCGCGCGCGTTGATGGTGATGTCGCGGAGAATCTGCTTGCGCTGCGACTCGACGAGGTCGACGGCCCCGATGTCGCCGCCGGCGTTGCCGATGGCCGAGGCCACCTTGCCGAGCATGCCGGGCCGATTCCGGATCGCCACGCGGACGGTGAGGCTGTAGCTCGCGCTCGGCGCCACCACCGACATGCTTCGCTTCTACCCTCCCCCGCCGACGACTGTCAACGTCAACGGCCGGGCGGAAGGGCGCGGCGCACCTCGTCGAGGAGCAGCGTCGCGGCGCGAATCCGCTGGGAAGCGGGATCCCCGCCGAGCGTGTGCTCGTGGCCGGTGAGATGCCCGCGCACGGCAACACCGAGCGCCGCGCGCGCCACCGGCGGCGACGAGCCGGGCACCGGCTCGACATAGCTCGCGGCACCGACGTCGACGGCCGCCCAGCGCATCGCGGCCAGCGCCAGCGCCTGGGCGCGCGCGAGCGGCGTTGCGGCCCGTCCGGCGTCGACCCGCAGCGGACCCTGAGAGTTCACGTGCGTCATGACCATGGACCCGGCAAACAGCGTCGGGATCGCCGCGGCCAGGCGCTCCGTGGCCACGCCGGCGGTCCCGACCTCCACCACCGCGACCTGGGTGTCCATCGCGCTGAGCCGTCGACCGATCTCGCCCTCGAGCGTGTCGGCGTCCGCGCCGAAGACCGCCTCGCCGAGCCGCTTGCGAACCTCCGCCTCCACGGGCGCGATGAGTCGCTCGGCCTCGTCGGCGTCGGCCGCCTTGGCTGCGATGCGGACGTCGACTTGCCCCAGATGCGCGAGCGTGCCCACCGTCGGATTCGCGCCCGTCTCCATGAAATCGGCCAGCCGCTCCCCGATCCGGCTTTCTCCGAGCCCCACGCACTTCAGCACGCGCATCCGGATCTCGCCCCGGATCCCGTAGCGCTCGCGGAGGTAGGGCAGCACTCGATTCACGAGCAGATATTCCATCTCGCGGGGAACCCCCGGGAGGGTAATGAGCGTTTTCCCCTGTTGATCCACGATGAACGCCGGCGCCGTCCCCACCGGGTTCTCGACCGGGATGGCCCCGGCCGGAATGTAAGCCTGGCGCCGGTTGGATGGGGAGAGTTGGAATCCTCGTGAGGCGAAGTAGACCTCGATCTGGCGGAGGAGCTCCTCCGAGAAGAGGAGCTCCCGTCCGGTGGCCGCGGCGACGGCCTCGCGTGTGATATCGTCCGCTGTCGGGCCGATTCCTCCGGTGGTCACCACGACGTCCGAGCGATCGAGCGCCTGGCGGATGACCGCGGTCGTCCGGGCGAGGTTGTCGCCGACGGTCGTTTTGTAGAACAGGTTGAGGCCGATCGAGGCGAAGTGTCGGGCGATGACGGCCGAGTTGGTGTCGACGATCTGGCCCAGCAGCAACTCGGAGCCGACTGCGATGACCTCCGCCTGCACGAAAAAGCCCTCCGGGGGCACCAAGGATAGCAGAGGAATCAAGACCTGAATACGTGAAGAACATTTCCCACTCCGGCGTGCACGGGCCAAGTCCGCGCCACACCGGCGGGGTAGGTCTTACAACCGCTTAGCAAAAACCGGGATGTGGTGGCGTGTTTCTTGAAGCCTTCGCGGCCATTACTGAAACGTTCCACTACCCGAAAGCGTCATACACGTAAACGAAAAATTGGTCGGTGACACCATGACATTTCGAGAGACGCACGTACAAGAAGAGGCCACGGAGCTCGTGCCCACCGCCGCGCTCGGCGCGGCCGAGGAAGAGCCTCGTCCTGCTGTGCTTACCGACGAAGAGGCCGACGACATCCAGCCGGTTCCCGAGGAAGCGTTCACGCCGCTTCCGGCGAAGGGCGAGGATCCGGTGCGGCTCTATCTCAAGGAGATCGGCAAGGTCCCCCTGCTAACTGCCCAGCAGGAGGTCCAGATTGGTCGCCGTATCGAGGTCGGGCAGATCGCGCTGCGCCGGGCGCTGTCCGGAATCCCGTTCGCCGTGCGCGCGCTGCTCGACGTTGGCGACCGGCTCCGTCACAACGACATCGCCGCTGACGACGTGATCGTCCTCCCGGAGGGCGGCGAGCTCGAGGCCAAGGAGATCCGGCCGGTCGTGCTGGCCTTCGCACGGATACGGAGGCTCGAGCGGAAGATCGCGCGCCTCGAAGAGTCGCTCGACGACAAGCGCCGGTCGGCCACCGGTCGGGCCAACGTGCAGAAGCAGATCCAGAGCTGTCGCGAAGGCATCCAGAAGATCGTCGCCGACATGCCGCTCAAGCCGGCGCTGATCGACGACCTCGTGGCCAAGGTGCGCCGCCTCTGCCAGCGTATCGACGCGCTCGCCGGCGAGGCCCGGAAGAACCGGACAGCCGCCGTCACGCGCGAGCTCCGACAGGCGGAGACCGAAGCCGGCCTGCCGCGCAAGCAGCTGGCCGCCCTCCTCAAGGAGATCGAGACGAGCGATCGCACGGTGCGACAGGCCAAGCGCGAGCTGATGGAGGCCAACCTCCGCCTCGTCGTGTCCGTCGCCAAGCGATACCTCGGCAGTGACCTGTCGCTGCTCGACCTCGTGCAAGAGGGCAACATCGGCCTGATGAAGGCCGTGGATCGATTCCAGTACCGTCGCGGCTTCAAGTTCTCGACGTACGCGACCTGGTGGATCCGACAGGCCATCACGCGGGCCATCGCCGACCACTCGCGGACGATCCGGATTCCCGTTCACATGGTCGAGACGCTCAACCGTATCTCGCGGGTCAACCGCAACATGATCAACGAGATGGGCCGCGAGCCGACTCCGGAGGAGCTGGCGCAGCGGACGGGCGTGCCGGCCAAGAAGGTGCGGCTCATCCTAGAGTCCTCGCGCAAGCCGCTGTCGCTCGAAACGCCGATCGGCGAGGACTCAGAGCTCGGCGACTTCCTCGAGGACAAGAGCGCGGGGTCGCCGAACGACTCACTGCTCAACCAGGACCTCACGACGCAGGTCGAGCGCGCGCTGGCGACCCTGTCGCCGAAGGAAAAGGAGATCCTGCGCCTGCGGTTCGGCATCGGCGAGGAGGGCGAGCACACGCTCGAAGAAGTCGGCAAGCGCTTCGCGGTAACGCGCGAGCGTATCCGTCAGATCGAGGCCAAGGCCCTCCGCAAGCTGCGCCACCCTTTGCGCGGGCGGAACCTCAAGGCCTTCATCGAGAATTGACCGCATGGGGGGCCACGAAATGGCCCCCCATCCCCCAACGTTCGGCCAGCTCCGGCCAAGCCAGGGCTGGCCTCGATGCCGCTTCTACCGGATGGCGGAGCCTGCGGAAAATCCCTGGGGTGCGAGCTGGAAGGCCTTGGCGAACTTGCTCGCGAAGACCTGGTAGTTGATCACGAACACGAGCTCCACCGTGTCCGCCTCCGAAAAGTGCTCGCGAACGCCGGCGAAGCACTCGTCCGTCACCTCGAGGTCGTCGCGCACCAGCGCCTCGCACAGCGCCAGAGCGGCCCGCTCGCGCGCGGTGAAGCGGTGGCTCGCCTGCCAGCGTGGCAGCGCGGCCAGCGTGGCGGCGTCGATCCCCTCCTTCACGCCAACGGCGTGACGGATGTCCATTCAGTAGGCGACGTCGTAGAGCGTTGCGACCTGGAGCTGCACGAGCGCGCGGAGACGGCCGTCGAGGGCACCGAACCGCTCGATGGACGTCCACAGCGCACCGAGGCCGAGCATGAGCGCCGGATGGTGCGCCATGAGCTTTTGCGGCGTCGGGACATCGCCGAACAGCCTTCGGCCGATTGCATACGTCGCGCGAACGACCGGGCCGGGATTGTCCACGGGCGTGATGCGATGCGTCTGCATGCGAGCCTCCTTCGGCCGGCTCGTCACGGCCGGAGCTGGCCAGTCACCGTACGATGCCATGTCACGATGCCCGTATCGGGCGGCGAGGTGCTGACCATCGTCAGCATCGTCGCGATCTCACTGCGATGGTGGTTGCCGTGCGCCACCACGTGCGTGAGCAGGATGCCGAGCGGCGTGTGATAGGGATTGCCGGCGGTATCCTTGTAGTGGATCTCTCGCCCGAGATCCACCGGTCTCAGCGCCTCCACCCAGCCTTGCTGCTCGGTCACGAGCGCGTCCCATTGCTGGCGTAGCGCCGCCATGGTCGGGATGTCGCCACCGGGCAGGGCGCCGGTGGGTTGTCCCCTCCACCGCGTGAGCCAGAGGGCATCGGCGCCGTAGACGTGCGCGAACATCCTGCGCAGCGACGGCAGGCTGAACTGCGTGCCGATCTCGCGACCGCAGGCCTCCTCGCCGAGCGCGCTGGCCACATCGAACAGTCGGCGGTTCGCCCAGCGATGATAGGCATAGAGCTCGGTCGGTGTCATGGCTGCTCCTGACCGCTGCGAATGGCAATGAAGCGGGCGAGCCCGGTGGCCGGCGGCGAGCCGCTCACCATCGTGAGCATGGTCGCGATCTCGCTGCGGTGATGGGTTCCATGGTCCGGCACATGGTGCACCAGCAGGCCGAGCGGTTGGCGGTACGCTTTGCCCGACAGCAGCCGGTAGCTGATGACGCGCTCGAGGTCGGCGGCGCGCAGCCCGTCGAGAAACGTCTTCTGCTCGCGCTCGAGCGTGATCCAGCGCTCGCCGAGGTCGGTCACCGTCGCCGGCTCCTCGGGGATGGACGTCGGGGACACACCCTGCCAGCGCGCGAGCCAGAGACCGTCGACGCCGAAGATGTGAAAGAACATCCGCTTGAGCGACGGCTCGCTGAACTGGGTGCCGATCGACTGCGCGGCCTTCGCCTCCCCCAGCCTGGCTGCCGTGTCGAGCAGTGTGCGGTTGGCCCACCAGTGATGCTCGTAGAGCGTGCGGATGACAGCCACACTCACGGGGTCACTCCAGCAGGGCCACCGTCTCGCCCTCCTGCACCGTCTGGCCCTCGCGCACGCGGATCTCCTTGACGGCGCCGGCGCGCGGCGCTTCCACCGGAATCTCCATCTTCATCGATTCGAGCACGATGACGGGATCGCCGGCGGCCACGCGATCGCCCGGCTTCGTGGTCACCTGGAATACGACGCCGGTGATGTGGGCCTTGATCTCCTCAGCCATTGAATGCTCCTTGTTCGACCATCTGCGTGTGCACGGCACCTCGTCGAAAATCCGGATGCGCCACGATCGTCCGTAGCAGCGGCAGCGTCGTCTTCACCCCCTCGACCACGCAGGTCTCCAGGGCGCCGGTCAGGCGCGCGATGGCCTGCGGCCGACCCGAACCGCTGGCGATGAGCTTGAACAGCAGCGGATCGTAGTGGACGGAGACGACGGTGCCCTCCACGACGCCCGACTCGATGCGAATGCCGTCTCCGGTGGGCACGGTGAGCCGCGTGATCGTTCCCGGCGACGGCAGAAAGTTCTTCGCCGGATCCTCGGCGTACACGCGGACCTCGATGGCGGCGCCGCGCTGCAAGACCGCGTCTTGCGGCCACGGCAGGGGCGCACCGGCCGCCACGTCGAGCTGGGCGACCACGAGGTCGAGCCCCGTCACCTGCTCGGTCACCGGGTGCTCGACCTGCAGCCGCGTGTTCATCTCGAGGAAGTAGAAGTTGTCCTCGTCGACGAGGAACTCCAGGGTGCCGGCGTTGACGTAGCCGATGGCGCGCGCGCCGGCCACCGCCGCCTCCGTGAGCCCGCGCTTCACCGCCGGCGCGAGGTTCGGTGCCGGAGATTCCTCGACGAGCTTCTGATGGCGGCGCTGGATCGAGCACTCGCGCTCGTGCATGTGGACGACGCTGCCCTTGGTGTCGCCGAAGACCTGGACCTCGACGTGCCGCCCGCGCTCGACGTAGCGCTCGACGTAGACGTCGGCGCGGCCGAACGCCGCCTGCGCGCGCCGCGTCGCGGTCGCCCACGCGCCGGCCAACTCGCTCTCCTGCATCACCTTCGCCATGCCGATGCCGCCGCCGCCGGCGGCGGCCTTCAGGATGACCGGATAGCCGACGGTGGCGGCGAAGCGTTGCGCCGCCGCGGCGTCCGCCACCGGCTCGGGGCTGCCGGGCACGATCGGCACACCGGCGGCGGCCATGCGGCGCCGGGCCTCCGTCTTGTCGCCCATAACGCGAATGGCCTCCGGCGACGGTCCGATGAACGTGAGCCCCGCCTGCGCGCACGCCTCCGCGAAACGCCAGTTCTCGGAGAGAAATCCATACCCGGGATGGACCGCGTCGGCGCCGCTCTCCCTCGCCGCGGCGATGAGGCGCGCGATGTCGAGATAGCTCTCGCGGGCCGGCGGCGGCCCGATGGCGATCGCGCGGTCAGCGTCCTTGACGTGCGGGGCGTCGCGGTCGGCCTCGGAGTACACGGCGACCGTCGCAAGCCCCCGCGTGCGGCAGCCGCGAAAGATGCGGCGCGCGATCTCTCCGCGATTGGCCACGAGGACCGTGCGGAACACGGCTCAGAGGACGGGTCCGACGTCGATCGGCTCGACGCGCACGAGGTCGGCGGCGCTCAGGCGCCAGCCAGCCGCCGACGGCGTCCAGCGGAGCTGCATGTGGCCCACGACGCGCGCGCCTTCCAGCCGCACCTTCACGAGCCGGTGGTGGCCGATCGACGCGAGCGCCACCACCCGCGACGCCGTGACCTGATCGCCGAGACGATCGTGCTCCGCCGTCACCGCCGCCCGCGCCGCCGGCTCGACCACCGCCAGCGCGCGCGCGGCGTCGCCCGACGCGAGGGCGTGCCGGTAGGCGTCGACGGCGGCCGCCAGATCCGGCTCCAGCACCGCGGGGTCGAACTCCGGCGGCACGTCGACGAGATCCTGCTTCACGGCCGGCGGCGACTCGGCCAGCACGGCCGCATCGATCAGTGGCGCCGCCACGTCGCCCGTGACGCCGCCGGCCTCGCCGAGTAGCGCGAGCAGGCGATGCTCCCATGCCTTGGCACGCTCGCGGGTCTCGTCGTCACGCGTGAGCCGCGCGAGCACGACGGCGCCGGCGGCGGCATGACGACGCTCCTCGTCGATGCACCGCTCCAGAATGCGCCGCGTCGGCGGCTCGTAGATCGGGTTGGCGTGCGCGAGATGACGCGCGTAGACGGTGATCAGATGCGGCTTGAGCACGCGATAGACGCCGGCGACGCGCTCGACGGTCTCCCGCGGTCCCTCGGCGGACTCGAGCAGGTCGGCGAACTTCACCACCCGATCGTTGGCCGGCTCGGACTGCTGCGCGGGCGCCCGCAGCTCGGGCAGTCGCTTGCCCCAGAGGTCGGCGTGCTGCGCGCAGTCCCACACGTGGCGACCGAAGAGCAGCTTGGCGGGGAGCTCCGGCGTCAGGGCGATCCAGCCGCCGAGCGCGCGGAGCATCCGCTCCTCGGCGTAACGGTACTGACGGATGCGCCGCGCGGAGTCGTCGACGGAGAAGTGGCCGGCGAGGCGCTCGGAGCTCAATACACCTGCGAGCGCTGCGTGCTCTTGATCAGCCGCTCGATCTCCTCGTCGGTGAAGCCGGCCAGCTTGCGCGCCTCCTTGGCGATGGAGATCGGCACCAGGTCGTGCTGACCGTCCTGCCGCGTGCCGCCGAGGTTGAACCGCTCGTCGATCGTCTCCTGAAACTCGATGGCCTTGCGGCGCCGCTCGGGTTCGCCGCGCGTCAGCTCGTTGAGCCAGCGCGAGCCCATGCGCACGTGCGTGATCTCGTCGGCCAGCACGTAGTCCACCGACTGCTCGAGAATGGGATCGCCGATCTTGCCGGCGATGTGGATGAGCTGGTTGAACACGTCGCAGGCGAGGCCTTCGAGCCCGCGGTTCACGCCGGCCACGCGCGCGGCGGCATCCTCCGCGCAGGCGCACCGCCACAGGATCGTCGTCTCCGGAAACTCGCCCAGGCGACCGCCCAGGTGCTCGAGCAGACCGAGGTACGTCTCGACGTGGCGGGACTCGTCCCAGACCTGCCGTGCCATGTCCATGGTGAATTCCCACGGCGCGTCCGGGAAGTCGCACACGGTGCGTCCGGCGCCCTCCATCGCCTGCAGCTCCCCGACGAGAATGCCGTGCACGCGCTCGCGCATCGACTCGCGGCTCGAGAGATCCGGAAAGGGTGACAGGCCCTGCGCGACCTTGAGCTCGGCCACATCGCGGGCGCGCATGCGAACGAAGCGATCCTCCCGCGCGAGCTTGTCGTAGGCGATCGGGCGTTCCATTTGATTCCTCCAGGACTGAACCGCTATTCAGCGCGAGTGTAGCACGCAAGCGCAGCGGGCAACCATCCAGGCCAGCCCAGCCACGTCCCGGCCCGCAAACAGCGCCGTCGTTATCGTGGCCGCCGCGGACGCACGAGCGTTGCCGGCCGAACGACGCCGGCGCCAAAGCGACCGGTGAGGCCGTCGACAGCGCGGGCGAGCCGCTCCCGGCGCACGGCGTTGGGGTCGAGCAGTCCGAGCTGACCCGAGGCGGGCGGGCCGAGCGTCGACGCGGAGACCCCGATCAGGCGCACGCGCTGCACCAGCCGCTCGCGGCCGAAGAGCACCATGACCCGGCGGTAGAGCTCGAGGCCGTCCTGCGTCGGATCGGCCGTGTGGCTTCGCGTGATCGTGCGAAAGTCGGCGAAGCGCAGCTTCAGCGTCACCCGCGCGGCGGCGACACCGCCGGCGCGCAGCTCGTGCGCCACGCGCTCGGCCTGGCCGCGCAGCGTCGTCTCGAGCCGCTGGCGGTCCGCGGTGTCGCGTTCGAACGTCGTCTCGGCGCCCATCGACTTCGGCGCGGCCCACGGAATCACCGCGCGGTCGTCGCGTCCGAACGCCAGCTCGTGCAGATCCGCGCCGTGATCGCCAAGGCGACTCACCAGCGTGGCGCGCGGCAGGCGCTGAAGCTGCCCGATGGTGGCGATCCCGAGGCCGGCCAGCGCCTTCGCGGTCGCTTTCCCCACGCCCCACAGCCGCTCGATCGCCAGCGGCGCCAGGAACTCGGCCTCGCGGCCCGTCTCCACCACGACCAGGCCGTCGGGCTTCCGCAGATCGGAGGCGATCTTGGCAATGAACTTGTTCGACGCGAGACCGGCGGAGGCCGTGAGCCCCGTCGCGGCGCGGATGCGCTGCTTGATCTGCCGCACCGCCTCTGCCGGCGGACCGAAGAGCGATTCCGTTCCGCTCAGGTCCACGAACGCCTCGTCGACGGAGACGGGCTCCACCAGCGGTGAGAAGTCGCCGAGCAGCGCCATGATCTCGTCCGAGACGCGCGCGTATTTCTCCATGTCGACGGGCACGAACACGCCGTGCGGGCAGAGCCGCGCCGCCTTGCCGATCGGCATCGCCGAGCGAACGCCGAACACGCGCGCCTCGTAGGAGGCGGCGGAGACGACGCCGCGCCCTTTGGGATCGGCGCCCACGATCACCGGCCGGCCGCGCAGCTCGGGGTGATCGCGCTGTTCCACCGACGCGTAGAAGGCGTCCATGTCGACGTGCGCGATCGCGCGAGGGCGCGCCGGCATGTCAGGCCCGGGCCAGCCCGACCTCGGGGGCGACGCCGGCCAGCGCCTCGACGACGAACGCGATGTGCGCGTCGAGCTCGACACCCAGCTCCGTGGCGCCGCGATACACGTCGTCGCGATTGACGGTGCGCGCGAACGCCTTATCCTTGAGCTTCTTCCGCACCGACGCCGGCTCGAGACCGGCCACGACCTTTCCCGGTCGGACGAGCGCGCAGGCGTGGACGAAGCCGGTCAGCTCGTCACAGGCATACAGAGCCCGGTCGAGGAGGCTGCGCCGCGGCATGCCGGAATAGTCGGCATGGGCGAGGATCGCATAGACGAGGTCAACGGAAAGGCCGCGTGCGGTGAGGATCTCGGCGCCCTTCAGCGGATGGTGAGGCGCCCGCGGATGCATCTCATAGTCGAAGTCGTGCAGCACGCCGGCGATGCCCCAGCGCTCGGGATCCTCGCCGAACCGAGCGGCGTAGGCCCGCATCGAGGCCTCGACGGCGCGGGCGTGCTTGCGAAGACTGTCGCCCTTGGTGAACTCGGTCAGGATCGCCCAGGCGACGTCCCGGTTCACGCGTGGCTCAGGCGCGTCGGCTCTGCTGGCTCCGCCACTTGTCGATGGACTTCTTGGAGAACACCCAGCCGCTCTCGAGCTCGAGACACGGGATGCGCCGCTCGACGGCCAGCGCCGTCAGCGCGGTCTTGTCGATGGCGAGGTATCGCGAAGCTTCATCGATGCTCAGCACGTCCTTCGGCGTCGGACTCACGGGCGGTCCTCCTTGTCGACAGTCTTGCGCAGCGTCTCGACCTCGGCTTCGAGCGTCCGGATACGCTCCACCAGCTGCTCGAGGGCTTTCGTCACCGGATCCGGCAGATCGGTCTGGTTCAGGTCGATGTCTCCCACCCGCTGGCCGTCCTTGTATGTTACCCGCCCCGGCACACCGACCACAACGCAGTTCGGTGGCACTTCGCGGACGACGACCGAGCCGGCGCCGATGCGGCTGTTGTCGCCAATGGTGAAGGCTCCGATGACCTTGGCACCCGCGCCCACCACGACGTTGTTGCCCAGCGTCGGATGACGCTTCTCGCGTTTCAGACTCGTCCCGCCGAGCGTCACGCCCTGCAGCAGTGTCACGTTCTCCCCGATCTCGGCCGTCTCGCCGATGACGACGCCCATGCCGTGGTCGATGAAGACACGCCGGCCTATCGTCGCCCCCGGATGGATCTCGATGCCGGTGAGGAAACGGCCGACGTGGCTGACGAATCGCCCCACCCAGTAGAAGCCACGCCTCCACGCGCCGTGCGCGAAGCGGTGCAGGAACAGCGCATGCACGCCGGGATAACAGGTCAGCACCTCCCAGGTCGAGCGGGCGGCGGGGTCGCGTTCGCGAACGCTGGCCAGATCTTCGCGCAGACGTCTGAACATGAGTGATTTGCTCCGGTGTCTCGTTATTTTATTTCCGAGTATTTTACTCAGCTTTGTGCTCGAGCGCACTAATGATGCCGCGGAGGATATTCACCTCCTCCTTCTCAAGCCTTAT
>DASTCJ010000095.1:0-5044 GCA_035605575.1 Candidatus Methylomirabilota bacterium
GGTGCGGACGTCGAGCTCCTCGCCGCGCGCCTGTTCCGGCGACATGTAGGCCACGGTGCCCATGGCCACGCCGTGCGCGGTGGTGAGGAGGCCCGTTTCGATCAGGCTCGCCGACCGCGTGTTGTCGTTGTTGGCTGCCGCCTTGGCGAGGCCGAAGTCGAGAATCTTGGCCTGCTCGCGATCGGTGACGAAGATGTTGGCGGGCTTGATGTCGCGGTGCAGGATGCCGCGCGCGTGCGCGGCGTCGAGCGCGTCGGCGATCTGCACGCCGAGCCGCAGCAGCACGCCGATCTCGAGCGGCCGGCCGTCGATCTTGCTCGCCAGCGTGCGCCCTTCGAGCAGCTCCATCGCGATGAAGGGGCGCCCGTCGTGCTCGTCTACCTGATAGATGGTGCAGATGTTCGAGTGGTTCAGCGCGGACGCGGTGCGCGCTTCGCGCAGGAACCGTTCGACGGTCTGCGGCTCGTGGCCGCGATCCTGCGGCAGGAATTTCAGCGCGACCTTGCGGGCCAGCTTCACATCCTCGGCGAGGTACACCACGCCCATGCCGCCTGCCCCGAGCGTGTCGAGGATCCGATAGTGCGAAACCGTCTGGCCGATCATCCTGGCGCCTGGAAGCGACCAGCTTAGGATGGCCCTTGCGGGTCAGTCAATTAGCGCAATTGCACGCCCCGCCGTGTCCGTCGCCAGTCGGACCAAAGTCGGCCTGGATGGCGACAACAGGGCGGTCTGAAGACCGCCCTCTACTCTTACCTACCCGACCCACCTGGCCCACCCGACCTAGAGGCCCCTGTATCGGAAGACCAGCACCGTGATGTCGTCGGCCTGCGGGGCGCCACGCGCGAACTGGTTCACCGCCGAGAGCAGCTGCTCGAGCACGGCGTCGGACTTGGCGCCGTGCATCGACTTGACGGCCTCGAGCATGCGGTCGCGGCCGAACTCCTCGTTGGCCACGTTGCGCGCCTCGGTCACGCCGTCGCTGCACACCACGACGAGGTCGCCCGGCTCGAGCTGTTCGGTGGCGTACTCGTACTTCGCCGCCGGCAGCAGCCCAAGCACCGGTCCGCCGACTTCGAGCCACTTGATGCCGTTCTTGCCTATCACCAGCGGCGGCTCCTGGCCGGCGTTGCAGTAGCTGAATTCGCCCGACGGCGTGGCGAGGCCGTAGCACATCGTCGCGAACCGCGCTTCGATCTGGCGTCGTAGCAGCGCGTGGTTCAGCCGGAGCATCATCTCGGCGGGATCGTGCGTCACCGTCGCCAGCGCGCCGAAGTTGCTCTGCACGACGGCCGCGAGCAGCGCCGCCGGGGGCCCCTTGCCGGCCACGTCGCCGAGCGCGAAGCCGAATTCGGCGTCGCTGACGTCCACGTAGTCGTAGAAGTCGCCTCCGACCGTGCGGCACGGCACCGACACCGCCGCCAGGTCGAACGTGCCGCGGTCGCACGTGCCTTCCGGCAGGAGCGCCCGCTGGATGTCGGCGGCGATGCGCAGGTCGCGATCGATGCGCGCCTTTTCGGCCGAGTCGGCGTAGAGCCGGGCGCTCTCGATGGCCAGCGCGGCCTGCGTGGCAAACGCTTCGAGCGACGACATCGTGGCGTGCGACAGCAGCGTGCCGCGCTCGCGGCCGTCGAGATACAACACGCCGATTACTTCGGTGGTGTCGCCGGCGCCGCGCGCAAACACCCGCAGCGGCACGCACAGCACGTGTCGGATGCCGATGGCGATGGTGCCGCCGTGCGCGCTCGCCAGGTCGCCGTCGAGCAGGTCGCCGACGATCTTGCTGTTGCCGGTCTCGAACACCTCGCGGGGAATCTTGCTGCTGACGGTGAAGGAGGTGCCCGGCAGCGTGAGCCCGCCGCGCCCGCGCGCGTTCTTGAACTCGAGCTCGCCCTTCGAGTCGGCCAGCATGATGAAGCCGCGCTCGGCCTTGGTGACGTCGAGCGCCGAGTCGATCACGAGCGTGAGCACTTCGTCGAGCACGCGGCCGGACCCGAGCGCGCGCAGCCCGTTGAGGATGGCCGCCATCTGCGCCAGGTCGCTCGCGTCCGTGGACGTGGAGCGCAGCACGGACGACGCGTCCTCGTCGGCCAGGAACACGATCTCGACGTTGTCGCTGTGCCCCAGGCGGATGGTGTCGCCGTGCAGCAGTGGCCGCTCGGAAATCTGCTCGCCGTTCACGAACGAGCCGTAGCGCGAGGCGCGATCGCGGAGCAGGTAGCGTCCGGTGTCGTCACGTACGATCTCGGCGTGTTCGCGCGAGACGTCGGCGCTGACGAGTTGCAGGTCGGCCGTCGTTCGCCGGCCCATGATGAAGACGGGGCGATCGAGCCTGACGATGCGTCGGCCTTGACTGTCAGTAACTTGGAGGCGTCCCTCGGCCATTCGAGTTCCCCGATTTTGTCACACCGGGGAACTCTCGAAGCCTCTAGCCTCTAGAGCCTCTAGCCTCTAGAGGCAAAAGGCTAAAGGCCAAAGGCTGCCAGCGTCAGAACTTCACCGTCAGGCGGAGCGCCGCGGTCAGCCCGTCCTGGCGCAGCGCCGCCTGGCGGAACTCCACGCCCACGGGGTGGTCGATTTCCTGGTCGAACGCGTTGTAGACGGTGGCGCCCACGACGATCGGCCACCGGAGGGGCCGGTACGTCGCGGTGAGGTTGCTCAGGCAGTAGTCGGGCAGCGGCTCGCCGCTCACGGTCAGGCGCGACGACACGAAGGTGGTGTCGCTTGCCAGCACGAGCTGACGGCGCCAGAAGGGGAGCGCGAACTGCAGCGTTCCGAGCTGGCCAGGCGCGTTCGACAGCGCGCCCATCGTTTCGGAGGTCGCCTTCTGCAGCGCCACGCTGCCGCGGACCAGCAGCCCCGACGGCCAGCGCGACTCGCCCTCGAACTCCACCCCGCGCGACCGGACGCGCTCGCTGTTCAAGTAGATGATCCGGCCGTCGTCGAGGAAGAACGGATCGATCAGCCCCTCGATGCGCGTGTGGTACGCGCTGGCGCTCAAGCGCAGCCGCCGCGTCACGTAGCGTTCGGCCACCACCTCCGCCGTGTGCGCCACTTCGGGACCGAGCGCCGCGTTGCCGGCCACGTCGGCCTCGTCGCCGCCGTAGTAGAGCTCGTAGAGATTCGGCGCGCGGAACGCCTCGCCGTAGAGCGCCTTGATGGCCGTGTCGTTTTCGGTGCGATACACGAGCCCGAGCCTCGGCCGGCCGGTGCCCCCCTTCAGGCTCCACCAGTCATAGCGTCCGCCCACGATGCCGGTGAGCTTCGACGTCAGCGTGATCTCGTCCTGGGCGTAGACGGCGACTTCGTGCGACGAGCGCCGGTCGTCGATGTAGAGCCCCATGACGTCGCCGTTCCACTGGTCCTGCCGCAGGTTGGTGCGCTGGTCCACTCCGGCCGTGAGCGTGTGGCGCGACACGCGCCGCCGCATCGAAAGCTCCGCGCCGACGACGTCCGTTGTGGCGCCGTCGAAGTTCTCGATTTCGGCGGGGTAGTCGCCGTAATAGCCGTAGTGGTCGAAGTAGCCGCGGCCGTCGAACGTCACGCCGTGCGCCTCGCGCGTGTACGACGCGCCGACCCACCCGCGCGTGTCGCGGGTGAAGAACCGCGAATCGCCGAAGGTGGTCAGCCACGACGCCGTGGGCACGCGCTTTTCCCGTTCCGCGAAGGCGCCCTGGAAGTGCAGCCCGCCGAATCGCGCGGACCCGAACAGCTTGCTGGTTTCGTCGCCGTCCAGATCGAACGCGGTGCCGCCGCCCGGCTCGCCGGCGAATTCCGGGAAGAAGAGCGCATGCGGGCCGTGGCTGTCGTAGCGCGACGCCGACAGGAACACATCGCGGCCGCGATCGTTGGACCAGCCGTGCGACGCGTGGGCCTTCCACGTGTTGAAGCTCGCGACTTCGAAGCCCGCCTGCCTCGTGCCGTTCCGGTTGCCGTGCTTCGTGATGACGTTGACGACCGCCAGGAAGGCGCTCGTGCCGTAGAGCGCCGAGCCGGGTCCTCGGATGATTTCGATCCGGTCCACCGCGCTCAGGTCGAGCGGAAAGTCGGTGCCGATCAGCGCGCCGTCGTAGATGCTGTCGTTCAACTTCCGCCCGTCCACCATCACCAGCACACGGTTGTTGTAGTCGGTGGGCCGGCCGAACGCGCGGACGCCGACGTAGCTGTAGTTGCGGTCGTATGTCACGTGGAAGCCGCGGACGCTCTTGAGCACGTCGGCAAGCGTTCTCCAGCCGAACGTCTCGATGTCGGTGGCGGTGACCACGGTCACCGACGCTGGTGCCTCGGTGAGGCGCTGGGTGTGCCGCGCGGCGCCCTCTACCGAATCCACCGGCACGTCCAGGAGCGCCTCGAGGCTCTTGCCCGAGAGGTCGCCATCCGGCGGTGTCTGCCCCGCCACCCGTGTGACGGTCGCCGCCAGCGTGAGCAGGGTCATTGCGATGGTGAGATGGAGCCGCATCATGTACTCCCAACCGCCCGCCCGGAGGGCGGGCAATTAAACACTGCGCTGGCGAGGCGAAGTCTGCTTGTTGTCGTCACGCGAAGCCTCGCCAGCCTCTATTCCACGATTCGGGCGAGCCGCATCAGGTTGGCGCTCAATCGCACGCCCGCCCGCGCCGCCGCCGTGCTGTTCACTTCGATCCGCACCCGGTTGTCGAACGTGTAGAGGTTGATGGCCACGCCGTCCTGCGCGAAGCCGTCGGTGTCGCCGACGGTCAGGACCGTGGACCCGGCCAGCGCGCGCAGCGCCGCGGGAAGCCGGCGCGCGTGCGACGAGGCAATGAAGACGAGGTGTGCGTCGGTGGCCTGCTCGGGGGTGTCCACCGACTGCACGAAGACGGGGTGCCCGCTCACGGCGCGACCGGCCGCGGCGCGCTCGACGATCGCCGCAAACGAGGGATCTCCCAGGATCGCGATCGTGAGGCGGGACGACGGCGGCCCCAATTTGGCAGCCGGCCACTCGGCAAACGACAGGAAATTGATCAGGAAGACCGCTTTCACATCGCGGCTGTCCGCGCGGTCCGAAGCCACGGCTGCCTGGTACGGC
>DASTCJ010000161.1:0-22738 GCA_035605575.1 Candidatus Methylomirabilota bacterium
CAGTGGGAAGTCGAGGACCGCGAGACGGGCGCCGTGCGGGCGCGCGTCACCATGAAGGCCGGCGACGTGGCGGCGATGCCCGCCGACATTCGCCATCGCGGCTTCTCGCCGAAGCGGTCGATGCTGCTCGTCTGGGAGAACGCGACGCCCGAGCTCCCGGAGCTCTACGCGAGCGGCAAGATGCCGCCCACGCCAGTCCAGTTCTAGCGCGAGGGAGACAGCGCGTCGTTCTCAGCGCACGCGGTGAATCGGGAACGCGGGCGGAATGATGCGATCGACGGTCGCGCCGTCCCAGCGCCAGCCCGGGACCTGGTACCAGTACTGCTCGGTGGCCTGGTGGGCGCGCGCGTAGATCTCGTCCTCGTCGACGCGCGTGGTGCGGCCGTCCTGGACGAGAATCTTGCCGTCGACGATCACCGTGTCGACGTCGCGACCGGTGGCGCCGTCGACCAGCGCCTTGATGGGATCCGCGTAGACCGGGGCGCCGAGCTGGTCGAGGTTGATGATGAGGACATCGGCTTTCGTCCCGGGCGCGAGCTTGCCGAGATCCGGACGGTCGATGAACTTGGTCCCGCCCACCGTCGCCGCGTTGAAGACGTCGCGTGGAAGACCGGCCTGGTAGTTCGCGTCGGTGAGCTTGGCGAGGATGGACGCCCAGCGAAGCTCGGAGACGATGTCCATCGGATAGGTATCCGTGCCGAGCGCGACGGTGACGCCGGCCGCGAGATAGCGCGGCAGCGAGTGAAGCGTCATGGCCATCTTCGCGTACTTGTACGGGCAGTGGCCGATCGTCGCGCCCGTCTCGGCGAGCACGCGGAGGTCGTCGCCGAACGCGTACCGCGACCACGGATGCACGGTCGTGAAGACGGCGTGGCCGATCAGCGTGCGCGCGTCGAGGAAGCCGATGTCGGCGAGGAACTGGATCGGCGTCTTGCGGTACTCGTCCATGATCCGCTGGAATTCGATCAGGTTGCCGCCGGCGTGGGTGTGGATGGGCACGCCGAGCTCGCGCGCCGCCTCCTTGCCCGCCCGCAGGAGCGGCTCGCTGCACGTCTCCACCTGCGCGGCGTTCAGCAGACCCCGAAGCCGGCCCTGCGCACTGCCGTCGTACTTCCGCACGAAATCGACGGCCTCCTGGAGTCGCTGGCGCCCGAGGGCAGGGTCTTCCTCGTACGTGAGCCGGCCGTGGGCGTCCATGTACGTGTCGCGATCGCGGAACGGCGGGCTCGCGTAGACGCGGACGCCGAGGTCGTCGACGAGCCGCGCGTAGCCGTCCCAGTCGCCGCGCAGGCCGCCCACGTCGATCACGGTGGTGGTCCCGTTCTTGAGAGCGTGAAGGAACACGTACGCGCGCAGCGCGGCGGTCGCCTCGGGCGGCGGCGGGGCCATCCGACCCTTGAGCGGCGCGGCGAAGCTCATGTAGTTCGCGGTGCGGTAGTCGTTCTTCGCCATGTCGAGCAGCAGGTAATCGCCGCCGCCACCCGCCGTGTGGACGTGCGTGTTGATGAACCCCGGGCACACCAGCTTGCCGCGGGCCGAGAGGCGCGTGTCCACGGGGCCGGTGTAGGACGTGCCTGCGTGCACGATGCGATCGTCCTCGATCACCACGCTGCCGCGCTCGTGGACTTCATGGCTGGTGCCGTTCCACGCCACGACCCAGCCGTGCTCGATGACGGTCTTCATGCGGCGGATGATCATGTAGAATCGCGAGCATGTCAAAGTGGAGTCCGACGGCGCTGCTGCTCAACGCGGGGCACGCGATCGACCATCTCTTCCTCCTCATCTTCGCGACGGCGGTGGCGGCCATCGCGGCTGACTGGGGCATGGCGTGGCAAGACCTGATGCCGTACACCGTCGGCGCCTTCACGATGTTCGGGCTCGGCTCGATGCCGGCCGGACGCCTCGGTGATCTCTGGGGTCGCCGCGCGATGATGGTGATCTTCTTTCTCGGCATCGGCGCCGCCGCCATCCTGGTGGCGATGACCTCGGGGGTGTGGACGCTGGCGGCGGCGCTGACCTTGATGGGTGTCTTCGCGTCGATCTACCACCCGGTCGGCATCCCGATGCTCGTGCAGAACGCGCGCAATCCCGGATTCACCATCGGCGTGAACGGGCTCGCCGGCAACCTGGGCATCGCCATCGCCGCCGTGCTCACGGGGTTTCTCGTCAAGCAGGCGGGCTGGCGCGCGGCCTTCGCGGTGCCCGGTGTGCTCGCCATGCTGTGCGGCGTCCTGTTCCTGCTCGTCGTCCCGCGCGAGGACATGGCGCCGGCGCGGCGGCCGAAGAAATCGGTCGATCTGCCGCCGGCGGTCATGGCGCGCGTGGTGATGGTGATGACGCTGGCCGCGGTCTCGAGCAGCCTGATCTTCAACTTCACGACGAACGGCAACGGGCAGCTGCTGCGCGAGCGGTTGCTCGGCATCGTCGAGGATCCCGCGACGCTCGGCGTGCTGCTCGCGGTCGTCTACACGATCGGCTCGCTCGCGCAGCTCGTTGTCGGCAAGCTGATCGATCGCTATCCGCTCAAGTGGGTGTATTTGCCCGTGGTGGCCGGGCAGGTGCCGCTCTTTCTGCTCGCATCAGGCGCCGGCGGCTGGGGACTCTACGTCGTGATGGTCGCCTTCATGGTGTTCGTGTTCGGCGCCATTCCGTTCGTCGACGCGATGATCGTGCAGTACGTGGACGACCGCATGCGCTCGCGCGTGGCCGGCATCCGTCTCGCCGTGTCGTTCGGCGTGAGCTCGCTGGCCGTGTATGTGCTCGGCCCCACCGTGAAGGCCGCGGGCTTCGGCACGCTGCTCACCGTGATGGCCGTGATCTCCGGCTTCACGACCCTGTTCGTCGCGCTGCTGCCCGGCCGCCTCGCCGCACCCTCGCCGGCGCCGCCGCTGGTGGCCGCGACGGCGCCACGTCGCTGACGATGCGGGTCGGCACGTGGCGCGGTGGCGCGAAGTTCAGCGTCGACGAGGTCGCGGAGCCGACGCCGGCGGCCGGCCAGGCGCTGGTGAGCGTGCGCGCCGCCGGCATCTGCGGCACCGACGTGCACGCCACGCAGGGGCTGTTTCCGTGGACGCCGCCCATGGTGCTGGGCCACGAGTACACGGGCGTTGTCGAGGCCGTGGGGCGCGGCGTGAGCAAGCGCCTGATCGGCCGCGTCGTGGCCTGCGAGCCGTCGTTCGGCTGTGGCGCCTGCGCCGAGTGCGCCGAAGGCCGCGTCTCGCAGTGCCCGCGCTGTACCCGCGTCGGGGGCTTCGCCGAGCGTGTGGTGTTGCCCCTCGCGAACCTGCATGCGCTGCCACGCGGGCTCGATCCGATCACCGCCGCCATGACGGAGCCGGCGGCGTGCTGCCTGGCCGGCCTCGAGCAGTTCGCGCTCCCCCGTGGCGCCACCGTGCTCGTGATCGGCGGCGGCATCATGGGGCTGCTCACGATGGTGCTGGCGGGTCGTCGCGGCGCCAGGCGCCTGCTGCTGTCCGACCCGATCGCGGAGCGACGCGCGATGGCCACGCGTCTCGGCGCCGCGGCCACCATCGACCCGAGCAGCGAGGCGCTCGACGCGCGCGTCGCCGAGCTCACGAACGGCCGCGGCGCCGATGTCGTCTGCGAGGCCGTCGGAAAGCCGGAGCTCGTGTCGCAAGCCCTCACGCTGGTGCGACCGGGCGGCGTGCTGCAGCTCGTGGGCGTGAATCCCAAGGGCAGCCGGCTGCCGCTCGATCTGTGGGACGTGCATTACCGCGAAATCCGCATCCACGGCGCCTTCGGCCGCGGCCGCGCGTTTCGGCGTGCGCTGGCGCTGATGCCGAAGCTCGGCGTCAGGCCGCTCGTCACCTCGACGTTCCCGCTCACGAAGATCGAGGATGCGTTCGCGCATGCTGCGGCCGGGCGCGGAGTGAAGACGATGATCACGCCGAACGGAGCATGAGCCCATGCGATTGACGAACAAGGTGGCCGTGATCACCGGCGCCGCCAAGGGCATCGGCTTCGCCTACGCGCAGCGCTTCATCGCCGAGGGCGCGCGTGTGGCCGTCGCGGACATCGTCGATCCGATCGCGGCCGCCGAGAAGCTCGCGTCGCCGGATCGGGTGCTCGGCGTTTACACCGACGTCAGTGACGCGCGCGCCGTGCGCACGATGGTGGACGAGACGCTGCGGCGCTTCGGCCGGATCGACGTGCTCGTCAACAACGCGGCGCTGTTCGCGAGCCTCAAGCCGCAGCGCTTCGACCACATCCCCGAGGCCGAGTGGGACCGCGTGATGGCCGTGAACGTCAAAGGCATGTGGAACTGCGTGCGGGCGGTGGCGCCGGCCATGCGCGCGCAGCGCTCCGGCCGCATCGTGAACGTCGCCTCGGCCATTGTCGGCAAGGGCACCGGCTTCCTGCTGCACTACGTCACCTCGAAAGGCGCGGTGATCGCCATGACGCGCGCGCTCGCGCGTGAGCTGGGCGCCGACGGCATCACCGTCAACGCGGTGGCGCCGGGGCTGATTCTGAGCGACACCGTGCAGGACAACCCGGACATCACCAACTTCCAGTCGGCGGCCGTGATGCAGGCGCGGTCGCTGCGCCGCGACGCGTTTCCGGAGGACGTGGAAGGCGCCGTGGTGTTCCTGGCCTCGGACGACAGCGCGTTTATCAGTGGCCAGACGCTCGTGGTGGACGGCGGCTCCATCTTCTCGTCGTTGTGACACGCGTCCCCATCATCGACCTCGCGCTCGCACGCGCGGGCGCGGCCGCCGAGCGGCAGCGGACGGCCGCCGCCATCGATGCCGCGTGTCGCGACATCGGCTTCCTCGCCATCACCGGCCATGGTGTCGAGGGCGCGCTGGTCGCGCGGCTGCGACGGCTCGCGCACGCGTTCTTCGAGCGCCCGATGGCGGAGAAGCTCGCCTGCCGTCACCCGGTCGCCGGGACGAACCGCGGCTACCATCCCGTCGGCGGCGAGACGCTCGCCCAGGCGAACGACGCCGCCGCACCGCCGGACCTGAAGGAGTTCTTCCACGTCGGCCCCGTGGACGTGAGCGATGATCCGTACTACACGAGCACGGAGGGCCGGCTCCACTTCGCGCCGAACATCTGGCCGGCACAACCGGCGGAGCTCGAGCGGGCGGCGACGGAGTATTACCGCGCGATGAGCCGCCTCATACAATTCCTGATGCGCCTGGCCGCGCTCGCCCTCGACGTGGACGAGCACTTCTTCGACGCCAAGGTCGACCGCTCGATCGGGACGATGCGGCTCAACTACTATCCCGCGCAGACCGCGCCCCCGGCGCCGGGCCAGCTCCGCGCCAGCGCGCACACCGACTACGGCGGCTTCACCATCCTGAGCGGCGAGGACGTCCCGGGCGGGCTTCAAGTCAGGACACGCGGCGGCGACTGGATCGATGTGCCGACGGCGCCCACACGCTTCGTCGTGAACATCGGCGATCTCCTCATGCGCTGGACCAACGACCGCTGGCTCTCGAACCTGCACCGCGTGGTCAACCCGCCGGCCGGAACGGCGGCGCGCCTTTCCAGCGCGTTCTTCAACCATCCCAACTACGACGCGCTCATCGAGTGCCTGCCGTCGCAGGGGCCGCCACGCCATCCGCCCGTGCGCTCCGGCGAATACCGAGACCTCAAGTACGCCAAGACGCTGCTGGCGGGCGTGCGTGCCGCCGGCTGAGAGGACACCGATGCTCTACCGAGGCCTGGATCGCCCGGCGCTCGACGCCGCCTACAACAACACCGAGGCCGTCGGCCTCGCCAAGCGCGACGCCTACATCGCCGCGCGCGTCGCGCGCAGCGACGCCTTCCGCGCGAAACACGCAGGGCGGATCGATGTGCGCTACGGCGCCGGCGCGCGCCAGCGGCTCGACGTGTTCTCGTGCGGCACCGCCGACGCGCCGACGCTCGTCTTCATCCACGGGGGCTACTGGCAGCAAAACGACAAGGAGCCCTTCGCGTTTCTCGGTGAGGGACTGCTGCCGGCCGGCTTCAACCTGGCCGTGGTCGAGTACACGCTGGCGCCGGCGGCACGGATGGATGCGATCGTCGGCGAGATTCACGCGTCCGTCGCGTGGGTCATCGACCACGCCAAGGAAATCGGCGGCGATCCGCGGCGCGTCTTCGTGTCCGGGCACTCGGCCGGGGGCCATCTGACGGCCATGGCCATGACCGATGAGCGCGTGGCCGGCGGCCTCGCCATCAGCGGCATCTACGATCTGGAGCCGATCCGTCTGAACTATCTCAACGAGAAGCTCCGCCTCGACGCCGCCGAGGCCGAGCGCAACAGCCCGATTCTCCATCTGCCGTCGCAGGCGGCACCGCTCCTCGTGACCGTCGGTCTCGGCGAATTGCCGGAGCTGATCCGCCAGTCCGAAGAGTTCGCGGCGGCCTGGCGAAAGCGTGGCCTGCCCGGGGAGTATGTGCCACTGGCCGGCCACGATCACTTCTCCATTCTGGACGAGCTCGCGCGGCCGGACGGCAAGCTGGTCACCGCGCTGAAGACGTTGGCGCGCGCGTAAACCGACGCGCGTTCCCGCGGGAACGCCGCCGGCGTTACGCCAGCAGCCAGTCGAGGATCGTCGGGTTCTCGTCGCGCGGATACGTATGCGAGAGATCGGCGATCTCGCGATACACGAGCCGCGCGCCGACCGCCTCCAGCGCCGCGCGACCGATCCGCGCGGTGGCCACCGGGAACATCCAGTCGAGCGTCCCGTGCACGAGATAGATCGCGCGGCCGCGTGCCCGCTCGACGCCGCCGCCGAGAAGCAGCGGATGGAGCACGCCGCACGCCGGCGCCAGGTGCGTGAACGGCATGTCGTCCTGCAGGCCTGCGAGCAGCGTGTACGTGCCGCCGTCGGACATCCCGGTCAGCAACACCCGCCCGCGGTCGACGGGGTAGCGCTCGCACGCGAAGGCGAGGATCTCGCGCAGCGCCGGCGCGTCGACGTCCTCGCCGAGCAGCGACCACGTGCGCTCCCGCGACGTCGGCGCGATCACCATGACGCCGCGCGCCCGGGCCTCGCGCAGCCACGTCCACAGGAAATCGCGGCCGTGGCCATGGCCGCCGTGGAGCGCCGTGACCACCGGCATCGCCGACCGCCCGTCCCACGTCTCGGGGACGTAGAGCGAGAAGCCGCCGCGCGTGTCGCGTCCGTTGTTGGCGTGCAGCACGCCGATCTGGCCGTCGGCCTCGCGCAGGGCGCCGTCGCGCAGCTGGGCGATCAGCGCGTCGTCGCCGCGCCGCCCGGGCTCGAGAAACCACCGGCTGATGGGCGGCAGGACCGGCGCCAGCGGATAGAGCCCTTCCTGCACGCGCGCGAACCGCCGCAACGCGCGATAGAGATCGAAGACCTCGCCCGACTCGCGCGCGGCGGTCAGGAACGCGGTGACGATCTCGAGCGTCTCGCCGGCGACGTCGCGGAGTCGATCGCGGAGGAAGTGGAGGTCCTCGGGCCACTCGCTGGCGTCCAGATCCCGCAGCGGCGCCCCGAGCGCGTCGGCGCACGGCGCCAGCGCGTCGGCGAGCCGCGGAGCGGCCGGTGGATGGAGATAGCGCTGGACCCATACCAGCCGCTCGAACGTGTCGAGCAGCGGCGCCAGCAGCGCGACGAGCGCGTCGATCGTGGCCTCCGTGGTGAGCGTCACTGTAGCACCTCGGCGGGGATATGGATTCGACGTGCCGTGAAACATCTCTCGCCCGACGGCGCTAAGCTCTACGCATGACCGAAGCCAACATCGCGTTCGTGGCCAGTCTCCTCGCCGATCCCTCGCGCGCCGCCATGTGCCTGGCCCTCGCCGGCGGCGAGTCCCGCCCGGCCGGCGAGCTCGCGGCGCGCGCCGGCGTCTCCGCCCAGACGGCGAGCAACCATCTCGCGAAGCTGACCGCCGGCCGCATCCTCCGTGTGGAGCAGCAGGGTCGGTGGCGCTACTACCGGCTGGCCGGTGCGGACGTCGGCCACGCCGTGGAGGCGCTGGCGGTCGTCGCCCCGCCGATCGCCAACGGCGCCGACGGTGGCGCGCTCGACGCGGCGGCGCGCCGGCTGCGCGACGCGCGCACCTGCTACAGCCACCTCGCCGGCCGGCTCGGCGTGGCGCTGGCCGACGCGCTCGTGGCCGCGCGCTGGCTCGAGGAAGACGGCCGCGCGTATCGGCTCACGCCGGACGGACGTCGATCGCTCGGCGCTCTCGGCATCGACGTGCGCGAGCGGCGGGATCAGCCAGCCGCGCGACGCTGCAACGACTGGACGGAGCGCCGGCCGCACATCGCGGGGCCGCTCGGCACCGCGCTGGCGACTCTCGCCCTCGATCGCGGCTGGGTGCGGCGCCTGCGCGGAACGCGCGCGCTCGTCATCACCGCGCGAGGTCGCGCGCAGCTCCGGATGGCGTTCAACCTGCGCTGGGAGGAGAGGACCCCATGATCACGCTGAGCATCCGCTACACGATCGACGCCCGGAAGCGCGACGACTTCGAGCGCTACGCGCGGGCGCTCGGGCGCATCATCCCGCGCTGCGGCGGCGACCTCGTCGGCTACTGGCTTCCGACCAAGTTCGCGGGCGCGACGAACCAGGCGCTTGCGCTCATCGACTTCGCGAGCCTGGCCGCGTACGAGCAGTATCGCGAGCGGCTGGCCAAGGACGACGAGAACGTCGAGAGCGTGCGCCGCGCCGAGGAGAGCGGCTGCATCCTCGTCGAGGACCGCTCGATCCTCGAGAAAGTCTAAGCTTCGGGAACTCGCGCCGGTTCGGGATGCGCGAGGCTGACAGGGGCGTTGGCCTCGAAGGGACTCCAGAGGCCGAGCTCCTTGCCGATGTCGCGCAGCGCCGGCAGCACCTCGCGGCCGAGCAGGCGGATGCACGTCTGCGTGTCCTGATTGGACACGAAGCCGTCGGACGCCCAGAAGCCGAGGATCGACGGGCGGGTCTCCTCGAGAAGTCGACGCAGCTTCGGGATCACGGTCTTCGGCGTGCCCGCGATGATCTGCTGATCACGGATCTGGTCCTCGAACGCCGCGCCCCGCGGGTTCGCGCGCCGGCCGACGGCGAACTCGACGAAGGCGGTGCGCATGGCCGGCGAGAAGTAACCGGAGGGGCTCGACCACACCGGATGCGCGAGGCCGGTGAACTCGCCCTGCATCCACATGAACTGGCGCGCGTTCTCCAGCGCCTTCTCTTCGGTCTCGGCGACGTGGCAGCGCTGCAGATATCCGCGATACTCCGGGCCGCCCTGGTAGCCCGTCTCGGCGGCCACCGTATCGTAGAGTTCCCAGATCTTCTTCGTCGCGTCGATGGCGGTGCTGAGCGCAATGTAGGGATAGCGCTTCTTCGCCGCCCAGATGATCGTCTCCTTGCTGAGCACGCCGGGGATCCACACGCGCGGATGCGGCTTCTGCAGCGGCAGCGCCCACGGGTTCACCACGCGGTGCTGGTAATGCCGGCCCTCCCACCGGAACGGCCCGTGCTCGGTCCACGTCTTGACGATCAGCTCGTGAGCTTCCTCGAAACGCTCGCGGTTGAAGGCGGGATTCACCCCGGTGGCGAGCTGCTCCTGGCCGCCGCCGCGGACGAAGCCCGACACGAGGCGGCCGCGCGAGATCATGTCGATCATCGCGAGCTCCTCGGCGAGGCGGATGGGATTGTCGGCGAGCGGCAGCGGATTGCCGAGCAGCACCAGCTTCACGCGCTTCGTGGTGGCGGCCAGGATCGACGCGAAGATGTTGCACTTGGCCTGCATGCAGAACGGCGCGTTGTGGTGCTCGTTCAGCATGATGCCGTCGAAGCCGACCTCTTCGGCGATGCGGTAGTGCTCGAGGTACTCGTTGTACAAGCGGCTGCCGGCCACGGGATCGAAGTGCTTGTTGGAGAACATCAGCGCGGTGGCGCCGAAGTCGAGTCCCGCTTGCGCGTCGTACGCCGACATCGGCTGCTCGGTGAAGTACATCAGGTGCATGTCAGGCCTCGCTCACGAAACGGGTGACGAGCCGGGCCAGCTCCTCCGGCTTCTCCATGTCGACGAGATGCCCGGCTCCCTCGACGATCTCGAGCCGCGCGTTGGCCAGAGACTTGGCGTAGCGCTCGCCGCACTCGCGAGGCACGATCTCGTCCCTGGCGCCCCACACGACGAGCGCGGGAGTGGTGACGGCGCCGAGCAGATGCGGCAGGCTCGGGTTGTACATGTACGGCTTCCACGCGATGCGGAACGTCATCTCGCGGTTCAGGTCCCACTGCTCGAGCCGGCTCGTGGACGGCTCCGCGCCGAAGACGCGATCGAAGGCTGCCTGGTCGGCGAATCCGCGGCGCACGTAGTCGATGTAGGAGAGCAGCGCCTGGTCCACGATGTCGCCGCGCTCGGGCTTGAGGCCCATGGCACCGACGAGCACGAGCCGCCGGAATCCGCGGGGGGCCATGGTCGCCATCTCGGCGGCGATCCAGCCGCCGAAGCCCAGACCGATCAGCGTCACCGTCCCGGCCTCGCGCGTCGCCGCGGTCCGCGCCAGGAGGCCCTGATAGAAGACGGCGAGGTCTCGAACGTTCTGCATCCAGTCGGGGCGCGGAACGCCGTCGTAGCCAGGGTGGGACGGCGCGAAGACCGTGAAGTCCCGCGCGAGCGCCTCGTAGAAGGCCGGGCGCTCGGGCGCGCCGATGTCGTGGTGAAGCACCAGGACGGGCGGGCCGCTGCCGAGGCCGTTCACGCGGCGCCTCGAAAGGCCGGCATGACCTCGCGGGAGAAGAGCTCCATCGAGCGCAGCACCCGCGCGTGCTCGAGGTCGCCGAACCAGAAGCTGCAGTTGAAGTGGGTGATGCCGACCGCCTCGCGGATGCGCGTGATCTGGCGGATCACCGTGTCCGGCGTGCCGATGACGAGGAAGCGATCGAGGAGATCGTCCACGTCGGGCTCCTTCGGCGCCGGCACGGCCACCGCGCGGCCGTGCTCCACGCGCTCGTAGTGGTTGCGCAGGCTCAGCGTGACGCGCATGTTCCAGCGCGCCTCCTCGGCGGCGGCTCGCGCGTCGGCGAGAGTCTCGGTCACGTAGACCGCGCGCTGGACACCGACTTTCAGCGGCGCCGGTGGCTTCACCTCGGCCACGACGCGGTCGAAGAGCCGCCGAAACTCCGCCATTCGCTCGAGCGGCACCCCGAAGCCGCCGGTCAGCACGTTGAAGCCGCGCCGCACCGCGCCTTCCACGGAGTCCGGACTCTGGGCGGTGATCCAGATCGGCGGCCGCGGCTTCTGCACGGGCTGCGGGAAGACGGTCGTCTCCGGAATCGTGAACAGTTTTCCCGCGTAGCTGAATGGCCGGCCCTCGAAGGCCTTGAGGATGATGTCGATCGACTCCTCCCAGCGCGCGCGGCCGCTCTCGAGCTCGAGCCCGAAGCGCTCGAACTCGTAATGCTGGTAGCCGCGGCCGAGACCGACGTCGAGGCGACCACCGGAGACCAGATCGAGGGTGGCGATCTCCTCGGCCACCACGAGGGGGTGGTGGAGCGGGACGACGATGACGGCCGTGCCGACGCGGATGCGGCTCGTCTTCGCGGCCAGGAAGCTCGCGAGCTGCGCGGGACGCGAGACGTAGCCGTACGTCGAGAAGTGATGCTCGGCGAGCCACACGTTGCCGAACCCGAGCGACTCCGCGGCCTGCGCGATGTCGATCGCGCGCGCGTAGATCTCTTCGGAGGGGCGCGCGGACGGCGATTGCATCAGCAGGAAGGTCCCGAAGTTCATGCCCGTCTGCGATACCACGGATGCGGCTGCCCGGGGACGTTGACGCGAAGGGTGTAGACCGACGTGCGCGCGGTGAGAAAGAGCGTTTGCAGATCGGGCCCGCCGAAGCAGATGTTGGCCGGCACCTCCGGCGTCTCGATGATGCCGAGCCGCTGGCCGTCGGGCGCGAAGACCCACGTGCCGCCAGGCCCGGTGCAGTACACGCGGCCCTCGACGTCGACCTTCATGCCGTCGGGGATGCCGTTCGTGTCGTCGTCGGAGGCCATCTCCGCGAAGATGCGACGCCGCAACACGTGGCCGCCGGCGTCGAGCTCGAAACGATGGATGTACTGGCTCCAGCGCGTGTTGGCGACGTAAAGGGTGCGCTCGTCGGGCGAGAACGCGAGACCGTTCGGATACTCGCAGTCGGCCATCAGCGTGGTCGTGCCGTCCGGCGTGATGCGATAGACGCCGGCGTACGGCAGCTCGCGTTCGGCGAACGGCACGCGAAGATCGGGATCGGTGAACCAGAGGCTCCCGTCCGACTTGCACACCACGTCGTTCGGCCGGTTCAGCCGCTTGCCCTCGTAGCGCTCGACGAGCGTCTCGAGGCTGCCGTCCTCGCGCCGGCGTGTGACGCGCCGGTGACTGCCCTCGCACATCACGAGCCGGCCCTGCAGATCGAACGTGGTGCCGTTGCCCTCGCCCGTGTTCTCGCGCACGACCTCGGGCGGCTTGCCCGGCGTGATGCGGAAGAGCTTGTTGGCGCGGATGTCGACGAAGTAGTAGAAGCCGTCCGGATGCCAGAGCGGGCCCTCGGTGAACCCGAAGCCGGTGGCGAGGCGCGGCGGCCGCTGCGCGGGGTCGACCAGCTTGGCCAGCGCGTCGCTCACGACATGAGCCCGTAGAAGCGCCCGGCGTTCTCGCACGTGATCTTGCGGACGACGTCGGCGGGCAGGTGACCGAACTGCTCCTCGATGTACTTCGACGACTCCGGCCACACACCGTCGGTATGCGGATAGTCGGAGGCCCACATGAGGGTCTCCACGCCCATCTCGTCGATCAGGCGCGTGCCGATGCGGTCGAACTGGAACGTCGCCTTGCACTGCCGGCGCCAGTAATCGCTCGGCTTCATCGTGAGACCGATGTCCCGGAAGCGGTCTTCCCACTCGAAGTCCATGCGGTCGAGCGCGTACGGGATCCAGCCGATGCCGCTCTCGCCGAACACGATCCGCAGCTTGGGATAACGCTCGAGCACGGCGGCGCCGACGAGCGCGGCCAGGATGTTGATCAGGTTCATCTGGAACGCGGAGACGCCCGTGAAGAGCGCCGCGCGCTTGGCTTGGTTAGTCGGCGCTTTCTCGCGCACGCTCGCCGGCGTTGACGGGAATGTATGGAAATGTAGTGGCAGATTCACTTCGTTTACAGCCTCCCAGAGCGGCTCCCATACCGGATGCCACATCGGCTCCATGTCCCACGAGCACGAGAGCTCCAGGCCGCGCAGCCCCATCCGGGCCACGCGATGCACTTCCTGAACGGCCGCGTCGATGTCGCCGTAGGGCAGGCACGCCAGCCCGATCTGGCGGTCCGGATAGGAACGGCAGAAGTCCACGAGCCAGTCGTTGTAGATGCGGAACATCTCCTTGGCCGCCTCGTGGTCGCTCAGCCGCGTGGCCGCGCCGAGGATGCCGAAGATGACCTCCGCCTGCACGCCATCCATCTCCATGTCCTTGAGCCGCAGGTGCGGGTCGGTCGGCCGCCGGATGCCTTTCCTGCCGTCGGCGTACAGGCCGACGGCGGCCATCTTGTCGACGCGGTAGTTCTGGCCGGGCACGAGCTTCTGGCCGGACGGGCCCACGCCGCCGACGAGACCGAACGACGTCCCGTTCTTGCACGTCCAGTGCGGCCCGTCGGGACCGTCGGTGACGTACGGCATGCGGTCCCGCATGGCGGCCGACGCGTTGGCGGTGAAGAGGTCGGGCGGGATCCACGGCATGTCGATGTGGCAGTCGGCGGAGATGCGCGTGTAGTGCATGCGAACGGCTCCTCTGTCTGATAGATCGGCGCGGCTCCGTGGCCGCAGTTGTCAGCGGCGTGCGGACGAGTATACGCTGCCGGCCACAACCCGGGAGGCGCAATGGCTCGACAGCGTCCGCGCTACACCTGGCCCAGGGGCCAGCAATCGGCGGTGGTGCTCTCCTTCGACGTCGATGCAGAGTCGGCGTTCATTTTCCGCGAGCCCGAGAAGGCCAGCCGGAGCCTCGGCGACCTCGAGGAGCGGCGCTTCGGACCGCGCGTCGGCGTCGACCGCATCTTGACGCTCCTCGACCGCCTGAAGATTCGCGCCAGCTTCTACATTCCCGGCTGGACGGTGGTGAACCATCTCGCGCCGTGCAAGCGCATCCGCGACGCCGGCCACGAGATCGGCGCGCACGGGAACGTGCACGAGGCCGTCGGCATGCTGGACGAGGCGCACGAGAAGCGCGTCATGCAGGAGCAGCTCGCGATCCTGAAGGATCAGCTCGGGGTGACGCCGACCGGCTATCGCTCACCCTCATGGGACGTCAACGTGTGGACGCCCGCGCTGCTCAAGCAGCACGGCTTCCTCTACGACAGCTCACTCATGGGCAACGACATCCCCTACGAGCTGGAGACGTCGGAGGGCCCGCTGGTCGAGGTGCCGGTGCAGTGGATCATGGACGACGCGCCGCTCTTCCGGCACGTCTACGGCGCGACCAACGCCATCGCCGAGCCAGGGCGCATCTTCGGCCTGTGGAGCACGGAGTTCGCCGGCATGCACAAGGAGAACGGCTGCTTCGTCCTCACCTGTCATCCGTGGATCAGCGGCCGCGCCTCCCGCGTGGCGCTGATCGAGGATCTCGTGCGGTTCATCCGGCGCCAGCGCGGCGTATGGTTCGCGACGTGCGATGACGTCGCGAAGTGGCACGCGAAGCAGAACCGCTGACGTCGGCAAGATCGTCGAGCATCTCGACGAAGTCGTCGAGGCACGCCGTCGGTCGCGGCTCGTGTGGCCGCGAAGTCCGCATCAATACGGGAATCGTCGGATCCCCGGCCGTGGCACACCCGATGCTCTTCCGAGAGGACAGAGAGGAGGGTGAAGACAATGAAAAAGGCACTGACTCTGATGCTCGCAACGGCGGTGCTCGCGACGCTGACCGGTGTCGCGTTTGCGTGGGGTCCGGGTGGCGGGCCACGCGGGATGGGCTGGGGGCCTGGCGCCGGCATGGGGCCATGGATGATGGGTGGCGGCGGTTACTGCCCAGGACTCGCCGCGACCCCGGGGACCGGTCCTGACCAGGCGGTCACCGAGGACGAGGCCAAGAAAGCGGCCACCGAGTACGCGACGAAGTACTTCCCCGGCTACACCGTGGAGCGGGTGCTGCCGTTCACCGGTCGGTTCGCGACGATGTATCAGGTCGAGCTGAAGGGCCCGAAGGGGGAGACGCGACTGCTGCACGTCAATCCCTGGGGGAATGTCATGCCGTTCGGCCCGCGCTGGCAGGGCTGAACGCCGGGGCGCCGGCGCCCCACCACGAGCGCCGGCGCCTCAGTACCCACCCACCGTCGTGTTCGAGCGAGCGTGAAATCAGACGGTTGCGGCGCACCGGGCGTGGCACCGTCGATGCTTTTCCCTTCCTGGTTACGGACGATGGACACACGGCGCACGATCCGATACTTCCTCGCTTCCATCATGCTGCTGATCGGCCTCGTTGCCGTACACGCGGTGACGGCGGCGCGGCGAACGCAGGCTGAAGTCTCCGCGCAGCTCGCCGCCAAAGCCGCCGCGCTCGCCAACGCGCTGGAAGCGTCGAGCCTCAACGCCATCCGCAGCAACGCGCTCGTCGAGGAGATGATCGCGCAGCGGCTGACCGACAACGCGCGGCTGATCGACGAGCTGTTGCGGCGGCCGCTCCCGCCGGGAGAGCTCGATCGCATCGTCGCGCGCAATGGCCTGCGCCGCGTCGACCTCCTCGATGCCGAGGGTCGTCCGTGGACACCGCCGCCGCCGCCCATGCTCGGCGGAACCGGCACGCACATGATGTCGCCCGGCACGCACCCGATGCGATTCATGTGGGGCCGTCGCTGGACGAGCCCGACCGCCGATGAGTCGACGACGCCGGTGGCGCCGCTCGCCATTCGCGATCGGCGATTCTGGGAAGGCAGCGTGTTCGGCGTCGCCATCGCCGCCAGCAGCTTCCGCGGCATCATCGCCGTCCATGCCGATGCCGCCTTCGTGAAGAACTTTGCGGGCGAGATCGGCGTGGAGCGGCAGATCCAGGCGGTGGCGCGCCAGGCGGGAGTGGCGCAGGTGGCCGTGCTCGCTGCCGACCGTACGGTCCTCGCTCATTCGGATCCGGCGCTGGTCGGCTCGCGCGCCCCGCAGGCATCGGCCGCGGGCCTGCTCGAGGTATCGCGACCGTTGCGGCTCGACGCTGTCCGCACGGGGACACTCACGATCGGCCTTTCCACGGACCCGATCGACCGGGCGTGGCGTGATCATGCCCGTGCCGCCGCGTGGCTCGCGGCGGGGGTCCTCGCCATCGGCGCCGCGGGCATGGGATGCATCTTCTATCTCCAGCAGCGGCATCTCGGCGAGCGGCGTCGACTGGAAGCCGAGATGGCGCGGCGCGAGCGACTGGCCTCGCTCGGGGACGTGGCGGCGGCATTCGCGCACGAGGTCCGGAATCCGCTCAACGCCATCTCCATGGGGCTGCAGCGGCTGCGCGCCGAGTTCTCCCCGGAGCCCTGCGATCAGTACACGCGCTTCGTCGACCTGATGCAGAGCGAGGTGCGGCGGCTGAATGCCATCGTGGAGCAGTTCATCGGGCTCGCTCGCCCGCTGCCCTTGAAGTCGGTGACGTTCGAGCTGTCGGAGCTGCTCGGTGACGTGCAGGCCCTCGTCGAAGACGAAGCCCGCCAAGCAGGCGTGAGCGTGCGTGTCGAGGCGACGCGGGCATCGCCGACCGTCAGCGCGGACCGCGACCACCTCCGCCAGGTCCTGTTGAACCTCGTGCTGAACGCGGCGCAGGCGATGCGCGGGGCTGGCGGCACCGTCACGCTGGCCGCGGCCACGACCCGGGACGGAGCCGCGATCACGGTGACGGATACCGGCCCCGGGATTCCGGCGGACGTCCTGTCACGCATCTTCGACCCGTACTTCACCACGCGCCGCGACGGACTCGGGCTCGGTCTCACCATCAGTCGCCGGATCGTGGAGGCGCACGGCGGCGTGCTCGACGTCGAGAGCCGGCCCGGCCGGACGGTCTTCAGCATCACCCTGCCGCAGAGCCCGACATGAGCGATCGCTGTCGGGTGCTGGTGGTCGACGATGAGGCGCCGCAGATCGAGCTGGTGAGCGGGTTTCTCGCGCGCCACGGCTTCGACGTGCAGACGGCCACGGATGGCGCGGCCGCGCTGGCGCGGCTCAAGGCCGAAGGCGCTGACGTCGTTCTCACCGATCAAAAGATGCCCGGGCTGTCCGGGCTCGATCTGCTCGACGCCGCGCGACGCCTCAACCCCGAGATGGCCGTCATCGTCATGACGGCATACGGGACGATCGAGAATGCCGTGGCCGCCATCAAGGCCGGCGCCAGCGACTACCTGGCCAAGCCGCTGAATCTCGAGGAGCTGCTCCACCGGCTCACGCAGGTGCGCGACCGACAGCAATTGCTGCGCGAGAACCGGGAGCTGCGGCAGGCGCTGCAAGAGCGCCATCGCGTCGAGGGCATCCTGGGTGAGAGCGGCGCCATGCAGGAAGTGCTGTCCCTCGTGCGCCGGGTGGCGGCGAGCGACGCCACCGTCCTGATTCAGGGCGAGAGCGGCACCGGCAAGGAGCTGATCGCGAAGGCGATTCACTACGCGAGTCGGCGCGCGAGCGGCCCGCTCGTCCGTGTGAACTGCGCGGCGCTGCCCGAGACGCTGCTCGAGTCCGAGTTGTTCGGACACGAGCGCGGCGCCTTCACGGGGGCGGTGGCCACGCGCCGCGGCCGCTTCGAGGTCGCGCAAGGCGGTACCCTGTTTCTGGACGAGATCGGCGACCTGCCGGCCCACCTGCAAGTCAAGCTGCTTCGTGTGCTTCAGGAGCGCGAGATCGAACGCGTCGGCGCCAGCCATTCGATCACCGTCGACGTGCGGGTGCTGGCGGCCACGCATCGCGACCTCGAAAGTCTGGTTCGGCAGGAGCGGTTTCGTGACGATCTCTACTACCGCCTGAATGTCGTCACGATCACCGTCCCGCCGCTGCTCGCCCGGCGTGACGACATTCCCGTGTTGCTGGATCACTTCGTCGGCAAGTTTGCCAAGGCGAACGGTCGCGCCATCCGCGGGATCACGAAGGAAGCGCGCGAGGCGCTGCTCCGCTACGACTATCCCGGCAACGTGCGCGAGCTGGAGAACCTGATCGAGCGCGCCGTGGTCCTCACGCGAGACGACGTCGTCGGTCTGGCCGACCTGCCACTCACGCTGCAGGCGCCCGCGCCGGAGGCCGGCCGGGACCGCAGCCTGCCCGCAGCCGTCGAGGGGCTCGAGCGGCGGATGATCGGCGAAGCGCTGGCGCGTGCCGAAGGGGTGCAGACCCGCGCTGCCGACATCCTCGGAATCAGCGAGCGCAACTTGCGCTACAAGATGCGGAAGTACGGCCTGTCCGGTTCATAGACGAGCCCGATCTCCCGGGCGACGGTCTCGAGGTGCAGCGCCGCATCGCCGTAGTCCAGGCTGGCCGCCAGGATCCGCTTGTGCAGGCGGTGGAGCGGATGCTCGTCGCAGTAGCCGATGGCGCCGAAGATCTGGTGACCACGTCGCGCCGCGTTCAGGCACGCTTCGCCCGCGTACGCCTTGGCCATCGCGACGTCCGCCGCCGCGGGTGCGCCGCTGTCGACCTTCCACGCGGCGCAATGGAGCAGCCCGCGCGCGGCGTCGACGTCACGCACGAGGTCGGCGCAGGCGTGCTGGATGGCCTGATAGCCACCGATCGGGCGGCCGCCCTGGACCCGGGTCTTCGCGTGCTCGACGGCAAGCTCGAGGACGCGCTGCGCCGCACCAACCATCTCCGCGGTCCGCGCCAGGGCGCCGGCCGCGAGCGCCGCCGCGAGGCCTTCGCGGCTACCGAGCAGACGATCTTCGGCCGCGACCGCGACGCCGTCGAACGTCAGCTCGAAGGTCCTTTCAGGGCCGATGGTGTCGAGCGGCACGCGGGTCACACCGGCACGATTCGTCGGGACGAGGACGAGGGCAATCTCGGCGCCGCTCCGCGCGACGACGATCAGCGCATCGACGACGTCGGCCGCCTCGACGAAGAGCTTCCGCCCCGATAGCCGGCCGCGCGAATCGAGCGTCAGCGCGAGGTCGTCCACGTGGCGGGCGCCGGCGTCATCGAGCAGCGCGACGCCCATGACGCGCTCGCCGGCGGCCATCGCCGGCAGCAGGCGCTTCTGCTGATCCAGAGTCCCCGCACGCGCCAGCAGCGAGGTCGCCACCACGGCGCTCGGAACGAACGGGCCCGGCATCGCGGCACGAGCCACCTCCTCGACGAGGAGCACGACATCGAGCAGCGAGCCGCCGGTGCCGCCGAGCTCGACGGGGACGAGCAATCCGGGCCAGCCGAGCTCGCCGATCTCCCGCCACGCCGGCGGCGTGTCGGCGCGCTTGCGGAGGAATTCGCGCGCCGTGGAGATGAGAAGCTGCTGGGCGGGCGAGGGACGGAAGTCCACGTCAGCTCCGCTTCGACTCGGCGGGCAGGCCGAGCCCGCGCACGGCGACCGTCGTGCGGAGGATCTCGGCGGTGCCACCGGCGATCGTGTGCCCGAGGCTGGTCAGGTACGCGTGTGAGATCTCGCCGTCGAGCCGCGCCTCGCGCGAGCCCGCGCGCAGCGGCGCCCACCGCCCGAGGATCTCCATGCCGAGCCGCGCGAGCTTCTGACCAAGCTCATCGGCGTAGACCTTGGCCACGGCCGTCTCGTACGTGATCGGGGCACCGTCGCGCAGCAGGCACGCCGCGCGATAAAAGAGGAGGCGAAGACCCGCGATCTCCGCGGCCACGGCGGCCAGCCGGCGTCGCACGTGAGCGTCCCGCGCGAGCGGCGCGCCGTTGACGTGCGTCGTGTTCGCGTAATCGACGAGCCGCCGCAGCACCCGCTCGAGCGCCGGGGCCTTGTAGAAGCGGCCCCAGAAGCGATCGGAGTCGAGGCCGTTCAGCAGCGCCTGGAAGCCCCGGCCTTCGGGACCGAGCATCACGTCGGCCGGCACGCGGACGTCGTCGAGAAAGACCTCGTAGTGATAGACGCCGCCGGTGAGGCTCGTGATCGGACGGATGTCCATGCCCGGCGTGCCGTTGGCAACGACGAACATGCTGAATCCCTGGCTGCGGCGCGTCTCGTGACTGGTGCGGCAGAAGATCAGCCCGTGGGTGGCGATGCCGGCATGGCTCGACCAGATCTTGTGGCCGCGGATGACGTAATGATCACCGTCACGTCGCGCCGCCGTCTTGAGCGCGAGGAGATCCGAGCCGGCGTCCGGCTCGCTGTAGCCTTGCCAGAAGGTCGCCTCCCCGCGCGCGATCGCGGGCAGCAACTCCCGACGAAGCCGCTCGGTGCCGTACTCGATGATCGCGTCGGCCGTCTGCCACGATCCCGCGAGCGGCCCGAACGGCGCGCCGGCCCTTGCCAGCTCCTCGAAGAGGACGAGCTTCATGAACATCGGCCGCGCCTGGCCGCCGAAGGCGTGCGGCCAGCACATGCTGATCCAGCCGCGCGCGCCGAGCGCCTGCATGAACGCGCGCGAGTGGGCACCCGAGCCGTAGCCCGCATCCATCCCGTCCAGCGGAAAGCGGTCGACCGGGTTCATGGCGAGAAACTCGCGCACCTCGCCCGCGAAGGCGCGCTCGGCGTCCGTGAACGCGAATTCCATCTCAGCTCAATTCCACTTGACGAGCTCGTGCAGCGCCGTGCGGAGATTCGCGCGCGCGCCGTCGAGATGCGGATGGACCGCGAGCGCGCGCCGGCACGCCGCCGCCGCCTCCCCGTACTCCTCGCGCGCGAGATGGCAGAGGGCCTGACCGGACAGGGCGCCGAAGTGATTCGGATTGCGGGCGAGCGTCTCGCGGCAGTCGGCGATCGAGCCGGCGTAGTCCTTGGCCAGGTAGCGTACGGTGGCGCGCTTGTTCCAGCCCTCGGCGAAGTCGGGGGCGGTCTCGATGAGGCGCGCGAACACCCGCTCCGCCTCGTCGAGTCGCTGCCCCTCCATCGCTTCGATCCCCTCGCGCAGCAGCGCGTCGAGCTCCGCGCGGCCCGAGCGGTGCCACATCTGCCAGAGCGCGGCCGCCGCCCGGGCCGCGCGTACGGGATCCGCGGCTCGCAGCACCTCGAGCGCTTCCTGCTCGGTCATGGCCGGTAATTTAACTCGTGCGACAATCGCAGGCCATGACGAACCGCCCCGTCGTGCTCGTGACCGGCCTCGGCGGCCTGATCGGCGGCGCCGTGCGCGCTCATCTCTCCGACCGCTACGACCTGCGCGGCCTCGGCCGTCGTCCCGGCCCGCCCGGCGTCGGGTGGACGATCGCCGACATCGCCGACTTCGAGGCGATGCGCCCGGCGTTCACCGGCGTGGATGCCGTCGTTCACCTGGCAGCCGTGGTGGGTGGCAAGGCCGAGCTCGACGCGTACGTGCGCGGCAACATCCTGGGGACGTACAACGTGTTCGAGGCCGCGCGGCGCGCCGGCGTGCGGCGCGTGGTCTTCGCCTCCAGCGGCGCCACCATCAGCGCCATCGAAAAGGACGAGCCGTACGCGTCGTTCGTGGACGGCCGGGCGCCGTCGGCGCCGATGCTCACGCATCTGAGCCCGCTGCGGCCCGCCGGACTGTACGGCTGCAGCAAGGTGTGGGGCGAGGCGCTGGCCCGGTACTACGCGGACGAGCACAACCTCTCGGTCATCTGCCTGCGCATCGGCGCCGTGAAGAAAGACGATCGGCCGACGGTGGCGCGCGACTTCTCCGTGTGGTGCAGCCAGCGCGACATCGCGCTGATGATCGGCGCCTGTCTCGACGCGCCGCCCGACCTGCGGTTCGACGTCTTCTACGTCACCTCCCGCAACAAGCGCGGCTACCGCGATCTGGAGCATGCCCGGAAGGTCCTTGGCTGGAAGCCGCTCGACAGCGCCGACGCCCGCGCTTGATGAAATCAGCGCCAGCCTGTACAACCGGCTCGTGAGCCTTCCTCGCTTCGGCCTGAACCGCTTCGACGCACGATCGGTGGATCTGTTCGCCGCCGACGTCCGTCGGGCCGAGGCCCTTGGCTGGGACGCGACCTTCCAGCCGGATTCGCAGCTCCGCCGTCGCGACACCTACGTGCTGCTGGCCGCCGCCGCGCGCGCCACCGAGCGCGTCACCCTGGGTCCGCTCCTCGCCAATCCCATCAATCGCCATCCGACGGTGACGGCCAGCTCCATCGCCACCATCGACGAGCTCGCGCCCGGGCGCGTGCTCCTCGGCTGGGGTGTCGGCGACACCGCGGTGCGGCTGGCCGGCTTGCGACCGGCGCGCGTCAAGGAGCTGGAGGCCAGCACGCGGCTGATGCGGGCCCTCCTCGACGGTGAAGCGGTGGAGGTGGGCGCCGCGCGACCCGCGCGGCTGCCGCACCACCGACCGGTGCCCATCTGGATCGCCGCCGGCGGGCCGCGCACGCTGCGGATGGCGGGTGGCGTCGCCGACGGGGTCTTCATCCGCGTCGGCACGCACGCGGCCAACATCGCGACCGCGATCGACGCCATTCGCGCCGGTGCCGAGGACGCCGGGCGCGATCCGGCGCGCGTGCGACTCGGCGCGATCTTCCACACGGTGCTCGTGGACGATCCGGCGCGCGCGCTGGCGATGGCCAGGTCCATGGCTGCCGGCTACTACGAGTACTCGCCGGCGCTGTTCGAGGCGCCGCGGTTCGCGTGGTCCGGCCCCGATCCGGAGACGCTCAAGCATCGCCACCAGGTGTGGCCGGACTTCCATCACGCGCCCTATCTCGAGGCGAGCGGCCGCGCGGTCGCGTTCT
>DASTCJ010000041.1:0-13056 GCA_035605575.1 Candidatus Methylomirabilota bacterium
AGACTTTCTCGAAGACGTCGGCCCACTGCTCCAGCATCTGCGGGTGCCCGTGGGCGATGCGGATCGCGAAGTGATTGTAGCCTGCCGCGCGCAGCTCGCGGATCCGGTCCCGTAGCTCTTCGCGCGTGCCGGTGAAGGTGACGGCGCGGATCAGCTCGGCCGTGCAGACCTCGTGCTCTTCCGGACGGAGAAACATGAGATGGCCGCGGTGGTTCTCGAGGTAGCGCGCATCCGTCGGCTCGTAGCGCCGATAGATCTCGCGGTAACGCTCGACCAGCGGCGTGAGCGCGGGCGGCACGCCGCGGCCGAAGTTGCCGAACTCCTCGGCCTCGACGAGGTTGTGCAGCGCGACCGTCGCGTGGGGCCCCGCCTGAGCGCGCGCCCGCGGCGAGTCGACGGCCTCGCCCTCGTCGAGCACGCAGCCGCCCGTGAAGGCCATCGCCACGCGCGTGGTGGGCTCGATGCCGGCCGCCCGCCATGCCGTGTGCATGTCGGCCACCGCGGCCTTCGCCGTCGCCATGTGCCCGACGGCCTGGATCCAGTTCGCCCCGAGCCCCGCCGTCAGCTTGCGGCCCCGGGGCCCCAGCGCCGAGACGTACAGCGGGATCGGATCCCTGATGTTGATGGCGCCCACCTCGGGATTCAAAAAGCGAATCTTGCGGCGCTTGCCCTCGAAGGTCCACTCGAGCGTTTCGCCGGCCAGCAGGCCCTGCACCACGCGGATGTACTCCACCATGTCGTCGAGCTTCACCGGGCCCAGCCCCATCGTCCGTCGGGCGGTGAAGCCGGTGGAGATGCCGAAGTCGATCCGGCCGGGCGCCAGGGCGTTCAGCGATGCCAGGGCGCCGGCGGCGACGGGCGCGATGCGATTGGACGGGATCAGCACGCCGGTGCCGAGACGGATGCGCGACGTCTGCACGGCGGCGGCGCCCATCGCCACGAAGACGTCGGCATTCAGCAGCTGCGTGTCGTAAAACCATGCGCGCGCGTAGCCGAGCTCCTCGGCTCGCTTCACGACTCTGAACGAATCGGCGGCGGTGGCGAGGTTGATCCCGAAGTCCATGATTCGGAGGCATACTGCCACAAGCCGGAGCTATCCGCCGCAGGAGGTCCATCATGATCGTGCCGCTCACCCTGGGCGATTTTCTCGAGCGCGCCGAGCAGGTCTACGGACAGCGCGAGGCCGTCGTCGACGAGCCGAGTCCGCCGGGCGGCGGCCTCGGGCGCGTGACGTACGCCCGCTTCGCCGAGATGGCGCGCAGCCTCGGCGCCGCGCTCGACGAGCTGGGTCTCGCCGAGAACGACCGGGTGGCCATCGTGTCGCCGAACGCGGCGCGATTCCTCGTGGCCCTGTTCGGCGTGAGCGTCTTCGGTCGCATCCTCGTCCCCGTGAACTTCCGTCTCAACGCCGACGAGGTCCGCTACATCCTCGAGCACTCCGGCGCCGCGGTCCTGCTGATCGACCCGGAGCTCGACGCGTCGCTCCGCCACATTCCGATCAAGCACCGCATCGTGCTCGGCGCGGCGTCGGATGCGCAGTTGTTCCTGCGCGCGGGCGCGCGGCCGCGGCTCGAGGTGCGCGACGAGAACGCCACGGCCTCGATCAACTACACGTCGGGCACGACGGCGCGGCCCAAGGGCGTACAGCTGACGCACCGCAATCTGTGGCTGAACACAGTGACCTTCGGCTGGCACCTCGGTCTCAACGAGCGCGACGTCTACCTGCACACGCTGCCGACCTTCCACTGCAACGGCTGGGGCATGCCATACGCCCTCACGGCGATGGGCTGCCGTCAGATCGTCATCCGCAAGATCGACGGCGAGGAGATTCTGAAGCGCGTCGAGACCGAGGGCGTGACGATCTTCAACTGCGCGCCGGCGGTCATGGCGGCCGTGCTCGACGCCGCGCGCGCGCGCCGCCAGCGTGGCGTCGCCGTGCCCGGGCGCGATCGCGTGCGCGTGGTCATCGCGGGCGCGCCGCCGCCGTCCAGGACGATCGAGCGGATCGAGACCGAGCTCGGCTGGGAGTTCATCCAGATCTACGGGCTGACGGAGACGGCGCCGCTGTTGACCATGAATCGGGCGCCGGCCGAGTGGGACGGGCTCGACGCCGCTGAGCGCGCGCGCCGGCTCTCGCGCGCGGGCGTGCCGGCCGTCGGCGTGCGGATGCGCGTCGACGACGAGGGGGAGGTGCTGGCGCGCTCCAATCACGTCTTCGAGGGCTACTGGAACCAGCCCGAAGAGACGGCGAAGGCCGTCGTCGACGGGTGGTTCCACACGGGCGACGGCGGCTATCGTGAAGGCCCCTACGTCACCATCAGCGACCGCAAGAAGGACGTGATCATCACCGGGGGCGAGAACGTGTCGTCGATCGAGGTCGAGGACTGCCTGTTCCAGCACGCGGCCGTGGCCGAGGCCGCCGTCATCGGCGTGCCGGACGAGAAGTGGGGCGAGACGATCAAGGCCCTCGTCGTGCTCCGCCCCGGCGTGACAGCGACCGAGCGCGAGCTGATCGAGCACTGCCGCAGCCGAATGGCGCACTACAAGTGTCCGACGTCGGTGGAGGTCCGCGAAACACTGGTGCGCACGGCGACCGGCAAGCTGCAGAAGTTCAAGCTGCGCGAGCCGTACTGGAGCGGCCGCGCGCGACGCGTGAACTGAGCGCGGAGCCGGCCGGCGCGTTGACACACGGTGGTGGCGGCCCCTACTGTAGCGCCACCTGGAGGCGCGGCATGGCGCAACGACGCATCGTGCTGAAGGATCCCGGTCGCTTCAAGGATCCGGCCAATCTCAGCTGGGAGCGGTACGTCGCGCTGCAGGCGCGCGAGCGCGAGCGCTATCTCGCCGAGCGCGCAGCGCTGCCGCCCGAGGCGCTGAGCTACGCCACGGTGAGTCCGCGCTATCTGGAGCGCGCCGTCGACCAGTTCGCCAACAATTACTTCTCCGAGCTGTCGGCGACCCACTACATCGCGACGGCGGCGGCGCACGCGCCGTTCGACGAGCTGAAGAAGTGCTGTCTGTTCCAGCTTGCGGATGAACAGCGGCATCTGGAGATGGACACCGAGGTGTGGCAACGCGCCGGCATTCCCGAGCGTGACTGGCTACCGGCCTGGGAAGCGTCGGGCACGACGTGCCGCTTCTTCCGCCACGTGCTCGAGCTCGAGGACAGCCTCGAGATCGTCGTGAAGGCAAATTTCGTGGCCGAGGGCGCGGCCGGCCCGGGCACGTTCGCGGTCCTCGCCGACGGTGCCGAGGCGCGCGGCGATCTCTTCTCGGCGCTGAACCATCGCGCGCGCGTGCGTGACGAGACGCGCCACATCAGCTTCGCGCGCGCGCTGGTCAAGGCGCTGATCGAGGACGATCCGGCCAACCTCGACGTGATCCAGCGCTGGCAGGACGAGAGCCTCCAGCTGTTCCTCGAGGTGGCGCGCGGCGGCGAGCGCCAGCAATGGTGGGAGGGGTTCCTCACCTCGTACTACAAGATAGCGCTGCCGCTCGGTCTCAAGCCTACGGCAGTAAGTCCCTGACGCTGATTTCGGCGGACGGAAACGCGAGAGGAACCACGACATCAGCCCTCGTCAGCGACACGACCGAACGATATCGCCAGCCATAGGCGGCCGAGGAATCCGGAATCGGGTCGCGGTAGACCTCGAGAAGTCCGTCCGGAAGGTTGACGATCCAGTAGTCCCGGATGGCGGCTCGCGCGTAGAGGCTGCCCTTGTGCTGCCGATCAACATAGTGACTCGATTCGGCGACCTCGACGATCAGCACAGGGCGGGCCGGGTGCGAGTCCCGATAGTCCATCGGACGACCGGCCACGACGGCAAGATCAGGCTCGGGTTCCGACTCGTCATCCAGCGACACCGGCGCCTGAATCCGGACGATCCAACCCGGCGGCAAAATCGCGCGAATCGCATAGTCCGTGGCGCTGATCGAGGACGCATGATACGTACCCTGTGGCTCGGCCACGACGAGCTGACCGCCGATCAGCTCGACCGCTTCTCTCTCGAATACGCCCAGGTCGACGAGTCTGGCATATTCGACGCGCTTCCATCGTCGGAGGGTCAGCGGAGCGTGAGACATATAGCTACTCTAACGAGAGCCGACATCGCCGGCAATGTCGCGGCGATGATACCCGGGCGCGGATGACGGCACCCGCGCCCGACGCGCCGCCGGTCTCCCCCGCGCGCAAATGGCTCACGACGCTGACGGTCATGGTCGTGGCGTTCATGCAGATCCTCGACACCAGCGTGACGAACGTCATCCTGCCGCATCTGCAGGGCTCGCTCTCCGCCGGCCTCGACGAGGTCTCCTGGGTCATCACGTCGTATCTGGCCGCCAACGCGGTGGTGATTCCGGCCAGCGGCTGGCTGGCCGGCTACTTCGGGCGCAAGAAGTTCTTCCTGATCTGCTGCACGGTGTTCGTGCTCAGCTCGTTCGCGTCCGGCGCCGCGCCGGATCTCACCACGCTCATCATCGCGCGGATCCTGCAAGGGCTCGGCGGCGGTCCCATCATCCCGCTCTCGCAGGCGATCCTCTGGGAGATCTTTCCATTCCATCAGCGCGGTCTGGCCATGGCGGTATGGGGGCTCGGCTTCATCCTGGGCCCCATCCTCGGGCCGACGGTGGGCGGCTACATGGCCGACGAGTGGTCCTGGCGCTGGATCTTCTACATCAACCTTCCGGTCGGTGTCGTCGGCTTCCTCCTCGCCAGCGCATGTCTGTTCGATCCGCCTTACCTCAAGCGCGCCTCGCGCATCGACTGGTGGGGCCTCGGGCTCATGGTGAGCGGGTTCGGCTGTCTGCAGCTCGTCCTCGATCGCGGCGAGCGCGAGAACTGGTTCGACTCGGCACCGATCATCGTGATGACCATCGTGGCCATCTGCGCGCTGGCCGGCTTCCTGATCCGCGAGCTGATGGCCAGCGAGCCCATCGTCGATCTCACGGTCTTCTCGGACCGTAACTTCGCCACCGGCGTCACGCTGATCTCGATCGTCGGCTTCTGCATGTTCGCCGGCATGCTCCTGGTGGCCGTCTTCACGCAGAAGCTGCTCGGCTACGACGCGTGGACATCGGGTCTCGTGCTGGCGCCCGGCGGTCTCGGCAACATCGCCTCGCTGTTCGCCTCCGGGCTCGTGACCCGCATGGATCAGCGGATCATGCTTGCCTTCGGCTGTTTCCTGAACGCCCTCAGCCTCTACATGATGTCGTCGCTGACGCTCGGTATGGATTACTGGGCGCTCGCGCTGCCGCGCTTCATCCAGGGCTTCGCCATCGGCTTCATCTTCGTGCCGCTGTCCACGCTCACGCTGGCCACCATCCGCCGCGACAAGCTGGTGAACGCCACCGCGGTGTACGGGATGATGCGCAACGTCGGCGGCAGCCTCGGCATCGCGGTGGCCACCACGCTGCTCGCGCAGCGCAGCCAGTATCACCAGACCACGCTGGTGAGCCATATCACCGCCTTCGATGGTGAGACGCGCGCGCGGCTGGCCGGCTGGGCGCGGCACTTCGCCGCGCAGGGCAGCGACGCCTTCACCGCGGAGCGACAGGCGGTGGCGATGCTCTATCGCGAGACGGTCACCCAGGCGCAGCTGCTGGCGTACGCGGATGACTTCTGGCTGCTGGCGGTGATGTTCGCGTCGATGACGCTGCTGCTGCCGTTCATGCGACGGATCCGGCTGGAGAAGCCGGCGCCCGGGAGTGCGACCGGCGAACGGGCGACCGCGCCCCCCATCGAGGAGGGCGCGGTCTAGAGGCTATCGCGGCGTGGCGGTCACCCCGGTGACACGGAAGACGCCGTTGTCCTCGGCAAGATCGATCGTGCCCGGCCCGCGGAGCTCGGTGTCGCCCATCTTGAGGGCGAGCTCGTCGACTTTCACGCCGGTGATCTTGCCGTCCGTGCGGACCGTCGACAGCCCGCGGAACGGCAGCGCGAGCCGCACGTCCGACTTCTGGGCGCCGGGCTCGAGGGAGTACGTGCTCTCGCCGACCTTCACCGGAACCGTGTCGGCGCTCACCGTGCGCAGCGCGTCCCAGCGCTCGGACCCCCACGTCACCAGAAACGTCTGCGTCGCCTCGATGTGCGCCGGCCGGGTCGGAACCGCGGCCTGCTGCGCCTGGGCCATCGGCGTCCCGTGAGCGCCGAGCGCGAGCGTGACGAGCACCGCCAGTCGAGCAATCTTCATCGTGGCCTCCCGCGGATGTGAGTTTCCCCGGGACGGACAGTGCAACAGGGCTGCCGGATCGGCGGCGCCGTCGGCCGCGCGCAAGTGCGCGCGGCCTAACGCGTCGACGGGCAAGCCGCGACGGCGTGCGCCGTCGAGGCGGGCGAAACGGCACGGACGTCAGCCGGATGACGTCTATGGCACCAGCGCGATGGCGCGGAGCGGAGAGCCGGTGGCGCCCTGGATCCGGAGCGGCGTGATCACCAGCGCGACCGTGTACGCCTTGGCCGCCGAGAGCGGCTCCAGGTTCATGTTCTCGACGATGTAGATGCCGCTGTCGGCGAGCAGCATCATGTGCACGCTGAAGAGCTCCTTGCCGTAGGCCGCCGGTCGCTTCTCGAAAGTCGCGGTGTCGTCGCCGGCCAGCCGCACGCCCTTGCCGATGATCCACTTCGCCGCGTCCTGCCCCGGGCCGGGCGACTGCTCGCCGAGGTACTTCGCGTTGTCCTTGCCGAAGAGCTGCCCCCAGCCGGTGCGGATCAGGAGGCTGTCACCTTTGCGAACGTCGACGCCGTGCGCCGCCACCGTATCGTCGAGATGCTTGGCCGTGATCTCGAACCCGGGTGGCAGCGGGTTGTCGCCGCCGCCCGCGACGTGCCGCGCCACGTCGAGGAAGATGGCGCGATTGATCATGAGGTCGACCGGAAAGCTGTCGATACCGAGGTTGTTCGCGATGCCGCCCGGCGTCGCGGTGGCGGCAACGGCATCGACGCCGCCGTGGAGCTTCAGATCGCGGCCGATGTGTCCGATGGCGTCGATGGTGGGCGCGCCATGCTGGCCGCTGAAGTACATGATGTCGGAGGCCCACGAGACGCGGCTGCCCGGCGCCTGGCCGAAGATCTCGTGCGTCATCTTGTGCGTGCGGTTCAGCGCGAACGAGTACGGCGGGTTCAGCCCGAGCACGGGCGATTGATCGTTCCAGGTGAACGACAGGTCGTAGAGGCGCGCGGCCTTCAGCGCGCTGATCAGCCCTTCCGCCGGCCGCGTCTGCGCGCTCGCGGGCGCCGGCCCGCGAATCTCCGAGCCTGCCACCGCGGCCAATGCCGCCAGCCCTGCCGTCCCGAGCCAGTCCCGTCGCGACACCGTCTCCATGGCCCCATCCTTTCCGCTGCGGCGGCCATGGTCGCCGGTTCGCGTGTCGTTGACAACCCGCCGCCGCCCTTGACAAGGCGCAGCCGGCGGCGCAGCTTTGGGCCCCGCAGCGAACGCGAGTCGGTGCGCCGTCGGCGCAGAGAGCGAGGACGCGATGAGGCACCTGCGGTCGTGGCACATGGCCTGGATCGTCGTGGCGGTCGCGGTCACGCTGGCGTCGATCAGCGCCGGCGTCTTCACGGCGCGCGCCGCCGATCCGATCAAGATCGGATTCGGAATGGCGCTGACGGGCGGACTGTCGGCCAACGGCAAGCCCGCGCTGCTCGCAATCCAGATCTGGAAGGACGACGTCAACAAGAAGGGCGGCCTGCTGGGCCGGCCCGTCGAGCTCATCTTCTACGACGACCAGACCAATCCGGCGACGGTGCCGGGCATCTACACGAAGCTGCTCGAGGTCGACAAGGTCGACCTGATCATCTCGGGCTACGGCACGAACCTCATCGCGCCGCTCCTGCCCATCGCCATGGAGCGCAAGCTCACGCTCATCGGAATGTTCGGGCTGGCGAACAACGAGAAGTACCAGTACCCGAACTATTTCCAGATCCAGCCCGCCGGTCCCGATCCGCAGATCAGCACGGCCATCGGGTTCTTCGAGCTGGCCGCCAAGCAGAATCCCAAGCCGCAGACGGTCGCCATCGTCGGCGCCGACGCCGAGTATCCGCAGAATGCGCTCGTCGGCGCGCGCGAGCTGATCAAGCGGTTCGGCTTCAAGACCGTCTACGACAAGACGTATCCGCCGAGCACCGTCGATTACACGCCGATCGTGCGCGCGATCAAGGCCACCAATCCCGACATCGTGTTCGTGGCCTCCTATCCACCGGATTCGGTCGGCATGCTACGCGCGGCGCACGAGGTGGGCCTGCAGCCGAAGATCTTCGGCGGCGGCATGGTGGGACTGATGTTCACGACCGTGATGACGAGCATGGGCTCGCTGCTGAACGGCGTCGTCAACTACGACTTCTGGGCGCCCGAGCCGCCGTTCCTGGCCATCCCCGGCGTCAAAGAGTTCCTCAAGGAGTACCAGGCGCGCGCGGAGAAGGCCGGCGTCGACCCCCTCGGCTATTACCTGCCCCCCTACTCCTACGCGCTGATGCAGGTTCTCGGTCAGGCGGTGGAGGCGACGAAGGGACTCGATCAGCAGAAGATCGCCGATCACATCCGGGCCACCGAGTTCAACACGATCGTCGGCAAGATCAAGTTCGGCAAGAACGGCGAGTGGGCGAAGGGCCGGACGCTGATGGTGCAGTACCAGAAGATCAGCGGCAACAGCATCGATCAGTTCCGCGGCCCCGGCAAGAAGGTCGTGCTCTATCCCGACGAGTTCAAGTCGGGCACCATCATCTATCCATACGCGTCCGCGCTGAAGTAGCCCGGGCCCCGTGTTCTCCTGGGACCTGCTGGCGAACGCGGTGGTCGCCGGACTGCTGCTCGGCGGCTTCTACGCCGCCGTCAGCCTCGGCGTCTCGCTGATCTTCGGGTTGCTCGACATCGCGAACATCGCGCAGCCCGCGTTCGTCATCCTGGGCTCGTACACCGCGTACGTCCTGAACAACGCCTACGGCGTCGACGCCATCCTCACCGGCATCCTGCTGACGCCGGTGTTCTTCGTGGTCGGCGCGATCGTCTATCGCGTCTACTACGGCAGCTTCGAGCGGCGCGGCGAGGAGTCGCTGCGCGGTCTCGTCTTCTTCTTCGGCATTCTGTTCATCATCGAGGTCAGTCTCAGCCTGAAGTTCGGCGTCGACTACCGGCTGGTGCAGGCGCCGTACATCGGGCGGTCCTTCGACCTCGGCGGCGGCGTCGGGATCGCCTACCGCCTGCTCGTCCCGTGCCTCGTCGGCGTGGCGATGACGGCCGTCCTCTATCTCTTCCTCGGCCGGACGTTCTACGGCCGCGCCATCATGGCCGTCTCGCAGGACAGCGGCGCCCTGCGGCTGATGGGCGCCGATCCCGTGCACATCAAGACGGTCGCCTTCGGCGTCGGCATCGCCGCCGCCAGCGTGGCCGGCGCCCTGCTGGTGACCATTGCGCCGGTGGTGCCGTCCACCGACCGCGACTACATCGGGCGCATGTTCGCCATCACCGTGCTCGGTGGAATGGGAAGCATCCCCGGAACGCTGGCCGCCGCCGTCGTCCTCGGCATCGTCGAGAGCCTGATGGCCACGTTCTTCGGGCCCTCGTGGTCGCTGGCGGTGTCGTTCGGCATCCTGCTGACCGTGCTCGCCGTGCGGCCGGCCGGGCTCTTCGGCCGGTAGATGGAGCGGACGGCCCGCGTGTTCGCGGTCGGCGTGGCCGTCATCGCCGCCGGCATCGCGCTGGCCTCGCTGCGCGTGAACCCGTATCTCTACTTCGCGGGCTACGTGATCCTTCAATATGTCGTCATCGCGACCGCGTGGAACATCCTCGGCGGCTATGCGGGCTACGTGAACTTCGGCACCCCCGCCTTCTTCGCCCTCGGCGCCTATACCGCGGTCGTGCTCATCCAGACGGTGCGGGCGCCGCTGCCGGTGCTCATCGTGGCCGGGGGTCTCGTGTCGGCCCTGCTCGGGCTCGGCATCGGGTACCTGACGCTCCGCCTGCGCGGCGTCTTCTTCTCGATCGCCACGCTGGCGCTGGCGGTGGTGCTGCAGACGATGATCGTCAACTGGGAATTCGTGGGCGGCTCGCGCGGGCTGAGCGTCATCCGGCCGCCTGGCCCGCCGTTCGGCAGCTACGTGACGTTTCTGTTCACGGTGATGCTCGGCCTCGCCGTGGTGGCGGTCACGACGGCGCGCTTCATCGAACGGTCGTGGATCGGGCGCGGGCTCGCCGCGCTGCGCGACGACGAGATGGCCGCCGAATGCATGGGCGTGCCGACCCTGCGCCTGAAGCTCTTCGCCACCACCGTGAGCGGCTTCCTGCTGGGCGTCGCCGGCGCTCCGTTTCCCTACTACGTCACGTTCGTCGAGCCGAACTCGGCGTTCGCCCTCGACTACGCGGTCAACGCGCTCGCCATGCCGATGATCGGCGGGACCACGAGCTGGATCGGCCCCGTGATCGGCGCCGTGCTGCTCGGCGGGGCGCAGCAGCTGGCGACGGTGACCATCTCCTCCGAGCTGAACCTCTTCATCGTGGGCGTCGTGCTGGTCGCGTTCGTCGTGCTGGCGCCCGAGGGCATCCTCGGGCTCGTGCGGCGAGTGCGCAGCCGCTGATGCTCGAGGTACGCGGACTCGTGAAGCGCTTCGGCGGGTTCACCGCGCTCAATGGCGTGACGCTCGCCGTCAACGCCGGCGAGCGCTTCGGCCTCATCGGTCCTAACGGCTCCGGCAAGACGACGCTGATCAGCTGCGTGGCCGGATCGCTCCGTCCCGACGCCGGCCGGATTCTGTTCGAGGGCGCCGACATCACGGCGCTGCCGCCCCACCGGCGGACTCATCTCGGGATCGCGCGCAGCTTTCAGATCCCCAAGCCGTTCCGGAGCATGAGTGTCCGCGACAACCTCGGCATTCCGCTCGAATACACGGGGCGCGCGCGCGCCGCCGACCGCGCGGCCGACATCGCCGCGGACATCCTGCGCGACATCGGTCTCGACGCCAAGGCCCATGTGCGCCCGGCCGGGCTGACGCAGATCGAGATGCGGAAGCTCGAGCTCGCGCGCGCCATGGCCGCGCGCCCGAAGCTCCTCATCTCCGACGAGGCCATGGCCGGGCTCTCGAGCGCCGAGGTGGACGACATCCTCGCCATCCTGTTCAAGCTGAACGCGCAGGGCATCACCATCATCATGATCGAGCACATCATGCGGGCGGTGATGCGCTTCTCGCAGCGCATCGTCGTGCTCGACGCCGGCGAGCGGATCGCCGAGGGCACGCCGGACGAGATCGCCAACAACCCGGCCGTGGAGAAGGCCTACCTTGGCGAGTAGGATCGTGGTGCGCGGCGTGGACGCCGGCTACGGGGCCGTGCGCGTGCTGCACGGCGTGTCGGTGGAGCTGCGGGAGGGCGAGACGGTCGCGCTCCTCGGCACCAACGGCAACGGCAAGAGCACGCTGATCAAGTGCATCATGGGCATGGTCACGCCCGAGGCGGGCGAGGTCTTTCTCGAAACCGACGGCGTGCGCATCGACCTCACGCGGAAGTCGACCGAGGACATCGTCGGCCTGGGCATCGCGCTGGTCCCCGAAGGCCGTCGTTTGTTTCCCAAGCTCACGGTCGAGGAGAATCTCCTGCTGGGCGCCTACCGCAAGGCCGCCCGGGCCGACATCGCGCGCAATCTCGCGTTCGCTTACGAGGCGTTTCCCGTCCTGCGCGGCCGCCGCCACCAGCTGGCCGGCAGCATGAGCGGCGGCGAGCAGCAGATGCTCGCCATCGCGCGCGCCCTCATGTCGTCGCCGCGCATGTTGCTCGTCGACGAGCCGTCCGTCGGCCTGGCGCCGATCCTCGTGAGCCGGGTGATCGCAAAGATCAAGGAGCTCAAGGAGCAGTACCAGCTGACGGTGTTGATGGCCGAGCAGAACTTCAACCAGGCCACGAAGATCGCCGATCGCGGCTACATCATCGTGCACGGCAAGATCGAGTTCGAGGGCCGGAGCACGCGTGAGCTGCGCGAGAACGAGCTCGTGAAGAAGTACTACCTCGGGGTGTGACGGCCGGCCATTCTCGTTGCCGGCGCGTCAGGCGTACACGTCCTCATCGACCTGGCGGACGTCCGGATAGGGCGCCGTCAGCGCATACGCCACGCCGGCCTCGATCTCGGACTTCACGTCGGTCAGGATGCGATCGAGCGTATCGGTGTCGACGTGCGGGCGCAGGCGCGCGGCCAGCGTCTCCAGCGGGTCGTGCTGGCTCATCCACTCGCGTTCTTCCTCGCGCGTGCGGTAGTCGCGGTTGACGTCGCCGACGTGGTGACCGTAGTAGCGATACGTCCGGCACTCGAGGAACGCCGGGCCGTCGCCGCGGCGGGCACGCTCGACCAGCCGACGCATGGTCGCATTCACGAGCTGGACGTCCTGTCCGTCGACGGTCTCGGCCTGGATGCCGAAGGCGCGGGCGCGCGCAAGGATCTCGCCGGCGATCGTCTCGCCGCACGGCGTGTACTCACCGTAGAGGTTGTTCTCGCACACGTAGATCACGGGCAGCTTCCACAGCGCCGCCATGTTCATCGCCTCGTAGAGCAGCCCCTGGCCGAGCGCGCCGTCGCCGAAGAAGCACACCGCCACCTGGCCGGTGCCGCGCATCTTGGCGGACAGCGCGGCGCCGGTCGCGATGCCGGCGGAGCCGCCGACGATGGCGTTGGCGCCGAGATTTCCCGTCTCGGGATCGGCGATGTGCATCGACCCACCCTTGCCGCGGCAGTAGCCCGATTCCTTGCCGAGCAGCTCCGCGAACATTCGGTTGACGGCCGCTCCCTTGGCCAGGCAGTGCCCGTGGCCGCGGTGCGTGCTCGTGATGAAGTCGTCGCGACGCAGCGCCTCGCAGACGCCGACGGCCACGGCCTCCTCACCGACGTAGAGGTGCGCGAGCCCGGGCATCTTCGCGCTCTTGTAGAGCTCGTTGACTTGCTCCTCGAACGCGCGGATCTTCGCCATCTGGCGATACATGTGGAGGTTCTGCTCGAGAGCCAGGCGAGGCTCGACTGTCTGCGTGCTCATGGGCTCTAGCCTTTCACCGTCAGCTTTTGATAGATCGCCGTGATGATTTC
>DASTCJ010000118.1:0-5227 GCA_035605575.1 Candidatus Methylomirabilota bacterium
CTCGGGTGTGCGCGGAGTCGGCGCGTCCAGCTTTTGCGCCGAGGCACGATACGGTTCGGGGATCGCCTCCCGCTCGCTCGTATAGTAGGTGACGCCGCTCTTGTCGACCCACCGATAGAGGGCCGCATCCGCCGGCGCGGCCAGGGCGAGCACAATCGCGGCAAGCAGGAGCGGCTTCACACGATCGCCTTCCGAGCGCGGAGCGCCTCGATCTCGCCCGCGCTGTAGCCGTACTCGGCCAGCACCTCGTCGGTGTGCTCGCCGCGCATCGGCGCATGGCGCCGCACCCCCGGCTGCATGTCGGAGAACGAGATCGGCATCCCGACCACCGGGATCTCGCCGAGCTTCGGATGCTGCACGCGGCGGATCGTGGGCCGCGTGGCCGTCTGCGGATCGTTCACGACCTGATCGACGGTGTTCACCGGCGTGGCCGGGACGTCGGCCTTTTCCAGCATCTTGAGGAGCGGCTCGCGATCGTGGCGTTCGATGGCGTCGCCCACGCGCTGCTCGAGCTCGGCACGATGCGTCACGCGATCGATGTTACTCGCGAATCGCGGATCGTTTGCCATGTCGGCGAGACCGAGCGCGCCCGCGAGGCGCTTCCACAGGCGATCGTTGGCGCCCGCGATGAAGACCCACTGCCCGTCGCGACAGCGGAAGTTGCGATACGGTGAGAGCGACGGATGCGCCGACCCCAGAGGCTTCGGCACCGTGCCGGCGAGCAGGTACCCCTCCACCTGGAAGTTCAGGAGTCCGAGGGCGGTCTCCAGCAGCGAGCCGTCGACACGCTGGCCACGGCCGGTGCGGTCTCGCAGTCGGAGGGCGTTCACGACGCCGAAGGCGCACAGGATGCCGGTGGTGAGATCGAGAAACGAGACGCCGCAGCGAACGGGCGCGCCGCCGGACTCGCCGGTGATCGACATGATTCCCGAGAACGCCTGCATGAGCGCCTCGTAGCCGGCGCCCTCCGCGCGCGGGCCGGTACGTCCGAAGGCCGAGACCGAGCAGTAGACAAGCCGCGGGTTGTCGGCGGCCAGCGTGTCGTAGCCGAGCCCGAACTCCTCCATCGTTCCCGTGCGAAAATTCTCGATCAGCACGTCGGCGTGCGTCGCCAGACGCTTGACCACTGCGACGCCTTCCGGAGTCTTGAGATTGACGGAGATGCCGCGCTTGTTCCGGTTGTTGACGATGTAGCCGGCCGACTCGCCATCCTTGTGCGGCGGCCAGGTGCGCGATTCGTCGCCGACGGCCGGATCCTCCACCTTGACGACGTCGGCGCCCATGTCGCCGAGCAGCGCGCCGCAGAATGGTCCCGCCAGCACGCGCGAGAGGTCGAGGACCTTGATGCCGTCGAGCGCCAGCGGGCGGGGCGAGGGCGTCATGCCGTTACTATACCCGGGGCGACAATCTCGTGGCGGGGGTGGAGCAGGCTACGTCCGCTCATGCCGGCGATCGGCGGGCATCCCAGCAGCTCCACGAGCGTGGGCGCGACATCGAACGACGAACGCACGCCGTGGTCACCCACCTCGAGCCTCGAATCCGCGACGTAGGCAAATCCATGCGGACCGGTATGGCCGCCGGTCCGTCGCAGCGCGACCGGTCCGATGAGGCCGAGCCGTGGATGCTCGAGCGCCGTGGCCACACCGCGCCAGATCACGAGCAGGTCCGACTCCGAAGTGCTGAGCTCGAGCGGATTGCGCGTTGCTGCTCGCTCGATCGATGCGACGGCCGGTTCGCCCGTCAGCGGATTACGGCATTCGTGCAGCAGCACCTCCAGGCGCCGACAGAGACCGGCATAATCGGCGGCGTCGACGATGCCGTCGCGCTCGCGTCCCTTGAGATTGATCCGGATGCGGCCGTCGTAGAACGACGGCAGCGCGAAGGCCTGCATCCGCGGCCAGTATCCGCCATAGCGCGCCGCCGGCTGCCAGCGCAGATCATGGGCCGTGCTCGCCGGACGCGCGGCACGCCAGCTCCGCACCGCCATGCGAAGAGGCCGGAGGGTCGCCTTCAGCGCGGGCCTTCTGTCGAGAAAGCGTCGCCAGCCTGCCGCGTCCGACGCGGACGAAGCCGACGGTAGCCATCGCAGATTTGCCCTTCCCCAGTCGTCGTCCGGATCGAGGACCGGCACGCTCGCGGGCGACGCCGCCCACGCATGCGGTACCGTCAGAAGCGGCCGGCCGAACGTCTCGCGAAAGAGCAGCTCCGGCAGCAGCACCATCGACTGGACGTCCGAATGGTTCGGCCCCATCCCTCCCATCGTGAACACGACCAGCGTCGCGTCGCCGGCGCATTCGACCAGCCCGGCCACCATGCGATCGAGCGCGTGATGGATCTTCAAGAGGCCATCGGCGGCCGGGCGTCCCGATGGGTGACCGTGCAGAGGGTGCTCCGGGTCGACGCCGTGCCACAATCCTTCGATCGTGCCGTGGGCCTCACCGGCGACGGCAAAGAACAAATCCCAGTCCGCAAGACGCTCGGTGGCGAGCCACCGGGCGGCGCGGGCGCGCGTGTCGATCGCGTCCGCCAAGAGGCTGCCCATCCGCTTCGTGCGCTCGGGCGATGGCCACGGAGTCGCATAGGTCCAGCGCGCCGGATACGCGCCAAAGCGTCGAACGAATTCCCGGAGCAGCCGCTGTGGCCGGGCCGCCGCGGCGGTGCCGGGGTCATGAGCGCCCCACGCCACCACACCCCGCGTCCCAGCAGCGCGCTGCAAGTCGACGTACGGCGTGTCGAAGACCACGACACGGCGATCTACGGTCGCCCACCAGGGCTGGAATCGAGCGCCTTCTTGCCACACCCGGTAGGTCGCCGGATCGAACTCGACGGCGGCCCAGCGCCCGCCCGCCTCGGGGCTCAGCCCGGATGCGACGTGTTCCCAGGCCAGACCCGTGCGCTGTGCGGCACCGTGGTCGAGCAGGAATCTCGCCGATCTTTTCCTCAGCTCGGCAAGGGCCGGCATCTCCCCGGTGGCGAGCAAGCGCTCGAGAAACCCCAGCTCGACGCCATCGAGACCGATCGCGACGACACGTTGACCGGGCATCGCACCTCCAGCGAGCAGCAGTCTATCGCGAGGCGTCCCTGCTGTGGCAGTCTCGCGAGACCACCATGACGCGTGCGCCCGACGTCTCCATCGTGGTCTGCACGTACAACCGGGCGGCCTCGCTCGGCCTCACGCTGGATGCGCTGGCATCGCAGGCGATACCGCCCGGCATCCGGTGGGAAATGATCCTCGTCGACAACAACTCGACCGACACGACGCGGGCTGTGATCCAGCGCTTCGTCGCGACCGCAGACATTCCGACGCGCTCCGTCTTCGTGCCGGAACAGGGGCTGAGTCGCGCGCGAAACGCCGGCATCGCGGCGAGCCGAGGTGACATCATTGCGTTCACGGACGACGACGTCCTGCCCGCCAAGGACTGGGTGGTGCGGATCGCGACCACGCTCGAACGGACGGACGTGGACATCGTCGGGGGCCGGATCGTCCCGGCGTGGTTGGAGAAGCCACCGGCGTGGTTGCAGCGCCGTCCCGCCCTGCATGACGCGCTGGCAATCCTCGATCACCCCACGGCGGCGCGCGTGCTCGATCCACATGGCGCTCCGGCCGTCTGGGGCGCGAACATGGCGTTCCGGCGCCGCGTCTTCGATCGGGTTGGAGGCTTCGACGCGCGGCGCGGCCTGGTTGGCGCGACCCTCCATCGCGGCGAGGAGATCGATCTGGTGGCACGCGCCCTCGCCGCCGGCTGCCAGGCCGTGTACGAGCCGAGCGTGATCGTCGCCCACCGGATCGGTCCCCAACGAATGCGCCTTCGCTACCTGTCGCGCCTGTACTTTCAGCGTGCCGAGGGCGACGCGCTCTTGCAGTCGGCGACGCGACGCGGCCGGTTCGGCGCATCGCTGCGGGACTGGACGTCCGCCGTCCGCGCGATCGCCGGCTGGCTTTCGGCAGCGGCTGCGCGCCGCCCCGACACCGTCGAGCGGTGGCTCGTATGTTGCGCCGCCATCGGGTCTCTGTGGGGATCGCGCAAATCGAGGCGGGTCGCGTCGGGCTGAGCGGTGATCGCAACCCCGCGCCCGGCGAACGCCGTGCGCTACTATGGTCGAGATGAGCCCTCTCGAGCGCGCGCTCACCGAGCGGGTCCTCGTCCTCGACGGGGCGATGGGGACCATGATCCAGGCCGCCGGACTGAGCGCAGAGGATTTCGGCGGCGACCGCTACGATGGCTGCAACGAGCACCTGAACCTCACCCGCCCCGACGTCATCCGCGGAATCCACGCCGCATATCTCGAGGCGGGCGCCGATTGCGTCTCGACGAACACCTTCGGATGCGCGCCATACGTGCTCGCGGAGTACGGGCTCGCCGACCGGCTGCACGAGATCACGCTGGCCGCCGCGCGCATCGCGCGCGAGGCCGCCGGCGAGCGATTCGTCATCGGCGCCATGGGGCCATCCACGCGCTCGATCACGGTCACCCGCAACGTGACCTTCGACGAGGTGCTCACCGGATACGAGGCGCAGGCAGCGGCGCTGCTCGAGGGCGGCGTGGACGCGCTCCTGCTCGAGACGGCCCAGGACACGCTCAATGTGAAGGCGGCGGCCATCGGCCTGCTGCGCGCGCGCCGCGCATCCGGGCGGAGCGATGTCCCGCTCATGGTCAGCGCGACCATCGAGCCGATGGGGACGATGCTGGCCGGCCAGGGCGTCGAAGCCCTGTACATCTCGCTGCAGCATCTGGGGCTCTTCTCCATCGGGCTCAACTGCGCGACCGGCCCCGAGTTCATGACCGACCATCTGCGGTCCCTGTCCGAGATGGCGACGTGCTGGACGAGCGTCTACCCGAACGCGGGACTGCCGGACGAGCGCGGGCAGTACGGCGAGACCCCGCAGAGCCTCGCCCTGAAGCTCCAGCGCTTCATCGACGAGCGCTGGGTGACTCTGGTCGGCGGCTGCTGTGGCACCACGCCGGAGCACATCCGCGCCATCGCTCGGCTCGTGGCGCGCCGGTCTCCGCGGACCCCGGCTACGGTCGAGCCCCAGGGCGTGAGCGGCATCGACGCGCTCTATCCGACCGACGACAACCGGCCGATCTTCGTCGGCGAGCGCACGAACGTCATCGGCTCGCGAAAATTCAAGGAGCTCGTCGTCGCCGATCGCTTCGAGGACGCGGCCGAGGTCGGTCGCGCGCAGGTGCGCGCGGGCGCGCAGGTGCTCGACGCCTGCCTGGCA
>DASTCJ010000124.1:0-14883 GCA_035605575.1 Candidatus Methylomirabilota bacterium
GGGACGGCTGCAAGACGAGCGTCTGATCCGTCATCTTCAGCATTCGGCCATCCTGCAGCGTAATGATGCCGTTGACCCGATCGATCGACGCGACGGTCCCGCTCGCGTCGATCGGCGGCTGGCCGGCCGGCGTGCTCACGATCGCGGGCGCGGGTGATACGGGGACCACGGTCACGGTCGCCCCCGGCCTGATCGCTTCGATCGGGAGCTGGCGGCCATCGACGGAGATCAATGCTCCGGGCCCCACGCGCAGCGAGCGGCCATCGGTGAGGTGGATGGTTTGGGTGGCGGCGTCGATGTAGGCGACGGTTCCGGTGACGTCACGGCCCTGCGCCCAGGCGGTCGTGGCAGTGAGCGCCACGGCGGCGAGGGCGAGCAGAATTCGTCTGGTCATGTCATCCTCCTTGGATGTTCACGCTCCTCCCTCACCGCGATGTAGCCCCTTCAATCGCGGTCGCACGAGGAGTGCGTCTGACGCTGCTCCTCGGTTATGCAAAGGCCTGACCAGCAACGCTCGTATCCTTCACCGTGAGAACCGGGCACGGTGCCAGGCGTATGACCTTGTCGGCGACACTGCCGACGAGCAGGCGATGAACCTCGCCGCGGCCGTGTGTGGCCATGACGATCAGATCGACATCCTCTTCCTTCGCGCCGGCCACAATCTCCTCGTATGGCCGGCCCACGCGCAGAAGCGTCGTGACCGTGCAGGCCGCGTCGCCCGGCAAGCGTACCCAGTTCTCGAGCTTCTCCGCCCACTCGCGACCGGCGATCGAGAAGTCACTGACACGCTCGCCGGTGAGAGGCCCGCTGAACGTATACGGCAGCGGCGGCAGCTCGTCGGCGTCCTCGCGTCCGATGCCAAGCTGATGCTCCGCCTGGCGCGACCGCTCGGCCGCGCGAGCCTCCTCGAACGCATATCGGGCACTCATCTCGACCGGAGTGGCGGGCAACACGTGCAACACGACGATCTCGGCGCCGATCGTCGTGGCGAGCCGCGACGCGGTGACCCAAGCGCGCTGGGAGCCCGATGAGAAGTCGGTCGGGACGAGAATCTTCGCGATCGCTCCGTCAGTTCGCATTCGGTCCTCCACACACGCCGCCCTCACGCCTCACACGGCGGGTCGACGATATTCCATGATTTCCTCATCGGCCAAGAGACGGCAGCCCTGCGCACAGCAGTTTCGCCGGGGCCAGAACGAGCAGGCGGAAACCCGTCTGAGCGAACGGCGGCCCAGCGCCTCGGCCAACCCGGCCCGGCCGATGACCACATCGGCGCGCGCGCCGACCACAGGACAATTCACGAGCTTGGCACTGCGAAAGTATCCGCGCGCGGCGAGCCACACGGGGATCACGACGAGGACCGCCATCACGGTGACCGCTGGAAGCACGAGCCAGACATTCATCGGACACTCCCGCAGAAACTCGGGTCAGAGACCGTAGAGCCAGAGCACCCGCATGATGGCCGGGCTCTGGGTCTGTCGCGCCAGCTCCAGGCTGTCCCCGGATGGCGACGAGCAGCATTTGGGGTCCGCGGCGCCGGATTCCGCAGCATTCAAGACCCCCAGGCAGCGCCTTGGGCATGCGACCCCGGACCGGTGTCGCGGGGTGAAGTCGACCTCGCTCGCATACGACACCGGCGGCGGCACATCGGAGAAATAGGCCTTCGTCGTCCCCGGGACAAAGGAGGCCGTAGGCAGTAAGGAACAGGACGCCACGTCGAGGTGGCGACGCGATGGAGAGCCGCCGGGGTTGGTGCGCACCGTCACGTTGGCCGTGCGACCATCGAGTGGACAGCGCAAAGACTGTTGCGTGACCGTCAGTCGCTTCATATACCCCTCCCTGGCGCCCGCCTTCCACTGAGCATCGTCGGTGCCAAACGCGCGGTCAGGTATTCCGAGGACTTGCGAGACGACAGCAGCGGCGCCGCCGCCCCACCGGGACTGCTCTGCCCCTTACCGAGTCCGCGAGTGCCGGTGTTCTACGGCCGGCGACCCGCTCCGAGTCGCGCGCCGACGAGGTGCGCGATCGTCACCGCGATGTAGAGCTGTCCGGCCACCGCCTCGAGCACGGCGATGCCACGCGCGACGTCGGTTTTGGGCACCACGTCGCCGTACCCGAGCGTCGCCAGCGTGACAAAGCTGAAATAGATCGCTGTCGACAGTGACAGTCCCGGTGCGCCGACGGCGCCGGAGTCCGCGTACGAGCCGGACCAGGTGCTGGCGATGGTCCAGTGCAGTACCCCGAAAAAGAGCCCGGAGAGCAGATAGGCGCTCAGCGCGGCGTAGATGTTCTCGGCATCGACCGCCGTCGCCGACAGCGCGAATCGTATCGCGCTCACCACGGCGACGAGTGCGAGTCCGCTACCGGCCGCCACGGTGGCGGTCGCCATGCCTTCGCCGACCGCAGACGCCGGGGCGAAACGGAGCGCCACGACGGCGGCTGCCAGACCGAGCAGCACTGTCCGCGACGTGCGATCGGGAAGACCCGTCAGGGCGACCAGCAGGTTGAACGCCAGGAACAGCTGGAGCAGATCACCGCTGAAGTGAAAAGCCGTGAGGAGCGGGCCGGCGGCGAGCGTGAGGATCAACGTATAGAAGAGGGCAGCATAACGATGGCCGCTGTACAGGCTCACGAGAGGTCTCGAGCGCATTCACGACCTCAAGGCGCGACGACCGGCATCCAGTACACGCACCCCGCGATGATTAGATAGACCGCGAGGAGCTGCACGCCCTTGAACCAGGTCGCGCGGCCATCGGCCGAGGTGGTCACCACGATGAGCGTTCCGAGAAGCAGCGCGCCGATCTCGAGCCGGCTGAACGCCAGGCTCAGTGTCGTCGTTGTCACCGTCCCGCTCAGCAGGACGAGCACCGGCGTCACGAAAAGGGCGATCTGGATGGAGCTGCCCATGGCGATACCGACCGCCAGATCTGGCTTGTTCTTCCGCCCCATCGCGATAGCGGAGCCGCTCTCGGCGGCGCCTCCGACCACGGCCAGCAAGACCATGCCGAGAAAGATCGGCGACATGCCGAGAGCGTGACCCGTCGCCTCGGCGGCTCCCACCAGGATCTCGCTGATCCACGCCGCGCCCACCGACGCAGCGAGCAGCGTGCCGAGGGCGCGACGCGCGCTCCAGGCGGGGCCGCCGTGGTGCGCGGCGTTGTCGCCCTCGTGCGCAGTGAAAAGGTCGCGATGAGTCCGCACGGTGTACAGGAGGTAACAAAGATAGGTCGCGAGCAGCACGAGCGACGTCCCGAGACTCACACTGCGACCGGATTCTGGGGCGGCGGCGCCGAGGAAGCGATGGAACGCCGCCGGCACCGCGAGGGTCACGACGGCCAGCATGAGCATGCTTCCGTACGTCCGTGCTCCCGTCGGGTTGTAGTCCATCACATGGTGCCGCCGGCCACCCAGCAGGAACGCCACGCCCAGCGCGAGCAGCACGTTCGCGAGGATGGCGCCGATCAACGACGCGCGCACCATCTCCACCAGACCCGCGCGCAAGGCCACGAAGGCGATGATGAGCTCCGGCAGGTTGCCGAAGGTGGCATTGAGGAGGCCCCCCACCGCGGGCCCGGTGTGCTCGGCCACATGCTCGGTGCTTCGGACGATCAGCGCGGCGAGCGGGACGATGGCGAGAGCGGCGACGAAGAACACCACCGGCGCGGCCGCCGCCGCCCGATCAAGAACCAGCGCGACAGGAATCAGGACCAGCAGCCACTCGACGGACGGGCGAGGCCAGATTCGTGGACGCAAGCTCTGACCATCGGCGCGCATGAGCCGCACGGTGCACGACCGCTTCGAGCGCGGCTATGAGACTTTGGTCCCTACGACCCTTCCGTCTCGCCCGCCTCGTCGCGGAACCGTGTGACCGGCGGCACCGCGCGCTCGGCGAGCCGCGGGTATTCGCGCGCGAAGGCGGCCATGATCTCGGACGCGGGCACCTCCGCGTGGGCGCCGCGGTCGCGTAGGTACTCCATGTGGCGGCGCCCGGCGCGATCGTACGCGTGGAAGATCGAGTCCTCGCGGCCGTCGAACTCGAGCGGCACGACGCCGAAGCGCTCGCACAGCGCCAGATCGAAGGCCGGCGTGGCCTTCAGCCAGCGGCCCTCGATCTCGAGCTCCACGTAGCCGTGGTAGACGAAGACGTCGCCGCCCATGAGCTCCCGCAGGCGCGGCGTGCAGAGGTGGTTGCGGACGTCCGCGAAGCGGAGCCGCGCCGGAATCCCTTCCGCGCGCGCCGCCGCGGCGAGCAGCGCCGCCTTGCCCACGCAGAACCCCGCGCCCTTGGCCAGCACCGCGCTGGCGCGGTACGTCTCGGGCGACTGGTAGTCGCAGTACGGCGTGTACGTGACGCCGTCGCGGACGGCGTAGTAGAGGGCGACCGCCCGCCGCCGCGGATCCGTCTCGCGGCCCACCGCCTTCCTGGCGAACGCCATCACCTGCGGCGCGTCGCTGTCGATGAAGGCCGTCGGCCGCAGCCAGTCATTCATGTGCCGAGTGTACGCGGCGACCCGGCGCCGTGAGCTATGATCGCCGTCATACCGGAGGAGGCGCCCATGGCCCATGCTCGGCCCGTGCGAAGCGGCGGCGAGATCATCGTCGACTACCTGGTGCGCGAAAAGGTGCCCTACGTCTTCGGGCTCTGCGGACACGGCAACGTGGGTCTCCTCGACGCGCTCTACGACCGCACCGACGCCATCCGCACGATCTCGACGCGTCACGAGCAGACGGCGGGGCACATGGCGGACGCGTTCTTCCGCGTCGCCCACCGTCCGGTGGCGACGCTCACCTCCTGCGGCCCGGGCTCGGCCAACATCCCGATCGCGCTGGCCAACGCCTTCATGGACTCTTCGGCGTTCCTGGCCATCACCGCCAACGTGCCGACGTCGCAGTTCAACCGCGCGGCGTTTCAGGAGACGTATCGCCACTTCCAGGCCGACTTTCCGTCCGTGATCCGCCCGTACGTCAAGCACAGCTGGCAGCCGACGCGTGTCGACATGCTGCCGCTGGCGCTGCGGCAGGCGTTCGCCACGATGCTGAGCGGCCGGCCCGGCCCCGTGAACCTCGACGTGCCGTTCAACCTCTTCAAGGAAGAGGCCGACGTCGAGGTGCCCGACCCGGCGGCGTGGCGGCACGGAATCAGCTCGCGCAGCGGCGGCGATCCGGAGCTGGTGCGTCGCGTGGTCGACCTGCTCGCGCGCGCACGCCGGCCGCTGATCTACGCGGGCCACGGCGTCGCGCTGTCGGAGGCGGCGACCGAGCTGACGGCGCTCGCGCGGCGGCTGCGAATCCCGGTGATCTTCGCGCCGAACGCGCTGGGCGCCGTCCCCATGGACGATCCGCTCGCCCTCGGCTTCGTCGGACGGAACGGAGTCTTTCAAGCCAACGAGGCGGCGCGGACGTGCGATGTGCTGCTGGCGATCGGTGTCCGGTTCGACGACCGCTCGTCGAGCTCGTGGATTCCCGGGTACTCCTTCAACATCCCGCCCACGCAGCTGATCCACGTCGACATCGATCCGGCCGAGATCGGCCGCAACTACCCGGTCGACGTCGGGATCGTCGCCGACGCGCGCACCGTGGTGCGGCAGCTGCTCGACGAGGCCGATTCGGCGAAGCTCGACGAGGCGACCCGCACGAGCTGGCTCGGCGAGACGGCAAAGTGGCGCGCACAGTGGGAAGACTTCGTCCGGCCGGGCGCGGTGAGCGACGCGGAGCCGATCCATCCGCAGCGCGTGGTCGCGGCGCTCCGCGCGGTGATGCCGGACGACGGCCTCGTGCTGCCCGACGTGGGCGTCCATCACAACTGGATGGTGCAGTTCTGGCCTGCGCGACGGCCGAACACCATCCTGAGCACCTGGGGCTTCGGTGCGATGGGCTTCGGCGTCTGCGGCGTGCTGGGCGCGAAGCTCGCGGCGCCGAGCAAGCCATGCGTGGCCGTGTGCGGCGACGGCGGCTTCATGATGCGCCCGGACGTGCTGTGCACGGCCGTGGAGTACGACATCCCGGCCGTCTGGCTCGTGTGGAACAACTTCGCGTATGGCGGCATCCGCGACATCCAGACCGGCCTGCTCGCCAAGCGCGAGATCGCCACCAGCTTCGTGCGCGAGCGAGACGGGCAGCTGTACAACCCCGATTTCGTAGCGCTGGCGCGTGCATGTGGCGCGGACGGTATCCGCGTCACGCGCCCGGCGGACTTGGCGCCCGCCCTCGAGCACGCGCTGCGAGCGAGCGCCCCGTTCGTCGTGGACGTCCACGTCGACCGCGACATCAAACCGCCGGCCGTGGGTACCTGGGAGCTGCCGCCGCTGGCTTACGGCGAGCCCGCGTTCGGACGGCGCCGGCTGCCCGACGCCGGGCGCGGCAGCCCGTGAGCGCGGCGCCCGCGCTCTTCTCGCCCGGCCGCATCGGGAGCCGCGAGCTGAAGAATCGCATCCTGATGGCGCCCATGGAGAAGAACCTCGCGCTGCCCACGGGCGCCGTCACCCAGCGCTACATCGAGTACTGCGAGGCGCGCGCGGCGGGCGGCGCGGCACTCTTGTTGCTCGAGTCGATGTACGTGCACCCGGCCGGCCAGAACCATCGCTACCAGCTCGGCATTCACGACGACGAGCTGATCGCCGGATACCGGCGTCTCATCGAAGCGTGCCATCGGCACGACGCCCTCGTCGGCGCCGAGCTACAGTTCGGTGGGCGCCAGACCTCCTCGCTGATCACGGGCGTGCAGCCGCGGGCGCCGTCCCCGGTGCCGTGCACCGTCCTCGCGGGCGGCGACGTCCCGCGCGCCCTCACCGTCACGGAGATTCACGACCTCGTGCAGACGTTCGCGGACGCGGCGCGGCGCGCGGTGAGAGCGGGCTTCGACGTCGTCGAGATCCACGGCGCCCACGGCTACATCGTCGGCCAGTTCCTCTCACCCTACGCCAATCACCGCGACGACGAGTACGGCGGGGACTTCGAGCGGCGCCTGCGCTTTGCACTCGAGGTCGTGCATGCCGTGCGCGACGCGATCGGACCGGACGTGCCCCTGCTCTACCGGCTCACCGCCGACGAGCAGGTGGAGGGCGGGCTCACCCTCGCCGACACCTGTCGCATTGCCCCGCGGCTCGAGGAGGCGGGCGTGGACCTGCTCGACGTCTCGGCGGGCATCTACGAGTCCGCGATGTGGATTGCGCAACCCATGGAGATGACGCCGGGATGCCTCGCTCCGCTGGCGCGTGAGATCCGGCGCGCGGTGGCGATTCCCGTGAGCGTGGCCGGGCGGATCACGGACGGACGCGTGGCGTCGAACATTCTCGAGAACGGCGACGCCGATTTCGTCACGCTGGGCCGCGCGCTGCACGCAGACCCCGAGTGGCCCCGCAAGGTGCGCGAGGCACGCGAAAGCGAAATCGTCGCGTGCATCGCGTGCCTGACCTGCAACGATCTCCTCGGCAAGAACGTGCCCGTCCTCTGCCTGGCTAACACGCAGACGGGCCGCGAGCGTGAATATACGCCGCGCCGCACGGGACGGCCGGAGCGCATCGTCGTCGTAGGCGCGGGCCCGGCCGGCCTCGAGGCCGCGCGCCTGCTCGCGCTGCGCGGTCACGCGGTGACCGTGCTCGAGCGCCAGGCGGAACCGGGCGGTCAGCTCCTCTTGAATCGTCTCGTGCCCGGCCGCGCGGAGCTGGCCGGCCTCGCGGTCTCGCTTGCCGACGCCGCTGCGCGTGCCGGCGCCGCGCTGCGCTTCGGCGTGAACGCGACCATCGAGAGGGTGCTGGCGGAGAGCCCGGACACCGTTGTCCTCGCGACGGGCGCGGAGCCCGGCATCCCCCCGATCCCCGGGATCACGAAGGCCCCTGCTGTAGCTCCTTTCGAGGTGATCCGCCGTCCCGCGGGACAGATCCGGCGCGCGCTCGTGGTGGGCGGCGGGATGCTGGGCGTCGCCACCGCCCACGTGCTGGCCGAGCGCGGCGCCGACGTCCTGGTGGCCGAGCCCGGCGGCGAGCTCGCCTTCGAGCTCGGTCTTCGGCCGCGCTGGCAGTTCGTGGCCGGCCTCCGCGCGCGGAAGAACGTCACGGTGTTTCTGGGGACGACCGTCGAGGAGCTGGGCACGGACAGCGCGCTGCTCCGCCGTGCGGGCGAGAACATCGAGCTACGCGGCCTCGATCTCGTCGTCCCCACGCGGCCGATGGTTCCGGCCACCGCGCTCGGCGAGGCATTGAAAACGCTCGCCGACGGCCCGGCCGTCTTCGAGATCGGTGATTGCCGTGAGCCCCGCACCGCGTTCGCCGCCATGCAGCAGGCGGCGGCCCTCGGCCACCGGCTGTAGGGTCAGATCCGGTCGCTCACGGCGCCACCCAGTCGGCCACGAAGACGTTCATCTCGCGCGGCGAGGCGGCGTTGCGGTTGCCGCAGAAGACGAGCGTGCGGCCGTCGCGCGAGAACATCGGGAACGACGCGAACGATTCGCCCCACGTCACGCGCTCGAGTCCCGAGCCGTCGACGTTGACGAGATAAAGTGCGAAGCTCCGTCCGCTCGGGTCGTGCAGATTCGACGAGAAGATGACCAGCTGGCCGTTCGGATGCACGAACGGCGCGAACGAGGCGGCGCCGGCGCGCGTGACCTGAGCGACGCCCGTCCCGTCGGCGCGCATGAGGTAGATCTCCAGCCGACGCGGCCGGACGAGCCCGCGCCCGAGCAGCGCGCGATAGTCCTCCAGCTCTTCGCGCGTCTCGGGACGCGCAGCCCGGAACACGATCTGGCGTCCGTCCCACGAATAGAAGGCGCCGCCGTCGTAGCCGGGCCGGTCCGTCAGCCGCCGGACATCCGAGCCATCGGCGGCCATGGAGTAGAGGTCGAGATCGCCGGCGCGCAACGAGGTGAAGACGATGCGGTGCCCGTCGGGCGACACCGCGGCCTCGGCGTCGTAGCCGTCGTTGTGAGTCAGCCGCGTCAGCGCGGTGCCGGGGGCGGCCACGTCGTCCGCGAAGATGTCGTAGGTGGGATAGATCGGCCACACGTAACCGGCCGAGCGATCGGGCGGCTCGGGGCATGCCGCACCGCCGAGGTGCGTCGAGGCATAGAGGAAGCGCCGCCCGTCGGGAAAGAAGAACGCACAGGTCGTGCGACCGCGACCGGTCGACAGCAGGCGCACATCGCCGCCGTCGATGCCCATCGTGAAGATCTGGTCGCAGCCGAACGGCTCCCGCGTGGACTGGAAGATCAGCCGTGTGCCGGTGGCGTCGAAGTACGCCTCCGCGTTCGAGCCACCGGCCGTGAGCTGGCGCAGGTTCACCAGCCGCTTCTCGCGCGAGTCCGGAGGGAGCGCGCGCGGCGCGGCGGCCACGACGCCGGGCCACAGCGCCGCCGCCGCGAGACCGCCCCAGCCGAGCTGGAGCACCGACCGGCGACCGATCACCGGCGCTCCTGCAGCATCGCGCGCCCGTGGCGCTCTTCACCATCACGGACGTAGCGCACCTCGATCTCGTCGCCGGCCCGATGCGAGCGCAGCGCGAACGTCAGGTCGTCGAGCGTGCCGACCTGCACGCCGCCGAAGCGCACCAGCACGTCGCCGGCACGGAGCCCTGCCCGCTCGGCCGGGCTCCCGGCCCGCACGCCGTTCACCTTCACGCCCGCGCGCGCCGGTTCACCGAAATCCGGCACGACGCCGAAGAACGGCCCGTAACCGCGGCCGCCGGATGCTGCGGCACTGCGCGGGATCTCGATCTTCGCGTACACGGGCGGGGCCGGTGCCGTCGCAAGCGCGGCCACGATGCGGCCGGCGAAGCTCGTGACTGCCGAAAGACCCTGACGATCGATCTTGTCCCACGTGTCGGACGGGCGGTGATAGTCGTCGTGCGCGCCCGTGAAGAGAAACAGGACCGGGCGGCCGGCCGCATAGAACGACGTCTGATCGGACGGCGCGAATGGATCGCCGCGCAGCTCGGGCTGAAGCGCCAACCCGCGTGCCGCGTCGGACACGAGCGTGCGCAGGCCGGAGCCGCTGTCGACGCCGGTCACATACACCTTGCCCTCGCGCGGGCGGCCGACCATGTCCAGGTTCACCATCGCCACGGTGCGATCGAACGGAACGGGCGGGCGGCGGACGTATTCGGCAGAGCCGAGCAGTCCCATCTCCTCGCCGGCGAACGCGACGAAAACCAGCGTGCGCGGCTGCGCGCCGGCCGCCGCGAAGCCGCGAGCCAGCTCCATGACTGCTGCGGTGCCCGAGGCGTTGTCGTCGGCGCCCGGGTGGACCACGCCGACTTTGTCCGGCTCGAGCGATCCTTCGCCGCCCAGCCCCAGGTGATCGTAATGCGCGCCGATCACGACGGCCTCGTCCTTCAACGCGGAATCGCTGCCGCGCAGGATGCCGATGATGTTGGCGGTGGCGCTGCGCTCACGCACGAGCGTGACCTCGACCGCGACGCGGACATCCGGCACGACGAATGGCTGCGGCGCGAGCGCGCGATCGACCGCCTCCGCCGCCGCGGCCAGCGACATCCCCGACGAAGCGAGCAACGCGTCCGCCACGGGCCGCACCACGGCGACGGCGAGCACGCTCCACGGCGCCGCAACTCCCGCGAGCGCGGGCAGAGCGTCGGACGCCGCGCCGGGATGATTGACGAGCAGCACCGCCGCCGCACCGTGCTCGCGCGCGTTGATTACCTTGTGGCGGCGCTCGGAATAGTGATACGCCTCGGGCTTGCGGAACGGGCTGGCCGGATCGCGGCCGCGCGGCTCTCCGGTCATGAGGAGCACGATCTTGCCGCGCACGTCGATGCCGGCGTAGTCGTCGTAGCCGAGATCGGGCGCCGTGATTCCGTATCCGACGAAGACGACACCGCCGCTGCGCGCGCCGTCGCCCGACACGGTCAGCGGCGTGAAGTCTCGCCCTGGTGCGAGCGTGCGCGCGGCCGCGCCCGGCGCGACGATCACCAGCGAGTTCGGCGCGCCCAGCCGCACGCCCGTCGGGACCTCGAACACCTGGTCGTAGCCGCCGGCGTCGCCGCCTGGCGCGAGACCCGCCGCCCGAAATGCTTGCGCGATGTAACGCGCGGCGGCTTCGGCGCCCGGCGTGCCCGACCGGCGGCCGGCCATCGCCGGCGATGCGAGCGCTTTGACGTCATCGAGCACCCGCTCGGGCGAGGACGGGGCCGGAACCGGTGGCGCCGAGACCGCGGTGGACGCCAGCAGTAACACGGCCGCGACCACGCCGATCAGCGAGCGAGCGCGATGCTTCCGGTCATTCAATTACTTGATCAGCCCGCAACAGCAGCGACGATGGAATGGCCAGACCGAGCGCCTTGGCGGTCTTCATATTGATGACAAGCTCATACGTGAGAGGATGCTCGACCGGCAGATCCCCCGCATTGGCGCCCTTGAGAATTTTGTCCACATGCGCCGCCGCGCGGCGGAACAGATCGCTGAAGCTCGGCGCATAGGACATCAGTCCGCCGGCCTCGACGAAAATTCGCTCCTCGTAAACGCTCGGTATCCGGATCTTCAGTGCGAACGCGGTGATGAGATCGCGGTGCTTGAAGTTGATGGGATTCCCGGAGGCGATCAACGCGTGCGGCTGCGATGCGCTGATGAACGCAAACGCCCGGGGGGTAATCGTCCGGCTTGCGAACTTCCGCGGTCAGGATCTCCACGCCGGTCGCGCGGCCAGCCGCCAGCATGTCTTGAAACCCGATCGGCTCGACGGGGCTCGAAGGATTCCAGATATACATGACCCGCCTGATCTGGGGAACGATCTCCTTCAGCAGCTCGAGCCGCTTCGGCGCGAGCTCGGGCGCAATGTTCGTCAAGCCGGTGACGTTGCCGCCGGGACGCGTCAGGCTATCCACGAGGCCGATCTTGTCGGGGTACGCAGACACCGCCATGACGATCGGAATCGCCTTCGTCACCGACTTTGCAGCCCGGACTGCCTGAGTACCGGACGCGACGATAACGTCGACCCGTCGCTGCACGAGCTCCGCGGCCAGCTCCGGCAGCCGCTCGGTTATGCCTTCCGACCACCGCTGCTCCAGCGCGAGATTGCGGCCATCGACGTAGCCCAAGTCGCGGAGTGCCTGCCGGAAGATCTCCCACGGTCGCGTGTTCTCATTGCCGAGAATGCCGATCCGCCAGACTTTGGCCGTCGTCTGCTGCGCGCGAGCGGGAAGCGGTGAGGCTGCGGTGACGAGACTACCGACCATGAATGCCCGACGCGCGATCACTGGCTGCACGGCCAGATTCGCGGACGCAGGGGCGCGCATGAAGGGTACGGTGCACGACGGTTTCGTGCGCCGCTATGAGACTTTGGTCTGTACGACCCTTCAGGCCGAAGCATGCTTGCTAGACGGACAAAGGCCGGCGTAGCACGCGGCCCGGCCGCGCGCCCGTGTGGTCGCCGCCGTCGATCACAACCTCGCCGTTGACGACGACCGTCGAGATGCCGACCGCGTACTGATGCGGATTCTCGTAGCTCGCGCGGTCGGCGATCCGGTCCGGGTCGAACACCGTGATATCCGCCCACGCGCCCGTTCGTAACAGGCCCCGGTCATGAAGGCCGAGCGCGGCGGCCGCGGCGCCCGTCATCTTGTAGACCGCTTGCGGCAGCGTGAGAAGGTCCTCCTCGCGCACGTACCGGCGGAGCAGCCGCGCGTGAGTGCCGTAGAAGCGAGGATGCGGCTTGCCCTGGCTGGTGATCCCGGAGGTCGCGAGCGAGTTGCCGTCGGAGCCCACCGTCACCCAGGGAGCGCGCGTGATCTCGTCCACGTCGCGCTCACTCATCGACGTGACGAGGATGCGCGTCTCGCCCCGGTCCGCGATGAGGTAGTCGCAGACGGCGTCGATGGGATCCACGCCACGACTCCGCGCAATGTCACCGAGCGTGCGACCTGCGTTCTCGGGCAGGTGCGGCGAGATCGCGATCGTGACGGCGTCCCAGGATCGTATCCTCCCGAAGTTCGTCAGTCCGATCTTCGCGATCTCGTCGCGGATTCTCGCTCGCACGTCACGGTCGCGCAGGCGGTCGAGCATCGCAGCGATCCCGCCTTCGAGGAGCCAGCGCGGCAGGAGATTCCGGAGTGGATTCGATGCCGTATCATATGGATAGGCGTCGCAGTCGACCGGCACCGCGCGTCGTCGCGCGGCCTCGATCTCACCGAGCAAGCGGGCAGCACCGCCCCAGCCGTCGAGGCCGGACAGCTTCAGATGTGCGATCTGCACGTGCACGCCGGTGGTCTCCGCCACCGCGATCGCCTCGCGCACGGCCTCGAAGACGCCCGCCGCCTCGTCGCGGATGTGCGACGAGTAGGCCGCGCCGTGACGCCGCAGCACGCGAGCGAGCGCGTGGATCTCGTCGGCGTCGGCGAAGTTTCCGGGCACGGTGAAGAGTCCCGACGAGAGCCCCCATGCGCCGGCGACGAGCGCCTCCTCGAGCAGACGCTCCATTGTCGCCAGTTCGTCGGGCGTGAGCTGCCGATTGTCCATCCCGGCCGTCATCAGGCGCAGCGTGTTGTGGCCGACCTGGAGGATGACGTTCACCGAGGTGGCGGGAAACGCATCGGCGTACATCGCGAACGAGGTCTCGACAAACGGCAGCCAGGGCGCGCTCGAGGCGAGGTATTCGCGGAGCATCTCGGCCTTGCCCTGAAGCACGGGCGCCACCGAGAAGCCGCAATTTCCGGTGACCTCCAGCGTCACGCCCTGCCGGATCTTCGACTCGGCGCGCGGATTCACGGGCAGCGTGAAGTCGGAGTGCGTGTGGATGTCGATGAATCCCGGCGCTACTACTTGTCCGCTCGCGTCGATGACCCGGCGCGCGGCCCGGCTCGAGCCGACGTCGATCCCGGTGATGCGGCCGTCCTGGACGGCGACGTCGGCGTCGCGACCGGGAGCGCCGGTGCCGTCGAGCACGTGCCCGCCGCGGATCAGCAGATCATCCATGGCGCGAGATCGTAGCGCGGGCGACGGGTCCCCGCTATGGTGGCGATACTTGCGTCGAATCGGACGGGTCGCCGAGCGCCAAGGGACGAGCAGGCACGCGTGAGGAAACGACCTCGGCGCTATGTGGGGCGCCGTGCCGTACACTGCCGCTATGAATGCACACCCGATCCGTACTGGCGCCACCGCTCCGGATTTCACCTTGCCTGCAGTCAACAAGCCGGGCAGCGTCTCGCTCCGCGACTTCCGCGACAAGAGCGCCGTCCTGCTCGGCCTCTACCGCGGCCTCCACTGCCCGTTCTGCCGCCGCCAGGTCGTCCAGCTTTCGGCCGTCGAGAAGGCGCTGAGCGACCTCGGCGTGACGACGGTCGCCGTCGTGAACACGCGTCCCGAACGTGCGGAACTCTATTTCCGTTATCATCCGACACCGGTCACCGTGCTCGCCGACGCCGAGGCACTGACGCACCGGGCCTTCGGCGTGCCGTGCGTCGTCGTGGACGAAACATTCGCGGCCGCGCGGATCAACCCGACCGGCGAACTGCCGGTGCCGTTGCAGCCGCTCGACGCCAACGCGGCACTGAACGCGAAGGACGGCTTCACACTGACGACCGTGGACGCCGAGATCTTCGCCGCCCACGGCGCTCAACTCACCGGCCACTTCCTCATCGACCGGGGTGGGACCGTGCGGTGGACGAGCATCGAGGCCGAGCGCAGCGTGAATGACATCGCGCGCTTCCCGACCGCGGGCGACCTGCTCGCGGCGGCGCGCACGCTCGGGCAGTAGCGCGCCAGCGGGTCGAGCGCGGTCGAACGTCTGGTCAGGAGCGTCGAATGGACGGCGTCGCCGCCTCGGAGCGTGATCGGCTGCCCGTCCACGGCTTCACCGGTACCCCGGAAGAGATCGAGCGCCAGTGGTACGAGCAGGTCTATCGCGGGCGCGGCGACAGCATGCGCCAGCTCACGTGGCGGGC
>DASTCJ010000162.1:0-3330 GCA_035605575.1 Candidatus Methylomirabilota bacterium
GTCCACGTCCCGCCGCGGCAGCTCTGCACCGACAACGCAGCCATGATCGCCGCCGCCGGCTCCGCACGGCTCGCCGCCGGCGAGCGCGCGCCGCTCACGCTCAACGCGATTCCCGACCTGGCATTGGCCTCATGAATTTCGAAGCCGTCCTGTCGGGGTTGCCGGATGCCGTGATCGCGGTCGATACTGAGCTGCGCGTCGTGTTCTGGAACGGCGCCGCCGAGGAGCTGACGGCCCGCTCGGCCCGGCGCGCCGAAGGCCGGGTGCTGCAGGACATCTTCGCGGGCGACGCCGCCATCGTCCGGCGGCTGGCCGAGACGCTGGCCACCGGCGAGAGCCGCTCGGCCGCCGACAGCACCATCGAGCGCCCGGATCGGCGCGAGGTGCCGGTGGGTCTCGTCACCGCCGCCCTCTTCGGCAAGGACGGGACCGTCAGCGGCGCGGTGGCCGTGCTGCGCGACCTCTCGCGCATCCGCCAGCTCGAGGCGGAGGTGCGGCGTGGCGAGACGCTGGCGGCGGCGGGACGGATGGCCGTCGGCCTCGCGCACGAGATCAGAAATCCGCTCGGCGCCATCCGCGGCGCCGTGCAGCTGCTGTCGCGTGAGCTGGCGGCGGACTCGCGGCTGCAGGAGTACACGTCCGTACTGATGACCGAGGTCGACCGCGTGAACCGCATCATCGAGATGCTGCTCGACCTCGCGCGGCCGGTGCCGGTGCGGCTGGTGCCGCTCAACCTGCACCAGCTCCTCGAGCGTGTGGCCCTCCTGGGCGAGGAGACGGCGCGCACCCGCCAGATCACGATCGTGCGGCGCTACGATCCGAGCCTGCCGCCCGTGATGGGCGACGAGGACCGGCTGGTCCAGGTCTTCCACAACCTCGTGCGCAACGCGATGGAGGCGATGAGCGACGGCGGCAAGGTGACGCTGGCCACGCGCGTCAGCATGAACCCGCTCTTTGGCAAGATGGATCTCGGCGGAGGCCAGCGCAGCATGGTGGAGGCGCAGGTGATCGACGAAGGCAGCGGCATCCCGACCGACGCCCGCGCGCGCGTCTTCGATCCGTTCTTCACGACCAAGACGCACGGCCTCGGGCTCGGCCTCGCCATCTGCCATCAGATCCTCGAGCAGCACCGCGGCGCCATCGACATCACGAGCGAGGAAGGCCACGGCACCACGGTGACGTGCTTTCTGCCGGTGGCGCGCGCATGAGCGCCGGCGACGCGCGGATCCTCGTCGCCGACGACGAGGACAGCCTGCGCTGGGTGCTGGAGAAAGGGCTGCGCCAGGCCGGCTACGACGTGACGTCGGTGAAGGACGGCGACAGCGCGCTGCGCGCCTTCGCCGAGTCGCCGTTCGATCTCGTGTTCCTCGACGTACGCATGCCCGGGATGGACGGCCTCACCGCGCTCGGCAAGCTGCGCGAGCTGCGCCCGGACGCGCACGTGGTGGTGATGACCGCGCACGGGACGATGGAGACGGCCATCCAGGCCATGCAGCGCGGCGCCTACGACTATCTCGCCAAGCCGTTCGACATCGACGAGGTGCTGCTGCTGGCCGAGCGCGCGCTGGCCGCGGGCCGGCTCACGCAGGAGGTCGCCCGGCTGCGCACGGGGCTGCAGGAAGTGTGGGAGTTCGGCGCGCTCATCGGCCGGCATCCGCGGATGCAGGACGTCTACAAGACCATCGGCCGCATCGCGGCCAGCGACGTCACCGTGCTCTTGCGCGGAGAGTCGGGCACGGGCAAGGAGCTGGTCGCGCGCGCGATCCATCACTACAGCCGGCGCGCCGGTCGCCCGTTCGTGGCGGTGTCGGCGGCGGCTATCCCGGGCACGCTGCTCGAGTCCGAGCTGTTCGGCCACGAGCGCGGCGCGTTCACCGACGCGCGGGAGCGTAAGCTCGGCAAGCTCGAGCTGGCGCACGGCGGCACGCTGTTCCTCGACGAGATCGGCGACATGCCGGCCGATCTGCAGACCAAGCTGCTCCGCGCGCTCCAGGAGCGGGCCATCGAGCGCGTCGGCGGCCACGAGCCGATCCGCATCGACGTGCGCGTGCTGGCCGCCACCAACCGCGATCTCGAGACGATGATGCGCGAGGGCAAGTTCCGCGAGGATCTGTTCTATCGCCTCAACGTGGTCACCGTGACTCTGCCGCCGCTCCGCGAGCGCCGCCGCGACATCCCGCTGCTCGTCGAGCACTTCCTGTCGAAGTACGCGACGGACCTCGGCGAGCGCGGCGTGGCGCCCGAGGCTCTCGATCGCCTCGTCGGCCACGACTGGCCCGGCAACGTGCGCGAGCTGGAGAACGTCGTCCAGCGCGCGATGGTCATGGCCACGAGCGGCGTCATCCTGCCCGAGCACCTGCCGATCGGACCCGTGTCGGCCGCGGCCTCCGTCGCCGTCGACGCGACGCTCGAGGAGATCATCGAGCGCAAGCTGCTCGACTGCGTGCGGGGCCTCCGCGAGCACGCCTCGGCGAATCTCTACGACCTGATCGTCGGGCTGGTCGAAAAGCCATTGTTGCGCGCGGTCTTGCACGAGACGAACGGCAATCAGGTGCGTGCGGCGCAGATCCTCGGCATCAACCGCAATACCCTCCGCAAGAAGCTCACCGAGCACGGGATCGATCCCGACAAGCTGGAGCGGTAGAGGGGTTCACCTGGGGCAGAGTCGGTGATAGGCTTTCTTCGGGTCCTCCATTTTCGAAATCCCTCCCTCATGATCGGAGACGCCTATGGCGGTTAATTCCGGACCGAATGAGGGATCTCGTAAGACTCTGGACGAGATCCGCCGTGAGATCGACGCCGAATTCGCGGCCGTCGACGCTGAGGCGAAGGCGTCGGACGTGGACGAGGCGCCGGATGATCATCGAGCGACGGACATGCCCCGCGTAAATCAACGACCGATCGAAGCGCGGTTGTTCAGGGCTCGGCCCCAGGCGCCGCGGGCTCCAGCCTGGGACGATGACGACGACGTCAGCGACGAGCGGGTCGAGCAGCTCTTCGAGCGTCATCAGCTCTCGATGGGACGGCGGGCCGACGATGATGAACGGCCGCGACGCTCCGGTTATCTCCTGGCCGCGCTGATCGGCTGCGTCGCCGGCCAGGCGCTGCTCCTCGGCTTCCTGCTCGTCACACAGCATCGTCTCTCCGCCGATCTCCTGCGAACGACGCTCGGACTTTCCCCGCGCGTCCAGGCGCCTGCGCCAGCGGCGCCGACGCCGGCCGCTCCGGCAACGGCAGAGCAGAGCGCGCCGGTGAAGGAGGAGGTCGCGCGGCCGAAGGACGAGCCCGCGCAGTCGAAGGACGAGCCCGCGCAGTCGATCGTCAGCACTC
>DASTCJ010000092.1:0-18234 GCA_035605575.1 Candidatus Methylomirabilota bacterium
GACGTGTTCTCGAGGAGCCGCCGCACGAGGTACGCCATCCCCGGCAACAGCTCGCCGAACGGCATGTAGATGCGCACACGCTCGCCGCGCTCGGTAAGCGCACGCACGAGCGGCTGCGCCATCCCGTAGAGGGCCTGGAACTCGAGCTGCGACGGCGGCAGCTCGGCCGCCTCCCGCGCCGCCAGCGCGTGCGCGATCGACCGGATGTTGTGACTGCCGACGGCGAGATCGACGACGTCGGCGTGCGCGAGAAACTTTCGCGTCAGCCGCTCGAAGCTCGCGTCCGTCTCGGGTTTCGTCTCGAAGACCGGAACCGGCCAGTGCTCGAGCTCGGCGTGCGCGGTCTCGTAGTCCCAGTACGCGCCCTTGACGAGCCGTACCGTCACCGGCGTGCCGCGGCGCCGTGCCCACGCGATGAGCCGGTCGGCATCCGCCTCCGTGTCCTTCAGATATGCCTGGAGCACGACACCGACATTGCGCTCGCGCCGGAACTCCGGCTCTTCGGCCACCTCCATGAACGTCTTCAGCGTCACGTCACGGAGCCGGCGATCCTCCATGTCGATCTGCACATGCGCGCGGCGCGCGCCGGCGACGCGGAGGATCCGTCGCAGCCGCCGCTTGACGGCGCCCGCCGAGCCCTCCGGGTCGGCGGGATCGAGCCACGGGTGCAGCGCGGAGATCTTCACCGAGAGGTTCACGCGCGGCAGCCGTCCCCACGCGGCGCGATCGATGATCGGCACCTCGCTCCAGCGCGGCGCCTCCGCACCGAGCGTCTCGAGGAGCTCGACGTACCGGCCCTCGTAGGCGTCGGCCTCGCTGTCCGTCAAGCACGCCTCGCCGAGCAGGTCGAGCGTGAATGCCTGACCGGCGCGGCGCGCGAGGAGCGCGGCGCGTCGGGCCTCCGCCGGCGTGCTGCCGGCGACGAAGCGCCGCGCCAGTCGGCGCACCGTCTCGCGGAGCATGACGGCCACGACCTTCTCGCCGAGCCAGCCCACGCGCGCCACACCGAGCGCCGTTCGAAGGAGCGCGGCGTAGGGCGCGTCGCGACCCTCGAAATACTCCCGCAGGTGGCGGACGAGATCGGCGTCTTCCTCGAGCGCCGGCAGGATATCGATGAAGCGGAACAGCTGCAGCTTGGCGTCCTCGTTGGCGAGCGACCACGCGAACAGGGCGGCCGTCCAGCGGTCGGCGGAATAGAACGCCTGACGGTCGTCGGCCACACGCTCGAACAGCTCGTGGCCGATGGCCTGCACCCGCGCTTCGTCGGGACGGACGCTCATCACTCCCAGCTTAGAGCTTATCCCCGCCAGACCCACCACACGAACAGCGCGACCATCGCCACCGCGAAGGCAAGGTGCGCAACGACCCCGACCACCACGCCGATCGCGGCGCCGACGCCCGTTCGCACGCTACCGCCCGGATCACGCCCGGACAGCAGCTCGCCGGCTATGGCGCCACCGATCGGGCCGAGGAGCAGCCCGAGCGGGGCGAACGCCAGACCGACCAGCGCGCCGACGAGCGCGCCGATCACCGCCGCGCGGCTGCCGCCCGCGCGCCGGGCGCCGAGCGCTCCGGCCAGGTGCTCCATCGCCAAGCCGGCGAGGCCGAGCGCGGCGAGAATCGCCAGACGCCCTCCGCCGACCGGCGCGAAGTCCGTGGCCACGGCGTACACCACCGCGCCGACCATGACGAGCGGCGTGCCCGGCAGCATCGGCACCACCGCACCGACCAGACCGGCGACCATCAGGACGCCGACGATCACGCCGACGGCGGTCACGCCGGCTCTCGCTGCACGAGCGGCTTGAGCTGTGGCAGCGTGATGGCGACGAGCGTGGCGACGATCGCCAGCGTCAGCCACGGCCACGTGTATGAGCCGGTGAGTCCGACGAGCAAGCCGAAGAGCGGTGGCCCGACGAGCACCCCGCTCCACGCGAAGGCGACGGCCACGCCCGTCAGCAGCCCGGCGTAGCGCGCGCCGCCGATCTCCGCCACGAGCGCGAAGTAGAGGCCGACCCAGCCGAACGCGCCCGCGCCGGCGACGAACGCGAGCGGCACGATGGCCGGCCGCGGAAGGTCGGGACCGAGCGCGAACACGGCGTATGCCATCGCGCCGACCAGCGCGCTGGCCACGACGCCCGGCCGCCGGCGGCCGCCGAAGAACCGATCGCTCGCGGCGCCCCAGGCAAGCCGTGCGGCGGTGCCGCCGAGCTGGGCGACGGCGAGCACCTGCCCGGCGGAGACGGCGGAGACCGCAAAGGTCTCCTTTGCGTAGAGCGTGAGGTAGGCGAGGACGGAGGACTGCGCCGTCGATAGCGCCAGACCGGAGAGGAAGACCACGATGACTCCCGGTCGTCGCATGAAGACGGAGAGCTCGCCGAGCCGCGGCCATGTCGTCGCCGTCGCCGCTGCGGGCGCGGCCGGCCGACGATACACGGCGAGCACGAGCGCTCCCGCCACGATGGAGACGCCGCCGGCGGCTGCCAGCGCGTCACGCCAGCCGAGCGCCAGCGCCATCGGTGGCAGCGCGAGCGCGCCCGTCAGGCCACCGAGCGTCAGCCCCGTCTGCTTGATTCCCATCGCCAGACCGCGGCCGCGCGGCGGAAACCATTCGACAACGGCCTTGCCGGTCGACGGGTTCAGCACGCTGAAGCCGAACCCCGCCACGACGAGCGCGCCGAGGAGCGTGGGCAGCGTGCGCATCGACGACGCCGCCACCACGAGCACGCCGATCAGCAGCAGCCCACCGCCGAGCGTGAGTCGCACCCCGAGGCGGTCGGTCAGCCACCCCGCCGGCAGCGACATCAGCACGCCGCCAAGGTACACCGCGGGCAAGAAGAGGCCGACCTGCGCGCGACTGAGCTGGAGCGCATCCAGCAGGAACGGCGACAGCGGCGCGAGCGAAAGCACCGAAAGCGCGCCGAGCGCGTGGGCGACCGTGACGAGGGCGAGCACGAGCCAGCTCGACATGCACGGTCAGCGTACCGCGTTGCGTAGCGACCGACGAGTCGCCGGCACGGGCGTTGCTCCTGAGCGTCCGGGGCTCGGAGTGAGCCGAAGGAGGACGGGATGGACTATCGATACCGCGATGAAGGTGAGTTCCGGATCGCTGACCGGCGTCACCGCGGCGGCGGACGCGACTGGGATCGCGGCGAGTGGGACCCACGCGGCTCCGGGCGGCCCGACTGGGAGCGCCGCGACTGGGATCGGGAGCGCTCGGATTACGAGCGCCGCCGCCGTGACGAGCCCGGGTTCATGGAGCGGCTGGTCGACGAGCTTCGGTCGTGGTTCCGCGACGAGGATGCGCGCGAGCGTGATCACCGTGACGCCGAGCGCCGCTGGGGCGGTGGTGAGCGCGGCTGGGGCGGGCGTCCGGAGGACACCGTCGATCGGGACTGGGCCCGGCAGTGGGGCTACGTCGACCGCGGCGATCGCCGCGAGCGGGCAGGAGGCGAGCGACGCGCCGGCGATGGCGGCTGGATACGTGACCACGGCTACGTCGACGAGGTCTATGGCAGGGAGCCGCGCTCGGGATGGGGCGATCCATCAGGCTGGGGCGTCGAGCGGGAATTCGGATACGACCGCGGGCGCGGCGCCGCGGGACCGCACGCGGGACGTGGGCCGCGCGGCTATCAGCGCTCGGACGAGCGCATCCGCGAGGACGTCTGCGACGCGTTGTGCGCACACGGTTACATCGACGCCTCCGACATCGAGGTCACCGTCGCGAACGGCGAGGTGACGCTGGTCGGCGTCGTGCGCGAGCGGCCGGAGAAGCGGATGGCGGAAGACGCCGCCGAGCAGGTGTCAGGCGTACGCGAAGTTCACAATCAGCTGCGCGTGAGTCCGGGCGGCTCCGGTCAGGAGCGCGAGCCCCGTCCGGGTGACCCGCGATTCCGGGTCGCATGAGCCAAAGGAGAGGAGCAGAGCTATGAGCACGACGTTCAAAACGCTCGCGGTGGCGGTCGCGCTGATCGCGGCCGCCAGCGGATGCCGGACAATGACGGGCCGTACAGCAGGGCAGCAGGTCGATAACAAGACGACGGTGGCGACCGTGAAGGCGAAGCTGGTCGCCGACCACCTGCACAACCTCACGTGGGTGAACGTCGACGCCAACGACGGCGTCGTCTACCTCACCGGCAATGCGAAGACGGCCGAGCAGAAGACTCGGGCGACGGAGCTCGCGCAGCAGGTGCACGGCGTCAAGCGTGTCATCAACAACATCGTGGTGAACGCCTCGGACGCCGACACGGCCAGCGCGCCGGCAGCTTCACCCGCCACCACCTCGTTACGAGCGGGGTCGGGAACGATCTCCGGTGAAGTCGTCAACGTCGACCAGGGCACCGGCGACGTCACGCTGCGGATGGCCGGCGGCGGCAGCGACATGCAGCTGCGTCTGCCACCATCCTCGGTGCGGAACGTGAAGGTCGGCGATCACCTCTCGGTGTCGGTGAACACGCGCTAATCCTCACGCGCGGTGACGGGGCGCCCGGCTCCTCCGGGCGCTCCTGCCCAGCTACGACGCCTCGAACGCCGGCGAGAGGTCCGCGCCGTCCTTGGCGAGCGCCGGATCGAACAGCGTGTAGGGATTGACGTTGCCGAGCGCGGCGGAGACCGATTCCGCCACGCCCGGATGGCGCGCCCTCAGCGTGCCGAGGAATGCACGGATCTCGCGTCGCACGCTGTCCTTCTCGCCGCACACGCAGCCGACCGTGGCGAGGCCGCGCGCGGTCGCGTAGGCCGTGGTGAGCGCCTCGCCCACGAGCACGAGCGGCCGGATGAGCCGCAGCGTGCCCTTCCGGGAAGTGGCCACCGGCGGCAGCGAGGCGATGCGACCGTTGAAGAGAATGTTGCGCAGCAACGCCTCGGCGCAATCGTCCGCGGTGTGACCGAGAGCGAGCGTGTCGCAGCCGAGCTCGGCGGCCGCGTGATAGAGCGCGCGCCGGCGGTGGCGGCTGCAGACATCGCAGCCGTGCTCGATGCCGTCGCGCACAAGCGCGACCGTGGCCGGCTCCTCGCGCACGACCCATTCCACGCCGAGCCGGCGGATCTGGGCTTCGAGCGTGCCGATGGCGCTGGTGAACTTGCCCTGCTCGATCGTCACCGCCACCAGCTCATAGCCGAACGGCGCGCGCGCTCGATACGCGACGAGCGCCGCCAGCAGGCAGAGGCTGTCCTTGCCGCCGGACACGCCCACCGCCACGCGGTCGCCAGGACGCAGCATCGAGAACCGCCCCATCGCGCGCCCGACCAGGTCGAACACGCGCGCTTCGATGGGGGCGGGGCCCGTCATCGCGCCCCGTATTTGTCGAGCCGCTTGAGCGGCGCGAAGAACGCCGGACGCCCCATGCGCCCGACCCGCACCTCGATCAGCACGGGACGCTGGAGCGTCAGCGCCTTGCGGACGAGGTCGCCCACGTCCGTCGGCTTCTCGGCGCGCATGCCGACCACGCCGTACGCGTCGGCGAGCTTCATGAAGTCCGGATTCTTCAGATCCGCCGCGAAGGACCCGCCCCACGCCTCGTCGAGATCGCGCGCGACGTTGCCGAACGCCTCGTCGTTGAACACCACGGCCACCACATTGATGCCGTACTTCACCGCGGTGGACATCTCCTGCGCGTTGTACATGAAGCCGCCGTCGCCGCAGATGGCGATCACGGCACGATCGGGACAGGCGACCTTGGCGCCGAGCGCGGTCGGGTACTCGAAGCCCAGGTTACCGGAGTACGACGACGTGATGTACGTCCGCGGTCGATACACGGGCCAGAACGGCCGCGAGTAGTAGCCGATCTGCGTCATGCCGGCGATGACGATCGCGTCCTCCGGCGTCGCCGCTCGCAGCGATCTGAGGATGGGCGAGTTCGGCTCCTGCGTGTCGAGGGCCGCGAGTTCCGCGCGCAGCGCTTCGCGCTCGGCCTTTCGCGAGGCACGCGCCGCGGTGGCGCGCAGGCGCTCGAGCATCCGCTCGAGCGTCAGGCGCGCGTCGCCGACGACGCCGAACGTGAGGCCGTGATTGCGGCCGATCTCGTCGGGGTCGACGTCCACCTGGATCACCTGCTGGCCCGGCGAAAGACCGGCCGCCGCCAGACGCGAGCCGACCACGAAGATGAGATCGGCGCTGTCCAGATAGCGCCGGAGCGGATTCTTCGGCCACAGCGCGGCACCGAGGGAGAGGTCGCTCGTCTCGCTCACGACCCCTTTGCCCTCGGCGGTGGTGGCGATCCCCGCCTGCAGATGCTCGGCCATCGCCACCAGCGCCTCGTGGGCGCCCGAGAGCACGGCGCCTCCGCCGGCATAGATCACCGGACGCTGCGCCGCGAGGAGCATCTCGATGGCTTTCGCGATGGCCGTCTCGGGGGCGGCCGCCCGCTCGCCCTCGGCCGGGGGCAGGAGCGTCACGTCGCCTTCTTCTTCGAGCACGTCGGGCGGCAGCTCGATGTGCACCGGGCGTGGACGTCCGGTTTTCAACTGTCGCACGGCCGCGCGCACGGCGCCCGCCACGTCGCCGACCTCGAGGACACGGCGGCGCCACTTCGTCACCCCCGCCATCGCCTCCATCTGATCGTTCACCTCGTGGAGCACGCCGACGTCGCGGCCGATGTTCCGGCGCGGAACCTGCCCGGCGATCATCAGCACGGGGGAGGACGCGGAGTACGCGGTGCTCAGACCGGCGGCCGCGTTCAGCAGACCGGGTCCGGGCACGACGAGGGCGGCGCCGATGCCGCCGCCCGCGCGCGCATAGCCGTCGGCCATGTACGTGGTCGCCTGCTCGTGACGCGCAGTGATGAAGGTGATCGACGGCTCGTCCCGGAGTCCCGCGATGGCGCCGTACAGCTGGACGCCTGGAAGACCGAACACCACGCGAATCCCTTCACGCGCCAGCTGCTTGGCGAGCGCTTCACCGCCCGTGAGTCGTGCCATCTCTATCGCTCCTTCGGCTCGCGCGCGAGCCGGTCGAGGTACTGGCGCGCGTAGGTGTTGCGGGGGTTTCGTCGGAGCGCGCGCTCGGCGTAGTAGCGCGCCTCCTCGGAACGACCGAGCTCGAAGTACGCCTTGGTCAAATACGAGAGTGCCTGGTCCTCGGCCAGCGGCTCCCACGCCAGGCCGCCGACGAGGGCGCGGCTGATCTCGAACGCCGCGCGCGACCACTCGCGACGATCCATGTGCAGCGTGCCCGTTTTCCAGTACGCATCGACGAACCAGAGATCGACGGTCACGGAATCCGGCGCCGCGCTCCACTGCGCGTCCAGCAGATCGACGAGCTGGCGGTAGACCACGAACGACTGCGCGCGCTCGCCCTTGCGATAGAGCACGCGCGCGTACGTCTCGATCACGAACGGGTTGTCGCGCTCGTCCAGATACGCGGGCTCGATCTCGGCCAGCGCGCCCGTGTAGTCACGCGCATCGTAGAGACGGTTGGCCGACTCGACGCGCGCCTGATGCCGGGTCGAGATGACGGCCGGCGGCGGCTCGAAGGCGCCGATTGGACGGCCGCCCGCCATCACGGCGCCCGCCGTCCCGTCGGTCGCCGCCGCGTGCGCGAGCGCGACCGGCTTGCTGTCGAGGGCGTAGAGACGGAGGGAGCCGGCGGCGGCTGTCGAGCGCGGCGGCGGCGACGAGATCGCGCAGCCGCTCGCGAGCAGCCCCAGCGCCACGGCCATGATCCGCGCGGAGGACGTCACCGCCGCCTAGCTGTGCTTGCGCAGCTCGAGGCGGCCGATCTGGCGGCGATGTACCTCGTCGGGACCGTCGGCGAACCGTAGCGTGCGCGAGTGCGCCCACATGAACGCGAGCGGGAACTCCTGGCTGACGCCGCCGCCGCCGTGCACCTGTATCGCCCAGTCGACGACCTGCCCCGTCATGTTCGGGACGGCGACCTTGATCTCGGCGATCGCCTGCTTGGCCGCCTTGTTGCCGACGGTGTCCATCATGTACGCCGCGTGCAGCACGAGCAGCCGCGCCTGATCGATGCGGATCCGCGCCTCGGCGAGCCGCTCGAGCGTGACGTCGTGCTCGGCGATGCGCTTGCCGAAGGCCACCCGCGTCATCGCGCGCTTGCACATGAGCTCGAGCGCGCGCTCGGCCACGCCGATCTGGCGCATGCAGTGGTGGATGCGGCCAGGGCCGAGCCGGCCCTGCGCGATCTCGAAGCCGCGTCCTTCGCCGAGCAGGAGATTCGACGCCGGCACGCGCACGTTCTCGAACAGCACCTCGCCGTGACCGTGCGGCGCGTCGTCGTAGCCGAACACCGTGAGCATGCGCTTGACCGTGATTCCCGGCGTGTCGCGCGGCACCAGGATCATCGACTGCTGCTTGTATTTGTCGGGATTCTTCGCGTCGGTCTTGCCCATGAAGATCAGGATCTTGCAGCGCGGATCACCGATGCCCGACGTCCACCACTTGTGGCCGTTGATCACGTACTGATCGCCGTCCCGCACGATCGAGGACTCGATGTTCGTCGCGTCGGACGAGGCGACCTTCGGCTCGGTCATGGCGAAGGCCGAGCGGATCTTGCCCTCGAGCAGCGGCTGGAGCCAGAGCTTCTTGTGCTCCTCGGTGCCGTAGCGCTCGAGCACCTCCATGTTCCCGGTGTCGGGCGCGGAGCAGTTGAACACCTCCGGCGCGATGTGGGAGCGGCCCATCACCTCGCAGAGCGGCGCGTACTCGAGATTGGTGAGCCCGGCGCCGCGGTGGCTTTCCGGGAGGAACAGGTTCCAGAGGCCGCGCTCGCGCGCCTTGGCCTTCAGCTCCTCCATGATGGGTGGGATCTGCCAGCGGCTGGGAGCGGCGTCGAGCTGCTCGTGGAAGACGTGCTCGTTCGGGTAGACGTGCTTGTTCATGAAGTCGGTAAGCTGCTCCATGTACATCTTCGTCTTCTTCGAGTACTCGAAATCCATGACGGCCCCCTCTGGCGTTGTCGAGGGCCCGATTGTATCCTCCGCCGCAGTCAAAGTCATGGCGCCGAGAATGCAGGGGAAAGTCGCGCTCGTCACCGGTGCCGGCTCGGGCATCGGCTGGGCGACGGCGCGCCGACTCGCCGCCGAGGGCGCCCGCGTGGCCTGCGTGGACCTCGCCGCCGATCGTGCGCGCGAGACGGTGCGCGGCATCACCGCCGCCGGTGGCGAGGCGATCGCCATTCACGCCGATGTCACGTCGGCCGCCGAGTGCGAGCGCATGGTGGACGAGACGGTGGCGCGCTTCACGCGGCTCACCACGCTGGTGAACTCCGCCGGCGTGCGCCCCGAGCGGATGGACCGCACGCCGCCGCCGGCAGAGTGGGAGCGCGTGGTCGACACCAACCTCACCGGGACCTACCTCGCGTCGCGGGCGGCTTTCTCCGCGCTCTCGGCGAACGCCGGCGCCGTCACCAACCTCGCGTCGATCTACGGCCTCGTGGGGGGCTCGCTGTCCCCGGCGTACGCGGCGTCGAAGGGCGCGGTGGTGAATCTCTCGCGGCAGATGGCGGTGCAGTGGGCGCCCAAGATCCGCGTGAACTGCGTCTGTCCCGGCGTGATCGAGACGCCGATGACGCGGGCTCTGCTCGATGACCCCGCCTGGCGCGAAGCCATCCTGCTGAAGTACCCGCTCCAGCGCTTCGGCCAGCCCGACGAGGTCGCCGCTGCCATCCTCTATCTTTCGAGCGACGAGGCCGCGTTCGTGACCGGCGTCGCGCTGCCGGTCGACGGCGGCTACACGGCGGGTTGAGCCTCGCTACGGCATTCCAAAATTGTCGATGATCCACCGGGAGATGGAGTGGCGCGACGGTAGAGCGGGCAGGGCGTTGCAGTCGAACCAGCGCGCATCTTCGAGCTCGTCCGTGTCGATGACGACGTCGCCGCCCGCGTAGGTGGCCACGAAGCCGATCATCATCTGGCTCGGAAACGGCCAATTCTGACTGCCGACGTAGCGGATGTCCTTCACGTCGACGCCAACCTCTTCCTTGATCTCGCGCGCCACGCACGCCTCGAGCGACTCGCCGTTGTCGACGAAGCCGGCCACGAGCGCGTAGCGGTTCGGCGCCCAGCCGGCCTTGCGCGTGAGCAGCACGCGCTGGCCGTCGCGCACGAGCACGATGGTGGCCGGGTGCAAATGCGGATAGTGCTCGTAGGCGCAACGCGGACACTTCTTGCCCCACTCGCCCTCGATGCGGGTGGCGGGTGTGCCGCAGCGCGGGCAGTGACCGCTCGTCGACTCCCACCACAAGGCCTGCAGCGCCATGCCCCCCAGCGAGAGCAGCTCGTCGGGCAGCCGCGTGCCGCGCATGGGGACGACGGTCTCGCGCGCGAGCCCGGCCGGCACCGCGACCTCGGCCGCGAGGGGCACGACCCACACCGGCTCGTCACGATAGGTGCCGAGCCAGAACGGCGGTCCTTCGGCAAGATCGATGGGGCAGTCGCCGTGCGGCAGGCGAAAGCCGCCGGCCTCCGGCACCACGAGGAGGTTTTGCTCCTGCGCGAGGATCCAGTGCCCGCGATCGCCGGCGGGCTTGCCTCCACGCTTGGCCGGCACGAACTCGCGCCCGAGGATATCGCGGTTGAACGGCAGCTGTACGGTCAGCGGCGTCGTCATGTCCACCACGGATAGAACGGCGGCATGTCCTTGCTCGGGCGGCCCGTGAAATGCGGCGCGCGCTTTTCGAGGAACGCGGTGATGCCCTCGTGCGCGTCGGCCGACCGGCCCGTGTGCCACATGCCGAGCGAGTCGATGCGATGCGCCTCGCGCGGATGGTCGGCACCGAGCATGCGCCAGAGCATCTGCCGGATGAGCGCGACCGACACGGCCGACGTGTTCTCGGCGATCTCGCGGGCCAACTCGCGCGCCGCCGGCAACAGCGCGTCCGGCGGCAGCACGCGGCTTACGAGGCCGCCCGCCAGCGCCTCCTCGGCGGAGAAGACGCGGCCCGTGTACGTCCATTCCGCGGCCTGCGCGACGCCGACGAGTCGCGGCAGAAACCACGTGCTGCACGCCTCGGGCACGACGCCTCGCCGCGCGAACACGAAGCCGATCCGCGCCGCCGTCGAGGCCAGCCGCACGTCCATGGCCAGGGTCAGCGTGATCCCGAAGCCGACGGCGGCACCGTTGATGGCGGCGATGACCGGCTTCCTCATCTCGAAGACGCGCAGCGTGACGATGCCGCCGCCGTCCCGATGCTCGTCGGGCCGCTCGGTCCGGCCCTCGCGCGGACCGAACGTGCCGCCGCCACCACCGAGATCGGCGCCTGCGCAGAAGGCGCGGCCGGCGCCGGTCACGATCACCGCGCGGACGCCATCGTCGGCGTCGGCACGATCGAACGCGGTCACCAGCTCGTGGATGACCGTGGTATTCACCGCGTTCAGTCGCTCGGGTCGGTTGAGCGTGATGGTGGCGACGGCGCCGTCGACGGAATAGAGGACCGTGTCGAAGGCCATCTCAGAACCCGAGCGCCCGCACGTCCTTGCCGGGGGCGGCGCCGACGGGCACGGCGTCGATCGCGGCCGTGATGGGCAGCTTCTTCAGCGCCGGCATGACCTCCGCCGCGAAGAGCCGCATGTTGCGCTCGGCCTCGCCGTACGGCATGCCGGCGTAGGAGAAGACGCCGACGAAGTGGCTGTTGCCCGTGCGCCGGTGGATGTCGACGATCTGCTCGTAGCATTGCTCCGGCGTGCCGGCGACCTGCAGCTTCACGAAGTAATCGATCACCGTGTCCGTGCCGTACTCGGCGATCTTCTCGGTCATCTTGCCGTAGTACTCATAGCCCTTCGTCTTGGCCAGATGGTCACGCTGGAACTGGTAATGCTCGAGCACGGTCTCGTAGTAGCCGCCGATGTAGCGGCGCGCCATCTCGCGCGCGCGCTCGGCGCTCGGATCGCAGAACGTCCAGCCGGCCGAGATCGGCGGTGGAGCGTCGACGCCGTTGACCTGGCGATAGACGGTCCGATACGTGTCGAGCTCCCTGGCCACCTCGTGCCACGGCTTCTGCGGAATGATCAGGATGCCGACGCCGAGCCGCGCCATGATCGGCAGCGACTCCGGCGACACCGCCGCCGCGTACGTGCGGCCGCGGAACGACTTGAACGGCGCGGGGCGGATGGCCGCGCGCGGTTGCTTGATGAAGGCACCGTCGTATTCGCAGTAGCCGCGCTCGAGCCCGTTCAAGATCATCTCGGCGCACTCGATGAAGCGCGGCCGCGACTCGTCCATCGACAGCCGAAATCCGTCGAACTCCACCTTGCCGGCGCCGCGACCGAGTCCCAGGATCACGCGGCCGTCGGAGATGTTGTCGAGCATCGAGATCTCTTCCGCCGCCCGCATCGGGTCATGCCACGGCAGCACGACCACCATGGATCCAAGCTGCGCGCGCTCGGTGCGGCCCGCCATGTAGGTGAGGAACTGCAGCACGTCCGGGCACATCGTGTAGTCGGTGAAATGGTGCTCGACGCCCCAGATCGACTCGAAGCCGAGCGGCTCGGCGAGATCGGCGAGGCGTAATTCCTGCCGATAGACCTCGCGATCGGTGCGCGACTTCTGCGGATTCTGGAAGACGGTCGCCAGTCCGACGTGCATGAAATCTCCTTTGCGCTTCATGGCGCCGCTGCACGGCGTCTGTTCCGACCGGTCAGCGACGGTGGGCCTAAGCGCGTTCGAGCGTAGCCCCCGCGCGTGCGACCGTCAATCGTTGCCCCGGCCTTTGTTGCCCCGGCCTTGCGCGCGGCGCGCGACCCAGATCTGCTCGCCGCCGGGCCGGAACCGCCCGCGCTGGAAGTCGCCGAAGAGGGCTTCGACGCGAAAGCCTGCACGCGCGAGCAGATGCTCCATCTCGTAGCGAAAGACGTAACGCAGCGTGAGCGGCGCGTGCGTCGTCCTCACCACGCGCCCTCCGGCGTCCAGCTCGTCATAGTCGAAGGCGCCGTCCACGAGCTGACGCTCGAGGTCGTAGCGAAAGTCCTCACGGACCACCACCCGGTTGCCCGTGCGTGGATGCCGGATTTCTTTGTCGTCGTGCAGCGGCCGCGACCAGCGACCGGCCGCCAGCAGCCTCACGCCGGGATCGAACATGTTCAGAATCAGCCGACCATCGGTAGTGAGATGCTCGCGGGCCCGTTCCAGCGTCCGCAGCTGATCTTCAACGTCGAGGTTGTGCAGAAACGCGCGATAGGGAATCGCCACCAGCCGGAAGCGTTCCGGCAGCTCGAAATCGCGCATGTCGGCGCGGACAAGGCGCGCCCGCTGGCGCACGTCCGCTCGGCACGCCGCCAGCTTCGCGCGGGCGATGCCGAGCATATCGGCCGAGGCATCGAGCCCGACGATGGCCACGCCGTTTTCGGCCACCGGGACGAGGATGCGTCCCGTCCCGCAGCCGAGCTCCAGCACCGGCGATCCCGACGTCATCGCCTCCTCGACGTAGAACGCCACATCGCCCTCGACGCCGGTGGCCACGTGATCGTAGAGGACGGCGCGCTCGCCCTGGTAGTCCGCGCCGGCATCGGACATGGCCGCGATCTTACGCCGCGACCGCCACTCCGTCAGCGGCGAACGACGAGCTCGGCGTCGCCGTCGCGCGCGAGTAGCTCGACGGCCGCGCTGTCGGTGCCCTGCGTGACGCGGAGAGCCAGTCGCGACTTCGCGATGCGCAGGCCGCGGACCTCGATCCAGGTGAGCCACGGCGGCAGCGTCGGCCGCGCCAGCGTGAGCTGGTTGTCGGCGGCCTCCGGGTGGAGCGCCAGCACGGCGGCGATCAGCTGAAACACCACGCCGGCCGCCCACGCCTGCGGCGCGCACGCCACCGGATAGCGCGTGGGACCGTGACCCGGCACGCGCGTGAAGCCGCAGAAGAGCTCCGGCATCCGCAGATTCTCGAACTGCAGCACGGACTCGAACAGCCCGGTCAAGAGCGTGATGAACGGACTCGTGAGACCGTACGCACGCATGCCCGCCGCCGCCAGCGCCGTGTCGTGCGGCCACACGGACCCGTTGTGGTAGCTCATCGGGTTGTAGAGCCGCTCGCGACTGCTGAGCGTGCGTACGCCCCAGCCGCTCCACATGTCGTCCTCCATCAGGCGGCGCGTCACGATCTGCGCGCGCGATTCGCTGACGATACCGGTCCACAGCAGGTGACCCGGATTCGACGAGACGACGCGGCACGGCTGGCCGGCTCCGTCGAGGGCGAGTGCGTAGAACGCCTCGTCGGGCAGCCAGAAGTCCGACTCGAACCGCTCCTGCAGCCGCCGCGCGCGTGCGCGGAGCGGCGCCGCCTCCTCGTAGCGGCCGAGGATCTCGGCCAGGACGGCGGCGCCGCGCAGCGCCGCGTACTGGTAGCCCTGCACCTCGGCCAGCGCGATAGGCGGCTCCGCCGGCGTTCCGTCGGCGTGCATGACGGCGTCGTGGGAATCCTTCCAGCCTTGATTGGCGAGCCCGCACGGCGAGCGCCGCATGTACGCGAGGTAGCCACTGCCCTGCGCGCCCGTGCGCTCCATCCACGCTACCGCGCGCTCGACCGCGGGCCAGATCTCGCGCGCGAAATCGACGTCGTGCGTCCAGCGGCAATGCTCGGCCGCCAGCATCACGTAGAGCGGAGTGGCGTCCACGCTCCCGTAGTAGGGAATGAACGGAATCTCGCGCGTGGCCGCCATCTCGCCGCGACGCAGCTCGTGCAGGATCTTGCCCGGCTCCTGGTCGGTGAAGACGTCGTCGAGCGCGCCCTGATGACGTGCGAAATAACGCAGCACGCCGCGCGCGATGTCCGGCTCGAACGGCAAGACCTGGAGCGCGCTGATGAGACCGTCGCGGCCGAAGGGCGCCACGTACCACGGGATGCCGGCGTCGGGCACGAATCCGTCGGGCGTCTCCGTGAGCAGCAGGTGGAGGTCGTGACGCGAGCGCGCCAGCCAGTGGTCGAAGTGGTCGTGGCTGGTGCGAATGCGCGCCGCCTCGCCGTCGAGACGCTCGACGGTGGCGCGCCGGCGCCCGGCCGCGTCGTGGAAGGCGAGCGGCCGCGCGGGAGGCGCCGGCTCTCGGTTGGCACTGATGACCACGGCGATCTCCAGCCGCTCGCGCGGCGCCAGCGTCAGCCGGTACTCGGCACCGTCGGCGTCGAGGCGCGCGGGCGGCGGGTCGAACGTCAGCGTGGTGGTGCGGACGACGCCGTCGAGGCCGCGATAGCCGAGCCGCACCGTCCTGGCATCGACGCGAGGCGGCAGCAGCTCACCACGACGCGGCCGGGGATGGCCGCGGACCTCGAAGACGTCGACGAAATCCGCGGCGAAGGTCAGGCTCAGCTCGAGATCGTGGCGGTCGGGGACGAAGCCTTCGATGGCGAGCCACTGATAGAGGTGGCCGTTCAGGATCGTGAGGCGCCGCAGGAGCCGCGTCGACCGGCCCGGCAGCAGGACCATCGGGTTCACGAAGACGTCGGGGTTGGTGAGGTCGATGGCCGCCTCGAGGGCGTCGTCGGCGAGGCCGGCGTTGAGCATCAGGCCGCGCTGGCCGTGCAGCCGCAGCTCGAAGAGGCTCAGGAACCGTGTGTCGTCGACGTAGAAGCCGAACTCGCCCGGGATGTTGGGAAAGTCGCCGCGCCGATCGGCGACGAGGAAGGCCGTGTCGTGCTTGAGCACGAGCTTGGGGAGATCGGCGGCGACACTGGAAGCGAGGATGTAGTAATGCTCGCCGATGATGAGATCGTCACGCGGCCGCTCGGTGGTCATGCCGCTTGCGCGTGCACCTGCCCGCGGCGGTAGAGCGCCTCATAGCCGTCGACCATCCGCGCCACCGTGAAGCGCTCCTCGAAATCGCGGCGACAGCGCGCGCGATCCAGTGCGTCGACGCGTCGCACCGCCTCCACGAGCTCGGGCACGGAATCCGCGATGAAGCCGCTGACGCCGGGCCGCACGACCTCCGGGACCGAGCCGCACGGCCGCGCGATCACCGGCGTGCCGCAGGCCATGGCCTCGATCATCACGAGACCGAACGGCTCCGGCCAGTCGATGGGGAAGAGCAGCGCGCGCGCGCCGCCGAGGAACGCGAACTTCTCACTGTCGCCGATCTCTCCGACGAACTCGATGAGCGGATGATCGAGGAGGGGGGCGACCACGCGCTCGAAATACTCGCGGTCGGCGGCGTCGACCTTGGCGGCGATGCGCAGTGGCAATCCCGCCCGCTTGGCCACCTCGATCGCCACGTCGGGCTGTTTTTCCGGCGACAGCCGCCCGAGGAAGGCGAGATAGTCGCCGCCCGTCGGTGCGAACGCGACGCGTTCGGCCGCGACCCCGTGGTGCACGGTGCCCGCCCAGGTGACGCCGATGTCGCTGAGCGGAGCGCGCTGCGCATTGCTGATGGAGATGAGCGGCACATGTTTGAATTGCCGATAGATCGGCGCCAGGTGCGGCAGATCCAGACGGCCATGCACGGTGTGCAGCGTCGGCGTCGACACGAGCCCGCCGAACGGGAAGGCGACATAGTCGACGTGGCAGTGGATCACGTCGAAGTCGCGCGCGTTCCCGAAGACGAGATCGAGCTGACGGATCGTGTCGGCGGCGAGCAGGTCGCGGTTCGCCGCGTCGAGCCGCATGGCGCGCTCCGTCACCGCCGCCAGTCGCGCGGAGGTCACCGAGTCCCCGCTCGCGAAGAGCGTGACCTCGTGGCCGCGGCGCACGAGCTCGTCCGTCAGCAGCGAGACGACCCGCTCGGTACCACCGTAGAGCTTCGGAGGAACGGCCTCGTAGAGCGGAGCAACCTGAGCGATCCGCATCGACCTGCGAAATCTCTGCAAAGGCGGCGCCAGCGAGTTGGGCACGAGCCATGGTACCTTCCAAGAGCCGGAGGATCGAGCGATGCTGAGCGCGCGCGACAACGATTTGCTTACGCTGACCGGACCCGGCACGCCCATGGGCGATCTGCTGCGCCGCTACTGGATGCCGGTCGTGCTCTCGAGCGAGGTGGTGGCGGGCGACCGCGTCAAGCGGGCGCAGCTGCTCGGCGAGCGTCTCATCGTGCATCGCACGCCGTCGGGCCGCGCCGGTGTGATTGCGGAATTCTGTCCGCACCGTGGCGCGTCGCTCTACTTCGGCCGTAACGAAGAGGGCGGCATGCGCTGCGCATATCACGGCTGGAAGTTCGCGCTCGACGGGCAGTGCGTGGAGATGCCGAGTGAGCCGCCGGAGTCCAGCTTCGCGGCCAAGGTTTGCCACACCGCCTATCCCTGTCTCGAGCGCGGTGGCGTGATCTGGACGTGGATGGGCCCTGGCACGCCGCCGGCGCTGCCCGAGCTCGAGTGGACGATGCTGCCCGCCGAGCACGTGTTCGCCTCCAAGCGCGTGCAGGACTGCAACTGGTTCCAGGCGATGGAAGGTGGGATCGATTCGAGTCACATCTCGTTCCTGCACGCGCCGCTCGACCACACCGATCGCGACATCGCGGAGGACATGGACCGCGTCAGCTTCGGCGTCGGCGCGGCCGTGCAGACCGGCGACCGGGCGCCGCGCTTCGACGTCGTCGACACCGACTACGGCGCGCTCATCGGCGCGCGCCGCATGCAGCCCGACGGCCGCTGGCTGTGGCGCGTGACGCAGTTTCTGCTGCCGTTCTACACCATGCCGCCCGTCGGCATCGGCGAGAGGGTCGTGCAGTCCCACATCTGGGTGCCGATGGACGACACGCACGTCGTGAACTGGATGGTGACGTGGCATCTCGAGCGTCCGCTCACGCCGGAGGAGATCACCCTGCACATCGAGGGCAAGGGGGCGCACGTCTGTGATTACGCGCCGGCGACCTCCGAGCCCTACGGCGACGTGCGGACCGCGGCCAACCGCGACAACGATTACTTCATGGACTGGGACGCGCACCGTACGCGGATGTTCTGCGGCATTCCGGGCTTCGGCGTGCAGGACCAGGCCATCCAGGAGAGCCAGGGCCAGCGCGTGGATCGCTCGCAGGAGCGGCTGGGCTCGAGCGACACCGCGATCATCCAGGTGCGGCGTCGCCTGATGAACGCCGCCCGCGCGCTGCGTGACCACGCCGAGCCACCGCCCGGCGCCGACCCGCGCTCGTTCTGCGTGCGCTCCGCCTCGCTCGTGCTCGCGCCCGACGCCGACTGGGTGGCGGCGTCGCGCTCGCTCATCTTCGTCCGCGACGACCAGAAGCTCACGCTCGCCTGACCGCATGCCGGGACGGATGGCGGGCCGCGTCGCGCTCGTGACCGGCGGCGGCGGCGGGATCGGTGAGGCCACCGCTCGATTGTTCGACGAGGAGGGCGCCGCCGTCGCCCTC
>DASTCJ010000102.1:0-86603 GCA_035605575.1 Candidatus Methylomirabilota bacterium
GGCGACAAGATCGCGGGGATCGCCGTGCACATCGGCGCGCGGGTGGCTGCCGTGGCCGGCTCCGGAGAGGTACTGGTCTCCTCCACGGTGCGCGATCTCGTCGCAGGCTCGGGGATCAGGTTCGAGGACCGCGGCCTCCACGAGCTCAAGGGGCTCGACGAGCCACGGCAGCTCTTCACGGTGCGCGCCTAGAATCGGCCCCTTGGCTCGCTTCGCATTGATTCACGGAGGCTGGCACGGCCCCTGGGTGTGGGACAAGGTCACGCCGCTGCTGACCGCTCGCGGCCACGACGTCGTCACTCCGAGGATCGCAGTCGACGAGCCCGGGACGTGGGCCGCGGACGGAGAGGCCCTCGCAGCCGAGCTCCGGCAGGGCATCGCCGAGACGGTCCTCGTCGGGCACTCGAGCGGTGGACGCTGGGCTGCCTTGGTCGCTGCGAAGCACAGGCCAAAGCTGGTGATCTACGTCGCCCCCGCGAACCCGGTCGCGAAACAGCCTGACGGTATGCCCGCGCGCGTGAAACCCGAGATCGACAACGTGGTGGCCTACGACGACCAGGATCGCGACTACCTACCGGTCGAGGGCGCGGTCACGTGGTTCTATGGCCGGATTGACGAGGAAACCGCCCGTTGGGCGGCCGCTCGCCTCCTGCACGACACCGACCGCGGCGATTTTCCCCTCGCAGCCCCACCCGATGTCCCGAGCGCGTACATCTACGGCACAGAGGACGAAGTCTTCACGAGCGAGGGCATGGAGTGGTCGGCTCGCAACATCTTCGGAGTCGAACCGGTCGCGATACCCACCGGCCACACGCCGCAACTGGAGGCACCGGAGCTCCTCGTGAACCTGCTGTGCGAGCTCGCCGACGAGAGCCGCTAGAACTTCCCTCGTGACCGAAAGAAGGGAGTCACGATGACAGAGCATCGGACCGCAACACGCGAGGAGTGGCTGGCGGCCAGGCTCGAGCTCCTCGCGGCCGAGAAGGAGCACACGCACAGGGGAGACGAGCTTGCCCGGCAGCGGCAGGAGCTCCCGTGGGTTCGGATCGACAAGGACTACAGCTTCGAGACCGACGAGGGGACGGCGTCCCTCGCAGACCTCTTCGGCGGACGGTCCCAGCTCCTCGTGTACCACTTCATGTTCGGGCCCGAGTACACGGCCGGCTGCCCGGCCTGCTCGACCATCGCGGACGGATTCGACGGCTCGGTCGTCCATCTCCAGAACCATGACGTGGCGATGTGGGCGGTCTCGCGAGCCCCACTCGAGAAGCTGCAGGCGTACAAGCAGCGGATGGGCTGGACGTTCCCGTGGGCGTCGTCGTTCGGGGGCGACTTCAACGCGGACTTCAGCGTGTGGTTCACCGAGGAGCAGCAGCGCACGGGCGGCATCGAGTACAACTACCGGCGCGAGCCGCCGCCGGAGCCGGAACGCTCAAACACCGACGGGGAGGACGGCGCGGCCGTCTTCGCGGCCATGTCGGGGACGGACAAGGCCACGTACGCGCGCGAGCGGCCGGGCTTGAGCGCGTTTGCCCTCGAGGAGGGCGTCGTCTACCACACCTATTCCGCCTATTCGCGCGGGGTGGATAGCCTGTGGGGCATGTACCAGTGGCTCGATCGTGCTCCCAAGGGCCGCAACGAGACGGGCGTCTGGTGGCGGCGCCACGACGAGTACGCCAGGCGCTGAGCCATTACGGTCACGCCGCATCGTCGTCACCGTCGGCGCTGCCGCGCGGCTTGACGATGAGACGCGCCGAGCGCTTGGCTCCTTTCTCCAGGCGCTTCTCGCGAACGCGCTCCAGCGTCAGTCGACGCAGCAGCTCTCGCTCCTGTTGCTCGAGCTTGGCCTCGGCGCGTGCCAGGACCGCGCGAAATCGCTCACGAACGTCGGTTCTGATCACAACATTCGTCATCATCCCTGATCGTCCCCCGGGCATAGGACGAGAGGTCATGGCGAATCGTTTACTTGTCGTGACGGCTTTCAGCGGGGGGAGGTCAGAACGGAGGCGTGCTCGTGGGGCCGTCCGTCGGCGGCCACGAGGCGCAGCAGCGTGAGCTCCGGCCTCGTGCCGAGGCGCACGGGCGGACCCCAGGTTCCCGTCCCCGCGCTGACGTAGACCCACAGGCGGCCACGGCGCGAGAGCCCGGCGGCGTGCGGCCCGTGGACCAGATGAATCACGAACGTCCACGGGAAGAACTGCCCGGCGTGGGTGTGGCCGGAGAGCTGCAGGTCGAAGCCAGCCTCCTCGGCCAGCGACGCGATCTTGGGGTTGTGCGCGAGGAGCAGCCGGAAGGCGGGCGGCCCGTCGGCGTCCGTGGCGAGGTCGGGACGCGGGCGCGCGTCGGGATCGGACATGCGCGCGGCGAAATCGATGACGCCGCCGATCAGCAGGCGTGCCGTACCACGCGCGACGGTGACGTGCGCGTTGCGTAGCACCCGAAAGCCCATCGCCTCGAAGTGCGCGGTCCACGGCGCCGCCCCCGAGTAGTAATCGTGGTTGCCGAGCACGAAGAAGGCGCGGTCGCCGGCCGTCAGCGCCTCGAGCGGCGCGACATGATGCGCCAGCCGCGCCACTGAGCCGTCCACGATGTCGCCGGTCAGCGCGATGAGATCGGGCGCGAGGTCTTTCGTCATGTCGACGACCCGCTGGACGTAGGCGAGCCGCATCGTCGGTCCCACGTGGAGATCGCTGATCTGTACGATCCGCAGTCCCTCGAGCTCGGGCGGCAGTCCCTCCACGGGAATATCGACGTGGCGAACGTGCGGGCCCCGTAACGCGGCGAGCACGCCGACGCCGACGGCAGCCATTGCGGCGAGCGGGACCCACGCGGTGCCGGCTTCAGCGACGAGCATGTGGACGCTGGGCAGCCTCATCGTGCCGAGCAGCAGCAGGTCACGTCCCACCGTCAGCACGAACAGAAAGCTGAGCCACCCCATGCACAGAAAGCTCAGCGCTTGCACCCACTCGTGGCGCCGGCCCTCGCGGTCGCGATTGCCGAACCAGTAGACGACGGGAAGCGCCCACACCATCACGAACGGCACCGCCAGCGCGATTCGTGCCGACGCCGTCGACGTCAATCGCGCGGCGATGTACGCGTAGCCGGCCAGGAGGATCGTGCTGACGACGAGCACGAACGGATGAAGGAGGCGTCTCACCGCGTAAACTCTACTCGTGAGGTTGGTGCTGCTGGTCCTGTTGCTGTGGACGCTCACGTCCGGCACGACGGCGGCTCCGCGCGTGGCGACGCCGGCGCCGCCGGGGACGGCGGAGGAGCTGACCGCGCTGGTGGAGCGGGCGCGGCTGCGCTTCGTCGCCAAGGATGCCGCGGGCGTGCTCGCCTATCTCGCCGACAGCTATCGCAGCGGCGGAGTCACCAAGGCCGACGTCCGGCAGCAGCTGCTGACGCTGTACTCGCTGTACGAGGTGCTCCGCGCTCGCGTGCAGGTCAATCACGTCGAGATGGTCGACGGTGACGCGTGGCTCTATACGACGGGCGAGGTGACGGGCCGCCTGCCGGTCATGGGATGGGTGACCGTGCTGTCCTGGCAGCGCGAGCCGGAAGTGGCGCGGCGCCAGGGCGATGCGTGGCGCCTGGTCGGCTTTCAGGACTGATCGAACCCGTCGCGGCCGGTGGCGATCATTCCACGACCTGACTCGCCCGGATGAGCAACGCGTGGGGAACGACCAGACGGAGCGTTCTTGCCGTGGCGATGTTCAACGAAAGCTCGTAGCGAGTAGGCTCTTCGACGGGCAGCTCATTCGTCTTGTTGCCTCCGAGCAGTCTCACCACGTAGGTCGCGGACCGCTCGAACACGTCGACCTCATCGGGGCCATACGCGAGAAGGCCACCGCCTTGGACGAAGCGGCTGTTCACTGCCGCAGCCGGTAATCGCTCCTGCAGGGCGAACAAGACGATATCGCGTATCGCGAACGTGGTGCTCAAGTGCTCCAGGACGACGATCGCGTCGGCCCGAACATCCTTGACCGCAGCCAATGCGCCCGGCACGTCCGTTGCCGTCGTTGCCGGAACGGGGTGGAGCGATACTCCGAGCGAGCCGACGGTTCGCTCGGCCCGGGCCAGCCGCTCGTGCTGGCGGGTCGCGGGATTGAACAGGACGGCGATCTTCCGGAGCGACGGCTGAATCTCTTTCAGGAGCTCGATCTGTTTCGACACGAGGCTCACGAACGGTAAGGCGACGCCGGTGAGGTTTCCGCCGGGCCGGTGCAGGCTGTCGATCAGCCCTTCCTCAACGGGATCGGCGATGCCCATCATCACGATCGAGGCTGATCGTGTGGCCCGGCGAGCCGCATGCGCGGTGGCCGAACTCGAGACGAGGATGACCGTCGGATGGCGGGATGCAAGTCGTCGTGCCGCGGCGTCGATGCCGCGCTCACTCACGCCGACGGCGGCCATGTCGAGGACGACATTCTTGCCGATGACATAGCCGCCGCGCTCGAGCACTCTCGCGAAGGCCTGGTCGGCCGGGGACAGCGGATGAGGCAGGGCGCTGCATGAGGACGCGCACAAGAACGCGATGCGGGGAACGTTTCGCGCTCTGTCGGACTGCTGGCCCATGGCGACCGACGGTGCCGCCGCCAGCGTGATCATGGCCGACAGGAACCCGCGTCGGTCGATCATGCAGCGGTCAGCTTGCCTCGCACGATGTTGAACGCGGTGACTGACTTCGCGAAGCCCTTGAGCGTCAGCTCGCCGACCGGCTCGACGTCGACGAGCGTCTCGACGGCGGTGTAGAGACGGCGCGAGACGAGGATCTGGCCGGGACGCGCCTCGCCGCACAGACGCGCGGCCAGGTTCGTCACGGTGCCGATGGCGCCGTAGTCCCAGCGCCCTTCGAACCCGATGGCGCCGATCGTCGCGTAGCCTTGTGCGATGCCGACGCCCAAGTCGAGCTCGTGTCCCAGCTTCCGCCATCGAGCCGCCATGATGTCGACCCGGTCGCGCATGGCGAGCGCCATGCGCACCGCGCGCGCCTGCGGATCGGGGACCGGCACCGGATCGTTGAAGAAGATCATCATGCCGTCGCCGGTGAAGCGCTCGAGCGTCCCTTCGTGCGCGAGGATGGCCTCTCCCATGGCCGCGTGATATTCCCGCAGAACGCTCATCACCTCCTCGGGCTCCGCCGTCTCGGCAAACGCGGTGAACCCGCGGAGATCGACGAACACCACGACAATCTCCCGCCGGTGGCTCTTCAGCGGATCATCGGCGCCGCCGTTCACGATGGCTTCGGCGAGTGCCGGGGAGAAGAAGCGCTTCAGGCGCGACAGGCGCTCGAGCTGCGTCACCTGATCGCTCACGCGCCGCTCCAGGCTTCGGTTCAGCGCCGTGAGCTCGTCGTGAAGGGCCTTGATGCGCAGCAGCGACCGCACGCGCGCCAGGATCTCGGGTTGATGGATGGGCTTGCTGAGAAAGTCGTCGGCGCCGGCGTCGATGCCCTTCACGCGCTCCTGGGCGGGATCGAGGGCGGTGACCATGATCACCGGCAAGACGGCCGTCGCCGGGTTATCGCGTAGCTTCCGGCAGACGTCGTAGCCGCTCATGCCCGGCATCATCACGTCGAGCAAGATCAGGTCGGGGGCATCACGCTCCGTGCGCGCGAGCGCCTCGGCGCCATTGCTCGCCGTCACCACCGCGTAGCCGCGGGCTTGTAAAATATCGGCCAGCAGCTTCACGTTGCTCGGCGTGTCGTCGACGACGAGAATGCGAGCCGGGTCGTTCATTCGCGAGGCCGGTCCAGGAGCTCTCGGACCGCCACGAGGAACGTCTTCACGCTGATGGGCTTCGATTGATAGCCGTCGAAGCCGGCCGCCATGATCTTGGCGCGATCATGCGTCATCGCCGAGGCGGTCACGGCCATGACCGGGATGGTGCGGGTGGCCGGGTCCGCGCGCAGCTGCTGGAGGGCGGCGATGCCGTCGATGCCGGGCAGGTGAATGTCCATGAGCACGAGGTCCGGCCGCTCCTGTCGCACCAGCCGTAACGCCTCCTCGCCGCTCTCGGCGTCGGCCACGCGGTAGCCCTGGTGGACGAGCACATCGTGCGCGAGCTTGCGGTTTTTCTCGTTGTCCTCGACGAGCAGAATCAGCTCACTTGCCATGGCGCACCGGGAGGGTGAAGGTGAACGTCGAGCCCTCGCCGAGCCGGCTCTTCACGGCAATCTCGCCACCGTGCAGCTCGACGAACTTTCGCGACAGCGTGAGTCCGAGCCCGGTCCCCTCGTGCTTCTTCGAATAATCCGTCCCGACCTGGCGGAACTCTTCGAAGACGGCGTCCTGGTCCTCGGCGGCGATGCCGATGCCGGTGTCGCTGACGGAGACCTCGAGCACGCCATCCAGGCGCTGGGCGCGCACCTCGATGCGTCCGCCCTCGGGCGTGAATTTCACCGCGTTCGACAGCAGGTTGAGCAGGATCTGCTTGATCTTGCGCTGGTCGCCGCGGACGGATCCGAGCGCCGGCGCCAGCGCGGTGTCGAGCACGAGGCTCTTGCGCGTGGCGCGCTCGCGGACGAGGACGACGGCGTTGTCGATCGCCTGCGCGACGTCGAAGTCATCGAGGTCGAGCTCCATTCGGCCCGCCTCGATCTTGGCGAGATCGAGGATGTCGTTGATCAGGGAGAGCAGATGGCGGCCCGACGCCAGGATGTCGTCGAGGTACTCCTCCTGCTTGGCGTTGATCTCGCCGAACATCCGCTCGAGCAACACCTCGGAGAAACCGATCACGGCGTTGAGCGGCGTGCGGAGCTCGTGCGACATCGAGGCGAGGAACTCGTCCTTGTGACGATTGGCCGCCTCGAGCTGGCGCGTCTTGTCCTGGATCTCGTTGAACAGCCGGACGTTCTCCATGGCGATGACGGCCTGGTCGGCGAAGGTCTGGAGCAGCGCGATCTGCTTGTCCGTGAACGGACGAATATCCGGTCGTCGGATGACGATGGCGCCGATGGCCGAGCCTTCACGGACCAGCGGAACGGCCAGCATCGTTCGCACGAGATTGCCCGGCGCGGCCGGACTGTCGGGATACTCGCGCGCGATCGCGGGATCGAGCATGTCGTCGACGTGAATGGTGCGGCAGTCGGCGATGGCCCGGCCGGCGATGCTCGATCGGTTGAGCGGGCGTGTCTCCGTGAGGGCAACCGGCACGGGGCCGACATGCGCGACGCGGTGCAGGCGTCCCTCGTCGGCGCGAAGGATGACGGCATCGGTGGCGCCGCACACGGTCGCCGCGCTTTCGGCGACGGCGGCGAGGACCGGCTGCACATCGCTCGGCGACGCGGAGATCACGCGGAGGATGTGCGCGGTGGCCGTCTGCTGATCGAGCGACTCGCGCAGCTCCCGCGTGCGCTCTTCCACGCGCTGCTCCAGTGTCGCGTACGACTCGCGGAGGCGCGCGGTCATCCGATTGAACTCCCCGGCCAGGTCTTCGAGCTCGTCGTGGGTCTTCACGTCGATCTCGTGGGCGAGATCGCCGGCGCCGATGCGGGCGGCACCGGTGTGCAGCGCGTGGATCGGACGCGTCATCTTGCCGGCGAGCACGAGGCTGGCGGCCACCGAGACGAGCGCGCCGAGCAGCATGAGCAGGCCCGTCCGCACGATCGAGCCGCGCAGCGGAGCAAACGCCTCGATCAGCGGCTGCTCCACGATCACGATCCAGCCCAGCGGCGCGATCGTCGTGTGCGCGACCAGCGAGCGTCGCCCGTCGAGCGACGTGGCGATCATGCCCTCATCCCATCCGTCGGCAGGAACCGCGCCGCTCGCGCGGGCGGCCCGGACCTGTGGCAGGTTCGCCAGATCGGTCTTCTTGAGCACGAGGCTGATATCGGGATGCGCGATGAGCTGGCCGCCGGCGTCCACCACGTACGCGTGGCCGAACTTCCCGATGCGGATCTGCGAGATGACGTCCCAGATGAACTTGAGATTGACCTCGACGGCCGTCACGCCGCCGCCCTTGCCGTGCGGGACGGCGAGCGCCATGTACGGCTCGGACTCCTTGCGGAAGTACACGGGCCCATACCACGTGGCGCCGGCCCGCGTCGCGGTGAAGACCGGTGCCGCCGACAGGTCCGCGCCGGACCCGATGACGTCCATGGCCAGACGCGACAGCCGCAGCTGCTCGCGCCCGTGCGCGTCGATGTACGAGACCTCGGTGATCGCCGGGACCTGGCGTTGGAGGCGCAGATAGTCGAGACGGCGCTGCTCGAGCGCGCCGGCGGCCGTCACATAGGGCTGGGTGGTCCAGCCGATCTGCCGCTCGATCTCCTTCACGAAGTTCTCGATCCGCACGGCGGCCGCCGCGGCTTTTTCGCGCTGGATTTGCGCGAGCGCCGACTTGTTCTCCTGGTAGGCGAAATAGATCTCGAGCAGACCGTTACTGAGCAGCGCCAGCAGCACGACACCCACGAACGGGACGACGTACTTGCGAAACAATCGGTTGCCGCGCCACGCTGTCAGCCACCGGGAGCTCACCGGGGCAGAATACCTCAGTCGCGCTCGTCCGCCCGGGTCATGGCCTCGATCCGTTGCCATTGCGCATCGGTGACGGGCATGACGGACAGCCGCGCGATCCGAACGAGCGCGAAGTCCTTGAAGGCCGGATCCGCCTTGATCTCCGCGAGCGTGATGGGTCGTGCAAGCCGCGCGACCGGCGCGATGTCCACGGCGACGTGCTGTTCGTTGTCGCTCTCGGGATCGGGGTAGGGATCGGATACCGCTTTCGCGATTCCGACGACGGCGCGCTCGTCGCCCGTGTGGTAGTAGAAGATGCGATCGCCCTTCTGGATGGCGCGAAGATGCCTCTGCGCCAGCGCGTTCCTGACGCCGCTCCATACCGCCCTCTTGTCCCGCACGAGAGCGTCGAACCCGTAGTGGGTCGGCTCTTCCTTCACCAGCCAGTTCATGGCCCGCATTGTACCGATCCGCTCGTGGCTTCGCCGGGCGGCGTCGGTACAATGCTGAGGGACTGCCAATGATCCGCGCCGATCGACGCTCGCGTGCTTGAGTAACCTCGTAGGTCAGCGGCGCCTGTTGCTGACGCTTCGGGGCATCGGGCTCGCTGGCCTGGTGGCGTTGCTGGCTCTCTGCTTCACCCCGGTCACCGATGTCGTGGGGCGGTGGCTGGCGAAAGCGCCGCATCGGGTGGAGCCGGCCGACGCCATCGTCGTGCTCGGCTCGGGCATCCGCGAAGACGGCACGCTCGCGGACTCGTCACTCCGCCGGGCGCTCCACGGCATCGAGCTCTACCGGCAGGCTCTCGCCGGGACGCTCGTGTTCACGGGTCCCCGAAACCGCGCGGGCTTCACCGAGGCGCTCGTGCGAGCGCGGCTCGCCCGCGAGATGGGCGTGCCGCCGTCGGCGATTCTCGTGGAGGCGACCGCCCTCACGACACGGGAGGAGGCCGAGCGCGTGGCAACGGTGTTACGGGCGCGCGGCATGTCGCGGATCCTCCTCGTCATGGACGTCGAAGCAGTGCGACGCGCCGCCGGGCTCTTCGAGCGACAAGGCTTTCACGTCGTGCCGTCCCCGGCGCTCGACGTGTCGAATGGCACGCCGGGTGGGCGGCTGCACCTGACGCGATTGATTCTGATCGAGCTCCTGGCCCTCGTCTACTATCACGCGGCTGGATACCTGTAGGCCACCATGGGCACGATGATCGTCGTCGCCGTGCTGGCCGTCGCCTCCATCACGGCCGCCGCCCTGTTGCGCTGGATGGCCGGGACGTCGGCGAACGAGCTGTCCGGCGTGGCTCGCCGCACGCTGGAGTTCCTGGGGCTATGGCTGCTCTGCCTCGTCCTCGACGTCGGGCTCGGGACGATCGGCGTGCTGGCCTTCCGGGCCCTCACGTCCCGCTTCGTCTCCGTCTATATCGTGAACGATGACTCGTTCGTGATCTTTTCGGCCATCCAGGCGTTCATCCTTCACGCATGGCTCACGGCCCGGCTACGCGACGTTGACTGACGCCGCCGGGTCGTGCGCCTTGAGGAATTGCCGCGCGTGGCTCACCACCGCGTCGATGTGGTCCTGCGAATCCTTCCACGGATAGATCGTCACCTCGCTGTTCGGCGCGAGGCTGGCCACCTCCATGGCGACCTTGTACGGGTGTGCAGGCACGTCGTCGGGCGCGATCAACAGTGGCGTCTGGATCGACCGCACGAAATCGCGCGACACGGTGAACACGAAGTCGGCCCGACGCGTGTACATGTTCGTGAGGAAGTCGTGGACCATCGCCATCGTGATGTCCGGGCGCTTCTCACAGAGGGCCGGGCCCCAGCCCTTGATGTTGTTCTGATAGAAGAGGTCCGGCAGCTCCGGGCGGTAACCGCTCGGCTGCATCATCGCGGCGGCGACGACGCGCTCGGGTGAGCGCTTGATGATGTTGTGGATCATCGGCCCGCCGATGCAGAAGCCCATGACCATGAACCGCCGAATGCCGAGGTGGTCCATCAAGCCGAGCTGGTCGTCGGTGTAGGCGTCCCACGGCCGGTCGATCTCCAGCGGGCCGCTCGACTGGCCGGGATTGGCGTTGCGCAGATCGGCGCAGATACAGCGGAAGTCGTCCTTGTACCGCTCCATCGGGTTGAAGGGCGAGGCCGTCTGCCAGGAGGCGAGCGCGGAATTGAGGCCGCCCCCCGGGATGAGCAGCAGCGGAAAGCCGGAGCCGACTTCCTGGTAGTGGATGCGCACGGCGCCTCGTTCGTAGAACGGCATGGCCAACCTCCTCTGGAATGAGCGTCGCTACTGTAACTCACGGCCGCTCATCGTGCATCCCGCGCGGGCGGCGCGCCGCGCGGCCGCGCACCGAGAGGTGTAACGGTGAGCGGGCTCGTCGGCAGCGATTGACAATGGCAACGCCGCGCGCACAATCGAATCTGCGTATGCGCTATCGCCGCGTCACCTATCACTCGGCCACGCTGCGCCTGGCCACCCAGTCGTGGCCGCTCCGCGCGGCGTGGGAGCACGAGACGCTGCGGCTGCTCGTGCACGCCGGCTGGCAACCGGCCAGTGACCTGGCGGAGACGCGGACGTCGCTCGAGGTGACCGTGGATCTCGCGGGTGTCGACGAGGACGACTTCGAGGTGCAGCTCTTCGACAACGGCCTCGTCGTCGAAGGACGCCGCCACCTACCGTCGTGTGGCGAGGACGCCGTGTACCACGCGGCCGGAATCCCGCGCGGCTTCTTCCGACTCGAGCTCCCATTGCCCGCGCGCATCGACCCCGATCGCGTGGAGGCACGCTATGACCGCGGCCTCCTGCACGTCACGCTGCCGAAGCACGCCTGAGCCGCTCCATGGCGACACAACCCAGCGGATCCCCCGAGCTCACGCTGCCCGACGCGCTGCCGGTCCTGCCGCTGCCCGACGGCGTGGTGTTTCCGCTGACGGCGGTGCCATTGCTCGTCGCGAATCCGGCCGCCGTCCGCGTGATCGACGACGTCATGCGCGGCAATCGCTTGCTGGTCTTCGCTGCGCAGCGCGAGGCGCGTCCCGACGCGCCGGCGACACCGGAGAACGTGCATCGCGTCGGCACCGCCGGCGCCATCCACCAGATGGCCCGCATGCCGGATGGCAGCGTGCGCGCCATGGTGCAGGGCGTCGAGCGTGTGCGGCTGCTCGACTTCGTGGCCAAGGATCCGTACCTCGTCGCCCGGATCGAGCGCGCTCCGGAGCACATTCCGGCCGGCCCCGAGGTCGAGGGACTGCATCGCGCCGTCGTCGACCTGTTCCGCAAGCTCGTGGAGCTCTCCGCCGACCTGCCCGACGAGCTCGCGAGCGTGGCCGAGACGTTCACCGATCCTCGGCAGGTCGTGTACTTCGTCGCCTCGCTCGTTCGGATGGACACGACCACGCGGCAAGCACTGCTCGAGCTCGACTCGGTCGGCGAGAAGCTCCGCCGCCTGGTGGACATCGTGCAGGGCGACCTGACGGTGCGCGAGATCGGTCGCAAGATCGCCAGCGACACCGAGCAGCGACTCTCGAAGAAGCAGCGGGAGTTCATTCTGCGCGAGCAAGCGAAGACCATCCAGAAGGAGCTCGGCGAGGACGACGACGACGACACCGAGATCGGCGAGCTGCGCCGCCGGATCGAAGAGGCGGGTCTGTCCGACGAGGCGCGCCGCGAGGCCGACCGCGAGCTGAAGCGACTGGCCGGGATGCAGCCGGGCTCGCCCGAGCGCGGCATGATCGTCACGTACCTCGAGTGGGTGGCCAGCCTGCCGTGGAGCAAGGTCGACGGCGGCACCATCGACATCCGCCGGGCGCGCGAGGTCCTCGACGAGGACCACTACGACCTGGACAAGATCAAGGATCGCATCCTCGAGTATCTGGCCGTGCGCAAGCTGCGACAGGAGCGCGGGCACGTGGCCGACGCGCCGGCCGTCACCGGCGACAGTCCGGCGCGTGAGCCGATCCTCTGCTTCGTGGGGCCGCCCGGCGTCGGCAAGACCAGCCTCGGCCAGAGCATCGCCCGCGCGCTCGGGCGGAAGTTCGTGCGCATGTCGCTCGGCGGCGTCCGGGACGAGGCGGAGATTCGGGGCCATCGGCGGACGTACATCGGCGCTCTGCCCGGACGCATCATCCAGGGCCTGCGGCGCGCAGAGACCCGCGATCCGGTCTTCATGCTGGACGAGATCGACAAGATCGGCGCCGACTGGCGCGGCGATCCGTCGTCGGCCTTGCTCGAGGTGCTCGACCCGGCGCAGAACGATACCTTCGTCGACACCTATCTCGGCGTGCCGTTCGATCTGTCGCAGGTGCTCTTCATCGCCACCGGCAACACGCTCGACACCATCCCCGGGCCGCTGCGCGACCGGATGGAGGTCCTCACGCTGTCGGGTTACACCGACGAGGAGAAGATCGGCATCGCCACGCAGTATCTGGTCCCCAAGCAGGTCGCCGCGCACGGTCTGCGCGCCGGTGAGCTCGTCGTCGAGCCCGAGGCCGTGCGGTCGATCGTGCGTCGGTATACGCGTGAGGCCGGCGTGCGCAATCTCGAGCGCGAGCTGGCCGCCATCGCGCGCAAGGTCGCGCGCCGTCTGGCCGAGGCCCAGCCGGGACCATTCCGCGTGGATGCCGAGAACCTCGGCGAGTATCTGGGGCGTCCGCGGTTCTTCGACGACGTGGTGGAGCGAACGTCGCGTCCCGGCGTGGCGACGGGCCTGGCGTGGACGCCGGTCGGTGGCGACGTGCTGTTCGTCGAGGTCACGATGATGCCGAGCAGCGACGAGCGCCTGGTGCTGACCGGCATGCTCGGCGACGTCATGCGCGAGAGTGCTCAGGCCGCCGTCTCGTACGTCTGGTCCAGCGCCGACGCGTTCGGGATCGATCCGAAGCTCTTCGAGGGGCGCACGATTCACATCCACGTGCCCGCCGGCGCCATCCCGAAAGACGGCCCCTCCGCCGGCGTCACCATGGTCACCGCGCTGGCCTCCTACGCGACGCGGCGGCCCGTGCGCAGCGACGTGGCCATGACGGGGGAGATCACGCTGCGCGGCAAGGTGCTGCCGGTCGGCGGCATCAAGGAGAAGGTGCTGGCCGCGCATCGCGCCGGCATTCGCACGGTGATCTTGCCGCGCCACAACGAGCGCGACATCGAGGACGTGCCGGCCGAGGTGCGCAGCGCGCTGCGCTTCGTGTTCGTCGACGACGCGGGTGAGGTGGTGCGGCAGGCGCTCAGCGGGCCTTAGCGCCAGGCGCGCACGACGGGCAGGACCTCCTTGGCATAGAGACGAAGGCCGGACGCGGCGACGTCGAACGGTGTCCCGCCGAAGCGGAACGACGTGGCCAGCTCGAAGTCGCCGACAATGGCTCGGCGCTCGTCGAGCTTCTTCAAGATCCGGTCCGGCGTGCCCCACACGGCCGCCTCCATGAACGCGGAGACGATGCCGTCCATGCCGATCTCGCGCGCCATCGCGATCTTCTGCGCGTAGGCATCGTAGCCCTTCACGGTGGTGAAGTGCGCTCCCAGCAGCTCGTAGTGATAGAAGTTGCTCTCGACGAACTTGCCCATGTACCGGCGCGCCAGCGCTTCCGCGCCGTCGAGCGTCGGTGTGCACACGCAAAAGTCGGCGAGCAACGGTGGCCGCGCCTCGGTGCCGTGCATCTCGCGCACGAGCTGGCGATGCTTCTCGATGGCCGGCATGCGCAGCGGCCATGGCCGATCGGCGAACATCACCATGTGAGCATTGAGCCGGGCCGCGGCGACCACGGAGTCGTCGGACGAGGCGACGGCGTACACGCGGCCATCGAAGCTACGCGTCGGTCGCGGGCGGATCTCGATTCGCGGCTGGCGGTAGAACGGTCCGTCGCCCTCCATGAACCCCGTACGCAGCGCGCGCAGGATCATGTCGGCGGCCTCGTCGAATCGCTCACGTGATTCGTCCATCGTGCCGCGGAACGCCTCGAACTCGCGGCGGGCGAGGCCGCGACCGATGCCGAGTCGGAGGCGACCGCCACTCAGGTGGTCGAGCACCGAGACCTGCTCGACCACGCGCAGCGGATCGTGCCAGGGCAGGATGACCGCGGCCGTGCCGAGACCGACGTCCGGGCAGGCGGCGGCGAGGTAGGACATCAGCTGCAAGTTGTCCGGGCAGAACGAGTAATCGTTGAAGTGATGCTCGACCGACCACAGCACGTCGAACCCGAGATCGGCGGCCAGGCGGCCGAGGCGGAGCTCCTCGTCCCACACCGCCGCGTCCGACACGTTGCTCCACCCGTAGCTCGCGAACACCATCTGCAGACCCGCGTTCATTGCGCCGGATGATCGGCACAAACGAGCGCAGAGTCAACTGCAAGACCGCGGCCGGTGGAACGTCGTCTGCTGCGAACGCCGGATCCGATCGTCGATCTGCCGCCGCCCCGTGCTCGTGCTCGCCTGCATCCCGGTCGTCTGGGTGTTCCGGCGCACGCGCGCGCCGGCTGGACCGGTGGCCGCTCACTGATCGTCCTCGACGGTATGATGAGGCGCACTGCGAGGTGAGCCATGCGGAAGACGATCACGGGGACGGGCGGCATGCTGCTGGTCCAGACGCTCAAGGACGCGGGCGTCGACTATCTGTTCACCAACCCCGGCTCCGCGGAGACGGGGATCTTCGCAGCGCTGGCGGAGACGGAAGACCCGCGCCTGGTGATCGGCAAGCACGAGGGCCTCGTGGCCGCAATGGCCGACGGCTATCATCGCCTCAGCGGCCACGTCGGCGTCGTGATTGCGCACGTGATGGGCGGCTCGTACCAGCTCGCGGGCCAGCTCTTCAACGCGCAGGTGGCCGGCTCGGCCGTGCTCGTCGTCGCCGGCGACTGGGCCTCGGAGCTGCAGGACTACCGAGGGCTCGCGCCGTTTCCGGGGCTGAGCCAGGCGGAGTCGATGCGCCCGATCACGAAGGAGGCGCGCTGCGCGTACCAGGTACACGCCAATCCCGCCGCCATCCCGGTGGCGGCGGTACGCGCGCTCCGCGAGGCCACCACGCCGCCCACGGGCCCTGTCTATCTCTCGATCAGCGCCGAGCTGCTGAACCGCGAAGGCCTGGAAGCACAGATCGGCGAGGGGGCAGGCTACCGCATCGAGCCACCGGCCGCGGCACGCGCGGCGACCATCGAAGCGATCGCGCGCCGACTGGCCGAGGCGCGGTGCCCCGCGTTGATGTTCGGCGACGACGTGTGGCGCGACGGCGCGGCGGCCGAGGCGGTGCGCCTGGCCGAGACGCTCGAGGCGCCGGTGTTCGCCAGCCGGCAGATCTTCGTGAACTTCCCGAACCGCCACGCGCTCTATTGCGGGACGTACCCCGCGCCGAAGGACTTCGAGAAGATCACCGGCGTGACGCCGGACGTGCTGTTCATGGTCGGCTGTCAGGGCGTGCACGGCGGCGTCAACGAGCCGAGCGTGATCCAGATCGGGCCGAACCCCGTGCTGATGGGCCGGCATTACCCGCTCGACGTGGCCGTGCAGTGCGGCGTCCGCGAAACCCTGCGCGCGCTCGTCGAGGCCCTGGCGCGACGGACCGGCGCTGCCGGCTGGGCCCGGCAGCGCGACAAGATCCGCGGCTACGCGCGCACGTTGATCGAGCGTGAAGAGAAGCTCGTGCGCGATCACGCCGACGATGCGATCGTCCATCCGGCGGTGCTCGAGGCGCACCTGGCGGCAGTGCTGCCGCGCGAGGCGGTGATGGTGCAGGAGAGCTCGACCGCACGGACGGCGCTCATCCCGTTCGGCCACGACAGCATGACGTGGACGCGCAGCGGCGGCGGCTCGCTCGGCTGGGGCGTGGGCGCCGCCATCGGCGCCAAGATCGCCGTCGGGCATGCGCGGCCGGTCGTCTTGCATCTCGGTGACGGCGCGCTCACCTACAGCGCCAGCGGCTTCTGGACGATGGCGCGGTACAAGACGCCGATCCTCACCGTCGTCTCGAACAACGAAACCTACCAGATCGTGCGCCACAACTGGGCCAACCAGATGCCCGACAGCAAGATGGTGCGCGACGGCAAATACCCCGGCCTGTTTCTCGGTGACCCGGCGATCGATTACGTCGCCCTCGCCCGATCGCAGGGCGTGGACGGTGAAGCCATCACGACCGTGAAAGACCTCGAGCCGGCGCTGCGCCGCGGGCTCCACGCGGTCACCACCGAGCGGCGGCCGTACCTGCTCGACGTCACCGTCGCCCGCGAGGGCGTCGGCGCCGACGCGACGTGGTACGACGACTGGGAGATGTGAGACGGGCTGGCGCCTGCTGCGCGACGGCTACTGCTCTCTCGGTGCCACGCGCAGCCAGGATTCCGGGCAGCTCTGAACGGCCGGATAGTAACCGCCGGCGCTTTGACAGTAATACCAGAATCCCGGCGGCGTCGTCTGCGTCTCCGGTTCGCGCTCGATGTACGTGGATGGCTCGGCGACCGTTGGTGGATAGTACGGGCCGTAGGAGTAATACGGGTAATACGGGTAATACGGATAGGCGTATGGCGGGTACCACCATCCGGGACCCCACCACGGGCCAACACCGATGAAGAGGCCTCCGTGGCCGTGAAAGTGGCCGCGGTGGTGTGAGGCGCCGTGCGCGCGACCGCTATGGCCGCCGCCGCGTCCGCCACGGGCTTCGGAGTACGGCACCACCATCACGGACAGCAGCAAGGCGACGACGCCGAGTCGCAGCGCCCGACCCAGGAACTTCATGTGCGCTCGCCGAAGGATAGCTCGCGCTCCGGAGACGTGCAAACCGCTCTCCCGCTCAGGCCTCGAGGTTTGACGAGCTCGGCGAACCGATGAGCATGGCGATCACGCGGGCGGCCTCAGCGGACGAAAGGCCGTGCGCGGGGTGCGTCTGCACGAGATGCCGCCGCAGGGTTCCGACGTCGACGTGATCGTCGATGATCACGTAGCCGCTCACGTCGTGCTCGGCGAGCCAGGCAGAGATCTCGTCTCCGCGGCTGGCGCCCGGCGCCCCGGTCGGGGTGACGTCGACGACGCGCCCGGCGAATCCGGCCGCCGCCAGCATCTGCTGCAGCTCCGCCGCTGTCTTGCCATACCGCCACGTCGACGAAACCACGATCTCGGCACCGACACGCGCCACGATCTCGTTCAGCACGGCGACGCACGCTCGATCCAGATCTCCGTAGCGGTCCCATCGGCGGATCGGCGCCAGCACGCCGTCGATGTCCAGAAAGATCACGCGTCGCACGGCGCGGCCGCGTTCGTTTATCGCGAGGTCGGCTCGGCCACGAACACGGGGATCTTGCGGGTGGTCTTCGCCTGGTACTCCTCGTACGGCGGAAATGCCGCCACCGCCAGCTTCCACAGCCGCGCCCGCTCCTTGTCGTCGGTGACCTCGCGCACGCGCATGCGCTGCACCACCGTAAGGTCGCGCAGCTCGACGTCGGGCTTGGCGCGCAGGTTGTTCACCCAGACGGGATTCTGCGGCGCGCCACCAACGGACCCGACGAGGACGTAGTTTGCTCCGTCTTTGACGCGCATCAGCGGGGTCTTGCGAATGGCCCCGGTCTTGTTGCCGGTGTGCGTCACGATGATCACCGGCAAGCCCGTGTCGCGCAGCGTGGTGCCTTCCTTGCCACCGCTTTTTTCGTACAGCTCGACCTGATCGCGCACCCACTGCCGGGGACTGGGAATGTATTCGGCCACGGCGTCCTCCTCGTAATTTTCGGGACGTAGCATACACGACGCGCGCGTCCCCAACCGCGCCGCTCAGCGCGAGGGTGGCCCGAACCAGACGCCGGCGGCGCCGGCGGTCGCGTTGATGAGGCCGAAGGCGGCCGTAGCGTCGCCACGGCCGCTCGGATTCCGGGGGCTGGTTTTACGGTGAGCCGCTGACGCGCGCGGCGTAGTCGTTCAGCCGCCGCTGGACGGTCCACGGCAGCGTCTCGAAGACGCCGCTCCACAACGTGATGTCCTGCGGCGGCTCGCCCTGGTCTCGACGGGCGCGCTCGCTGGCCAGTGCGTGCCTGGCATGGTGATGAAGCGAGAAGGGATCATGCTCGGCCAGCGAGCGCGCCATTTCCGCGAGATCTGCGTCGGTAAGGCTGAAGCGCAGCCGTCTGATTCGTCGGATGCTCATGGGCGCCCCATGCGTTTTCGTCGCCGGCTCTGCCGCGCCGATGTGTGGGAGAACGCGCCGATCACGAGTTCGTCGCTCTACCGTCAGCGTAGAGGACGCGGACGCCGCTGACGATCCCCGGGCGGGGGTTTTTCGACCCCCATTCGGGGGGCCGGAGGCTCGGCGCGCGGCGTGTCAGGCGGCGCGGCGAAGACGAGAGGACGCCGGACGCGAGCGCGACCGGCGGAGCGCATACGCGCCGAGCGCCAGCGCGCCGGCGCCGAGCGTGAGCGCGCGGCGTCGCGTCGTCAGCCAGAGTTGCAGGCTCCACGAGTGCGCGCGCGCGTCGAACCGACCGTGGGCGCCGTGATCGCCGGGCAAGGGATGCCACAGGTTGTCCGGGCGGTGCGGATCGGCGGGCTCGCTCGTCTGCTGCGCGGCGTACCCCGTGCGTGCCAGGTATGCATCGCCCAGCCGCGGCGCGAGCTTGTTGCCGATGATCGCCAGCACGGTCGGGAAACCCACGTAGAGCTCGGGTCGGTCGTGATCGGCGGCCCACAGCACGGCTGCCGCCGCCACCTCGGGCTCGAAGATGGGCGGTACCGGCTGCGGTTTGCCCGGCAGCCGGCTCTTGACCCAGTCGAACTGCGGTGTGTTGACGGCCGGCATCTGCACCATGGTCACGCGCACGCGGCTGCCGTCGTGGAGCAGCTCGGAGCGCAGCGAGTCCATGAAGCCCTGGATCGCGTGCTTGGCGCCGCAGTACGCCGACTGCAGCGGGATGCCCCGATAGGCGAGAGCCGAGCCGACCTGCACGATGGCGCCGCGATCACGCGGCAGCATACGGCGCAGCGCCGACAGCGTGCCGTACACGTAGCCGAGATAGGCCACGTCGGTCACGCGCTTGAACTCGTCGGCCGTCATCTCCTTGACCGGTGAGAACACGGAGACCATCGCGTTGTTGACCCAGACGTCGATCGGCCCGAACGTCTGCTCCACGGCCTGCGCGGCCGCCTCCACATCGTCCGCGATCGCCACGTCCGTCGGAAGCACGAGCGCCTGGCCGCCCGCGCGCTCCACGTCGAGCCGCGCGCCGTCGAGGCCGTCGCGGCCGCGGGCGAGGAGCCCGATGCGTGCGCCGCGCGCGGCGTACGCGCGGGCCACCGCGCGGCCGATGCCGGCGGAGGCGCCGGTGATGACGACGACGGGCGAAGGGTTGGCCATCAGCGATGCTCCTCATGCTCGATCCGCAGCGTCCCCGCGTTGACCGAGGCCTTGACGTCGACGAGGCCGTCCGAGCTGCGCTGAAAACGGAGATCGACGCGGGCCAGGCCGACCTTCACGTCGCTCAGCTCCACCCAGTCGACGCCGGTCGGCAATCGAGGCCGGCGGACATAGAGCGTGGCGTCGAGCGCGTCGGCCTGCAGGCCAAGTAGGTTCCACAGGGCGTGGGGCAGCGCGCCGGCCGCCCATGCCTGCGGGCTGCAGGCGACGGGATAGTGCACCGGCTCCTCGACGCTCTCGACGCGCGCGTAGCCCGCGAACAGCTCGGGCAGCCGGTAATGTCGGAATTGCGTGGCGGCGTCGAAGATCGCGTCGAACACTCGGACGGCCGCGTCGTCCTGACCGTAGCGTCGGAAGCCGGCCAGGATGAGCGCGTTGTCGTGCGGCCAGACGCTGCCCAGGTGGTAGCTCATGGGATTGTAGGCGCGCGCCTCGCTCGAGAGCGTGCGGATGCCCCAGCCCGAGAACATGTCGGATCGCATCAGCCGTTCCGCCACGTGCGCGGCCTGCGTGTCGTCGGCGATGCCGCCCCAGAGCACCTGGCCGGCATTCGACGACACGACGGCAACCGGCCGACCACCACGCTGTCGTGCGAGCAGGAACGCGTTGAGCGCGGGGTCCCAAAAATCGCGCGTGAAGCGTGACCGCATCTCCGTGGCCCGCCGGTCGGCATCCGCGGCGGCCGTGTCGTCGCCCAGACGTCGCAACAGCTCGGCGCTCTGGCGCCATGCTCGATACGCGTAGGCCTGCACCTCGCACAGCGCGATTGGCGGGTCGGGCAGCGAGCCGTCGGCATTCACGATGGCGTTGCCCGAGTCCTTCCAGCCCTGGTTGATGAGGCCGTTGTCGTAGCGACCGACGTAATCGAGATAGCCATCGCCGTCGGAGTCGGCGGCGCCGGCCATCCAGGCGAGCGCGGCGTCCAGATTCGGGCGCAGCTCGCGGGCGAGGGCCAGGTCGCCGGACCACCGGACGTACTCGGCGGCCAGGATCAGGAAGAGCAGCGTGGCATCCACGCTGCCGTAGTAGGCCGGGCTCTGCGGAATGGAGCCCGCGTGCGCGAGCTCGCCCGCGCGATACTCGTGCAGGATCTTGCCGGGCGCGGCGTCGCGATAGGCGTCGACGGCGGTGGCCTGATAGCGCGCGAGCAGGCGCAGCGTCTGCCGCGCCATGTGCGGGCCGTACGGCAGCGTCTGCAGCGCTGCCGTCGCTGCGTCGCGCCCGAACAGCGTCACGAACCACGGCACGCCGGCCGCAAAGTACTGATCGCCCTGCAGCCGCGAGCGCAGCAGGCGGAGATCGAGCAGCGCCTGGCGAAAGACGCGGTCGAAGAGCGGATTCGAGCCGCGCACGCTCGCGGAATGCGAGAGCCAGATCTCCTCCGAGCGCTCCAGCCATTTTTTCAGCGCGGTCGGCGACGTCTGCGGATGGGCGCTTCGCCGCCGCGCGGCCGGCGTGTCGCTTTCGGTTGGCGTGAGGGTGACGGCGATCTGTGCCTCCGCGCCCGGCGCAAGCGTCAGATCGTACGAGGCCTGCTTGCCATCCAGGTGATCCGGGGCGGGACTGAAGACGAGCGTCGTGGTGCGGACGACGTCATCGACGCCGGTGTACGACAGCTCCACGTGATCGTCGTCGACGACGCGCGGGGCATGCAGCCGTCCCCGTGGACGCTGGACGAACCCCTTGACGACGAAGATGTCCTCGAACCGAGCGCGATACCGGAAGCGCAGGTTCAGGGTGGCCGCGTGGCCACAGTAGTTGTGGATCACCTGCAGTTCGTGGACGACGCCGGCGCGGATGACGCGACGGCGGTCGATGCCGATCGTGTTCTTCGAGATCGCCTCGCCGGTGCCGCGCCACCCCTCGTTGGTGAGACGATGTCGGGTCTCGAAGCCGCGCATCCCGGTGCCCGACAGCACCGTCACGTCACCGTGATCCAGGGTGAGCTCGAAGGCGTCGAGGAATCGGCAGTCGTTCAGGAATAGACCGTAGCCATGCGGCAAGCTCCACGGCACATCGCCGCCGTCGTTGGTGAGCAGCACGAGGCGGCCCTCCTTGAGCACGATGGCCGTCGAGCTCTTGCGGATCTTCGCGGGATCGGCCTGCGTGAGGATCTGTTCCTTGCTGCGATGCTCGGCGGCGCCGAGATCCGTGCGGCGAGCGTGCCGGGCCGTCATGCGGCGAGGCTCACGTCGGCGGCGCCCGCCGCCGGCTCGACAACGATCATCCGGCGGGTCGTCTCGGAGCCGGCGAGCGGCGCGATGCGCTGCTCGAGTCGTTCCACGGCGGCTTCGATGTCGGCGACGTGCAGATCGGAGCGGAACTGCACGCGAGCGACCACGAGCACGGCGTCGGGGCCGAGATGCATCGTGTGCAGGCCGACGAGGCGGCTCACGCCGGGCTCGGCGCCGATTGCGTCCGCGATGCGCTGCTGGACGTCCGCGGGGGCGGACTCGCCGATGATGAGCGAGTAGTTCTCGAAGGCGAGCAGCAGCGCGACGGCGATGAGGAGGACGCCGATGGTGGCGGAGGCCGCGGCGTCCCAGGCCGCGCTGCCCGTGACGTGGCTCATGGCCAGGCCGGCCGCCGCCACCACGAGCGACAGCAGCGCGGCAGAGTCCTCGAGGACGACGGTCGTCAGCGTGGGGTCGCGATTGTCGCGCCAGAATCGCCGCAGCGGCACGTCGCCCTTCACCTGACGGAGCGAGTGCAACGCGACGGCGAGCGAGCCCGCCTCGAAGAGGAACGCGCCGGCGAGCACGGCGTAGCTCCAGATCGACGACGCATGCGCTCCGCCATGCCGGAATTTCTGGACGGCTTCCCAGATGGCGAAGGCGCCGCCGAGGCTGAAGAGCATGACGGCGACCACGAACGCCCAGAAGTAGACGTTGCGTCCGTGTCCGAAACGGTGAGCCTCGTCGGGCGGCCGCTGCGCGAGTCGCATTCCGAGCAGCAGGAGAACCTGATTGCCGGTGTCGGCGATGGAGTGAAACGTCTCCGCGAGCATGGCCGCGCTGCCCGTCACGGCGGCGCTGATGCCCTTCAGCACGGCGAGGCTCCCGTTTCCAGCCAACGCCGCAATAACCGCCGTCTTCGATTCTGCCATCGCCTGCCACGCGCCTCGCCGTCGGCCGATACGCTGCAAGCGGGGTGCCGGCGGCATCCGGTTTGCCGACGCGCAGAGCGCCTCGAGCCGCGTACGGGATTATCTGCGTACGGGATTATCTTATGGGGGCGGAGACATGGCCAACCTCATCGAGCTGACGCCCGCAAGCCCCCCCGGTGAGCCCCGGCGCTCGTCATGACCGCCGACCTCCCGCGGATGGCAGACGTGGTGATCGTCGGTGGCGGCGTCCACGGCGCGAGCCTCGCCTATCATCTGGCGCGCAAGAAAGCCGGCCGCGTCGTGCTCATCGAGAAGAAGTTCGTCGCCTCGGGGCCGACCGGGCGCTCCACGGCCCTCGTGCGCCGCTTCTACGCGATGGACTTCTTCACCCGCACGGCCAGCGCGGCGGCCGAGGTCTTCCGGCAGTGGAAGGACGTGATCGGCGGCGACGGGAATCCCGGTTTCCAGCAGGTGGGCCTTTTGGCGCTCGCCGGCGCCGACAAGGCCGCGCACCTGCGGTACAACGCGGCGCAGGCCCAGAAGCTCGGCGCGCGCGTGACGCTCGTGTCACCGGCCGACGCCAAATCGCTCGTGCCCGCCGTCAACGTGGACGACGTCGCGCTCGCATCGTACGAAGCCGAGTCAGGCTACGCGGATCCGACCTCGACGGCCAACGCGCTGGTGAATCGCGCGCGCGAGCTCGGCGCCACGATCGTGCAGTATCGCCACGTCGATGCGATCCGGACGGCGGGCCAGAAGGTGATCGGCGTCCGCACCGAAGGCGCCGACATCGACGCCCCGGTCGTCGTGAACTGCGCCGGGCTCTGGGCCGACCGGCTGCTGCGCCCGCTCGGCATCGAGGTCTCGATAAAACCCGAGCGCCACCAGATGTGCTTCTTCCGCCGGCCGCACGGCTTCGGCCCGCATCCGGCCGTCGCCGACACGGTGCTCATGACCTACATGCGACCCGAGCACGGCGACCTGACGATTCACGGCAAGCTCTCGTACGACGAGATCGTCGATCCCGACCATTACAACGAAGGCGTCGATCCCGATCAGATCGTCAAGAACGCCGAGCTGATCGCCCACCGCTTCCCGGTGATGGAGCACGGCCTGGCCATGGGCGGCTACGCGGGGCTCTACGACGCGACGCCGGACCACCATCCGGTGCTCGGCGCCATCCCGGAGTACACGGGACTGTTCGCCGATTTTGGCTGGAGTGGCCATGGGTTCAAGCACGCCCCGGTGATCGGCGACATCCTCTCGGACGTGGTCCTGCAGGGCCGGGCAAGGGACTATGACCTCACGCCGTTCCGCTGGACCCGCTTCCGCGACAACGATCTGATTCCCAGCGCCCGCTGGACGGCCGAGCCCCACCCCAAGCACCGGTTCTAGCAATGCCTTGACGATATGTTCGTCCCGGAGCAGGATCATCGCCGCAGGCGCCGGACCGCGTCGGGCGGGCTCGGCCCCCAGGCAGTACCTCGGCCCGCGAAAGAGAATCGCCACAAAGGGGAAGACGGATGACACGACCCGCACAGCCGAAGGCCAGCCGTCGTGACTTTTTGAAGCTCGCCGCGGGGGCCACGGGCGTCGTCGGCGCTCCGTGGATCGCGCGGAACGTCCAGGCGAAGCCGATCAGCATCACGTTCGCGCGCGAGAGCTCCTACGTGAAGAACTTCGACGACCATTTCCTCAAGGTCATGGCGCCCGCCTACGAGAAGGAGATGGGCATCAAGATCGAGTATCAGATCCAGGCCGCCGGCGGCGGCGCGGTGCCGCAGCTCGTGTCGATGGTGGAGAACAAGTCGGGCGCGGACGTCGCGTGGACGCAGCAGGAATGGCTGTATCGCGACGCGCTCGTCGACGTCTCGGACATCGCCGAGTATGTGGGCAAGACGTACGGTGGCTGGTACGACGCCATCAAGCTGCTCGCGATCGACAACGGTAAGTGGAAGACCGTGCCGCACAGCAACATCGGCCAGTTGATGGTCTATCGAAAGGATTGGTTCGACGAGGCCGGCATCAAGAAGTTTCCCGACACGTGGGACGAGTTCCTCGAGGCCGGAATCAAGCTGAAGGCCAAGGGCCATCCGTTCGGGATGTCGATGGGCCATGGGTTCGCCGACAACTATTCCTGGCTCTACCCGCTGCTGTGGTCCTACGGCGTGACGGTCATGGACAAGACCGGCAAGAAGGTGGCCCTCGACGCCGACGAGACCGCCAAGGCCGTCGACTTCGTACGCAAGCTCTACAAGGAAGCGTGCATCGACGACTGCGTCGGCTGGCTCGATCCGGCCAATAACAAGGCGTTCCTCACGAGCCAAATCTCCTGCACGAACAATGCGTACAGCATCATGGTCTCCGCCAAGCGCGACCTGCCGGAAATGGGCAAGGTCATCGCGCACGCGCTCAACCCCAAGGGCCCGACCGGTCAGCGATATCACTCTTTCGTTCCGGTGACCCACGGCGTGTTCGCCTATAGCAAAGACGTGCAGGCGGCCAAGGACTTCTTGAAGTGGACGTTCGAGCCCAAGCAGTTCAAGCCGTGGATCGCGTCGGGCGACATGTACTTCGCGCCCTTCCTGCACGGGTTCGACAAAGCGCCGGAGTGGGACATCGAGCCGCGGGTGAAGCCGTACCACACGGTGCTCGAGACCGCCAAGCTGACGTCGTGGCCGGCGCCAGCGAACAAGGCCCACGGCGCCGTGGTCAACCGCTGGGTCGTGATCGACATGTTCTCCAAGGCGTGCACCGGCGCGCCAACGAAGAACGTCATCGCGGAGGCTGTCTCGCAGCTGAAGCAGATCTACGGCATCGCATGAGTCGAGTCGTCGAGGCGTCGGGGGCGCGCGCGATTGCCGCGCGCGCCCACCGGCCCTTCGGTCTGCATCGGCTGCGTGAGCTGGTCGAGCGGGAATCCGTCTACAGCTGGCTGATGCTCACGCCGCCGGTTCTCTTCCTGCTCGCCTTCCTCGGCTATCCGTTCTTCTACGGCGTCTATCTGAGCTTCTTCCGCCGCGAGGTGGCAGGCCCGGCGACCTTCGTGGGCCTGCACAACTTCGTGATCCTGGCCAACGATCCGATCTTCTGGCAGTCGGTCGGCAACACGGTGAAGTTCACGGCCGTGGCCACCGTGCTCAAGGCGACCGGCGGCCTCGCCATGGCGCTGGTGATGAACCAGAACTTCAAGCTGAAGAGCCTCACGCGCGCGCTCCTGCTCCTGCCGTTCATCGTTCCCACCGTGCTCAGCACCGTGGCGTGGCAGTGGATCTATGACCCGGGCCTGGGCCTGTTCAATCGCTTGCTCGTGGTGAGCGGGCTCAGCACCACGGGCGTGTCGTGGCTGGGCACGCCCGCCATGGCCATGCTCTCCGTCATCATCGTGAACACCTGGCGCGGCCTGCCGTTCTTCGGCATCTCCATCCTGGCCGGGCTGCAGACGATCCCGGTCGAGCTGCACGAGTCGGCCACCATCGACGGCGCCGGCACCTGGGGGCGCTTCCGGTACGTCACACTGCCCGCGCTCTTGCCGGTGATCTTCATCGTCACCACGTTCTCGATCATCCTGACCTTCTTCGACTTCCAGCTCGTGTACGTGCTCACCGGCGGCGGCCCCGCCAACGGGACACACCTCATGGCCACCTACGCCTACAGCCTCAGCATGGGCGCGGGGCAGATGGGGCTCGGCTCGGCGGTGGCGCTCAGCATGGTGCCCGTGCTCGGCCTGCTCCTCGTGCTCCTCACCGTGTACGTGCGGAAGGACTGAGATGGTCGGCGAGCTGACGTGGAGCAAGCGCTTCTTCGGGCTCTGGCTGCCCCTCGTGCTCTTCATCGTGATCGCGCTCTTCCCGTTCACGTGGATGGCCGCCACGTCCCTGAAGACGAACGCCGAGCTGTACGACCCCAAGGCGATGCCGCTCACCATCCGGCATCCGTCGCTCGTGCACTACATCGACCTGCTGCGCGAGACGAATTTCGTCACGTGGACGGCCAACACGATGATCGTGGCCGTCGTGGCCACCGGCATCTCGCTGCTGCTCGGCAGCATGCTCGCCTATCCGCTGGCGCGCATGCGGTTCCGTGGCGCCCCGCTGCTCGCGCTGACGGTGGCCGTGACGTACCTGGTGCCGCAGACGCTGCTGTTCGTGCCGATGGCGGATCTCATCGGGCGGCTCAGGCTTGGCAACACGCTGAGCGCGGTGATGCTGACCTATCCTACGCTGCTCGTGCCCTTCATCGCCTGGCTGCTGATGGGCTACTTCAAAACGGTGCCGAAGGAGCTGGAAGAGCAGGCGCTGATCGACGGCGCCAGCCGCTGGCGCGCGATGACGCGCGTGATCCTGCCGCTCTGCATGCCGGGCTTCATCTCGGCGGGCATCTTCGCCTTCACGCTGGCGCAGAACGAGTTCCTCTACGCGCTGCTCTTTCTCAGCCGCTCCAGCGTGCGCACGGTGCCGATCGGCGTCGTCGGCGAGCTGATCCGCGGCGACGCGTTCTACTGGGGCCAGCTCATGGCCGGCGCGCTGCTCGGCTCGGTGCCCGTCGCGCTCATCTACTCGTTCTTCGTGAAGTACTACGTGGCCGGCCTCACCGCCGGCGCGGTGAAGGGCTGACCTCCGGCGCCCGCTGACCTGCTATGCTTCTGTCCAGGAGGATCCCATGAGGCGGGTCGTCGTGATCCTCGCGATCTTGCTCGTGCTCTCCGCGGCGGTGCTGCCGCGACCCGCGTCGGCGGGTGGCTGGCATCACGGCCATCACGGCGGCGTGTGGTGGCTGCCGGGCGCGATCATCGGCGGTCTCGTGCTCGGCGCGGTGACGCTGGCGACGGCGCCCCTGTGGGCGCTGACGCCGCCGCCGGCGCCGCCGCAGCCGGTCGTCGTCCCGGCGCCCGCCCAGGTCGTCCGCCTGCAGGCGCCGCCGTACACGGCGCCGCTCCTGCCGGTGCCGCCGCCCGACTCGGCGCCGCCGGCGCGCGCCTACCAGCCGGCGACCTACGCGTCGGCCGCCGCGCCCGCCGTGAAGCGCGAGGTCGTGTACGAGCATGGACGTTACGTCCTCTACGGCGACGGCGTGCGCGAGCCGTGGCAGTGGGTCTGGATCCCGGCCGTCGCGCCGCCGCCGCCGCCACCGCCGCCGCCGGCGCGGTAGGTCGCGGCGGGCGTAGGATGAAGTCGTGACTGCGCTGCGCGTTGTCGCGATCCTGCTCATCCAGCTCATGATCGTCTTGCCGACCGCGCTCTACGCGTCGGCCGCGCCGCCGGCCGGGCATCACGTCAGCGTGCGACACGCGCCGCGCACGTCGCCGCCGAGCGCGCGAGCGACCGCCGTCGCCTTCGACGTCCTGCCGGTGCTGATCTTGATGCCCGGCCTGTCACTCGCGGCGCCGGCCGACACAGGCCCGTCGACCCTGCCGCTCGCCGTCCCGTTCGTTCCTCCGCGCGGCTGACCCGCATCGTTTCCGGCTCATGAAGGACATTCACGGCACGGGTCTGCCACGGGAGGAGCCATGCAGGACACGAGCACCTGCGATCGACTAGTCTGGAACGAGCTTCACACCCCCGACAGCGAGGAGGTCGCCCTCATCCGCCGCGCGATAGTCGAGAACGGACTGCACACCCGGGACGCGGTCGCGAACGCCGTCGCCGAGGAGCTGTTCCGGCGTGATTGCCGCCGAACCTCCTACCTGGACGGCTTCGGATTCTTCCGGCACTGGTACGTTGCCGGCGTCAAGCGCTTGCTCGACCGGCTCGAGGGTACCGCCGTCAGGACCGTTCACGCGCCGTGACTGATCTGCTCTTCCTGTGCTGGATGGCGGCCGCGGCGGCCGGCGCCGGTGTGCTCGGCGCCATCCTCGGCCTCGGTGGCGGGATCCTGCTCGTGCCGATCCTCACCATGTTCTTCGGCGTCTCGCTTCCGTACGCGATGGGCGCCAGCATCATCTCCGTCATCGCAACCTCGTGTGGGGCGGCGGCCGGCCATCTACGCTCGGGGCTGGCCAATATCCGGCTCGGGCTCTTTCTCGCCGCCGACACGGTGGCCGGTGCACTGATCGGTGCTTCGCTGGTCGGCGTCGTGCCGGAGCGGGTGCTCGAGCTGCTGTTTGGCCTCGCCCTCGCATACTCCGCCTTCACCACCGTCCGGCAGCTGCACGTCGAGGTCCCGGCGCCGGCGGTCGCGGATCCGCTGGCGCTCCGCTTCGCGCTGTCGGGCTCCTATTATGACCAGCTGCTTGCCCGCGACGTCGAGTACTGCGCCACACGCGTACGGCGAGGCGCGGTCGCGATGTTCGCGGCGGGCGTGCTGTCTGGCCTGCTCGGCATCGGCAGCGGCGCGTTCAAGGTGCTGGCCATGGATCACTTCATGCGACTGCCGATGAAGGTCTCCACCGCCACCAGCAATTTCATGATCGGCATCACGGCGGCGGCGAGCGCGGGCGTCTATTTCGGCCGCGGCGACATTCACCCGATCATCGCCACGCCGGTGGCCGTCGGCGTCCTGCTCGGCTCCTACGGCGGCACCCGACTGATCGTGAGCCTGCGCAACACCACTGTGCGAAAGCTCTTCTTGCCGGTCGTGCTCTACCTCGCCCTGTCGATGCTGCTACGCGGGCTCGGAGTGTGGCACTGAGAACGGAAAGGCTCGTCGCGCGGCTGCTGTTTTTCGGCGGCGTGGCGAGCGTCGCGCTGATGCTCGCCGGACTGATCGCTCTCGAGGTGCACGCCGCAGCCGGGGGCCACGCCGTCGAGCTGCCGCGTGTCGCCGAAAATCGTCAGGCCGGGCGGTCGGTGGACGTTTTCGTCTCGATGCCCGCGCTGGTGCGCGGCTTGCGTCAGCGGCCGCCCGACCCGGTCGCCATCGCGACGACGGGTGTCGTCGTGCTGCTGCTGACGCCGGTGGCGGGGCTCCTTGCCGCGCTCGTCGGCTTCGCGCGCGAGCGCGATGGCGCCTACGTCGTCATCTCGGCGCTGCTCATCGCCGCGCTGCTGTTCGGCTTCGCGCTGCGACTGGGCGGCTAGCCGGTCATCGTGACCACCGTGTGCTGCGCCCAGTGGATCAACTGCGGGATGCCCGACATCATTGCGCGGGCCAGCAGCCAGCTGATCGGCGCGGCGATCAGCGCCGCCGCTCGGACGCCGAGGCGATCGAGGGCGGCCGTCAGCAAGAGCCAGAGCGCGAACGCCACCACGATCCAGACAGCGGTCTCGGTCATCAGCCGCTGCGCGTGGATCGCCATCATCGCGGCTTGACGAGGAAGTGCGCGCGACGGTTCTTCTGCCAGCAGCCCTCGGTGGCGTCCCGGCAGACGGGCTGCTGCTCACCGTAGCTGATGATCGTGATGCGGTCGGACGCGACGCCCCGGGAGGTCAGGTAGTTCGCGGTCGCCTTCGCGCGCCGCTCGCCGAGGCTGATGTTGTACTCGCCGGTGCCCCGCTCATCGCAGTGCCCTTCGACGAGCATCAGCGTGCCCGCGTGCTCCTTCATCCACGCCGCATGGCGATCGAGGACCAGGCGGTCGTCGTCCTGCAGCTCGTAGCGATCGAAGTCGAAATGGATATCCTGCAGCTCCGAGCTGGCGACGAACTCCGCCGGCGCCGGCCGCGCGCTGCCCGCGGTGGTCGCCGCTCCGCCGCGCGCGGCGGAGGAGCGAGCAGTGGCGCCCCCGGAGCCGGCGGCCGTCTTCTGCGAGGCTGGATCCGAGGCGCCGGCGGTGGTGGCGGCGCCGGTGGGCGCCGGCGCCGCTCCCTGCGCCAGTCCCGGCTGCTTGGCGCACCCGGCGAGCAGAGCGATGAGCGCGACGCAAGCGAACGGAGCGAGTCGAGCCATCAGATCCTCCGGTGCGAGAGGTGAACGCATGGCGGTGTCGCGACGGGCAAGCACTCGGAGTGCCAAGGCGCGATCGTGCGAGCGAGCGTGAATCCCACGCAACTCGTCTGCGGTAGCGGCGCCGCTGGCGACATTCTGTCGCCGTCACGACAGCGTGACGGTCGCCGAGCCGCGCGTCAGCGATCGCGAAACATGCGCTGCAGTGTCCGGACGCTCACGCCCAGAATCCGCGCTGCCGCGTTCTTGTCGCCCTTGGTCTCGGCCAGCACGCGGGCGATGTAGTCGCGCTCGAGCTGCTCGAGCGTCGGCCGCAGCGTGCCGGCGGGCCCGGAGACGCCGATCAGCTCGGTGCTGAGGTCGGCGACCGTGATCCACGGCGTCCGGCAGAGAGTGGCCGCGCGCTCGACGACGTTCTCGAGCTGGCGGATGTTGCCGGGCCAGCGCTGCTTCTGAAGCCAGGCCATGGCGTCCTCGGTGAACCCGTCGACCCTCTTGCCCAGCGTGGCGGCCGTCCGCTCGAGAAAGTGCCGGGCGAGCAGGGGCACGTCCTCGACACGCTCCCGGAGGCTCGGCAGACGGATCGGAATGACGGCCAGGCGATAGTAGAGATCCTCACGGAAGCTGCCCTGGCGGACGAGCGCCTCGATGTCGCGGTTCGTCGCGCTGATGACCCGGACGTCGAGTCGGACCTCTTCGTTGCCGCCGACGGCGCGCACGGTCTTGTCCTGCAGCGCGCGCAGGAGCTTGGCCTGGAGCGCGAGCGACATGTCACCGATCTCGTCGAGAAAGATGGTCCCCCCGCTCGCCTCGGTGAACAGGCCACGCCGCTTGCGATCGGCGCCGGTGAACGCGCCCTTCTCGTGGCCGAAGAGCTCGGATTCGAGCAGCCCGTCCGGAATGGCGGCGCAGTTCACGGCCACGAACGCGCGGTCGCGCCGGGGGCCGTTCCAGTGGATCGCGCGCGCCACCAGCTCCTTGCCGGTGCCGCTTTCGCCCACCAGCAAGATCGTCGACTCGCTGCGCGCCACGGCCTCGATCTGCTCGAAGACGGATTGCATGGCCGGCGACTCGCCGAGCAGCTGGGCGAAGCTGTAGCGGCGACCCACCTCGTCGCGCAGGCGGCGGTTCTCCTCGCGCAGGCGCAGGTCCTCGGCGGCGCGCCGCACCGCGACCGTCGCCTCGGCCAGCTTGAATGGCTTCGACAGATAATCGTAGGCGCCCTGGCGCATCGCCGCGATGGCCGTCTCGAGGCTCGCGAAGGCCGTCATGAGAATGACGCGCGCGGCGGGCTGCCGGCGCTGCGCCTCGGCGAGCACGGCGAGGCCGTCGACATCATCCATCACGAGGTCCGTCAGCACGACGTCGTACTCCTCGCGACCGAGCGCGGCGAGGCCGTCGGCGCCGGTGGCGGCCGAGCTCACCTCGAACCCGTCGGCCTCGAGCTGCTGGCGCAGGAGCTTCACCATTTCGGGATCGTTGTCGACGACGAGCACGCGCAGCGACATGGCGATCAGGCGTGCTCGGGAAGCCAGAGGATGAACGTCGTGCCCGTGCCGGGCGCGCTGTCGACGCGGATGTCGCCGCCGAGGCCCTTCAGGATGTCACGCGAGATCGGCAAGCCGAGGCCGGTGCCCTCGCCGGGCGGCTTGGTGCTGAAGAACGGCTCGAAGATGCGCGCATGGAACGACGCCGGAATGCCCGGACCACTGTCCCTGACGGCGATGCGCACGCCGTGCTCTCCCGCGCGGGCCTCGCGCGCGGCGGAGACGACGACGCGGCCGGCCGGTCGTGCCGCTTCGAAGGCGTTCATCAGCACGTTGATCAGAACCTGCTGCAGCTGATTGTAATCCGCACGCACCGGCGGCAGGTCGTCGGGGATCGACACCTCGAGGGCGACCCCGTGGCGACGTGCCGTGTGCGCGAGCAGCACGAGCAGCGGATCGACCACGCGCCGCAGGACGACGGGCTGGATGTCCGGCTTCACCGGCCGCACGGTGTCGAGCAGCGAGCGCAGCATGGCGGAGATGCGATCGATCTGGCCGACGATCACCTGCAGCTCGTCACGACGCGGATCATCGGGGGCGATGCTCTGCAGCAGCAGCTCCGCCCGCCCGGAGATGATGTTGAGCGGCGTGCCGACCTCGTGAGCCAGGCCGCTCGCCAGCCGTCCCGCCACCGCCAGTGTGGCGGAGTGCCGCAGCTGCTGCTCGAGATCGACCGCGCGCTCCGTCTCGAGCACGAGCTCCCGGCGCGCGTGGTGGAGCTGGTCGGCCATCGTGTTGAACGCCTCCGCCACGCGCCCCAGCTCATCGGCGCGCTCGACCGGCAGCGGCTGCGCGGGGTCGCCGCGACCGAGATTGCGGATGCCTTCCGTGAGCGCGAACAGCGGGCGAAGAACCTGTCGCTGCAGCACCACGCCCGTCAGCAGCGTGATCGAGGCCACCAGCAGGCTCAGACGAAGGACGATGTCCCAGGTGGCGCTGCGGAGCCGTGCGTCCACCGCCGCGAGGAGGTGAGCGATCTCGATGGCGCCGACGATCGTCCCGTTCGCCGCGCGCAGCGGCATGAGGTAGTAGAACGCCCGCTCGGCGCCATCGCCGCGCGCCACGCCGTCGGCGTGCCCCGTCGCGATCACGTGTCGCAGCAGGTCGGTGGCGACGAGGTCGGTGCCGACGCGGCTCTTCGAGACGACGGTGGCCCGCAGGTCCAGATCGAAGATACGCAGACCGTCGATCATCTGCTGATCGTCGACGATCTCCGCAAGCAGCTGTTCGATATCCGGCGTCTGGGGGTCGCGCAGGGCGCGCTCGACTGCGATCTGGACGGCCTTGCTGATGAGAACCACGCTCTGCCGATCGGTCAGCAGCAGGTCGGCGTGCTCGTTGCGCACCCGCAGGACGCCGTAGACCCCGAAGACCAGGATCGGCGGGATCATCAGCACCAGGATCAGGCGAAGTCGCAGTCCCACGGTCCGCTCAGGATACCGTGCCAGGCCCTCCGCTGCTCAATGAGCGCGTTGTACGACCTCGTCGATGGTGTCGACGATGCGGCGCACGCGGAACGGCTTCTCGAGATACTCCGTCGCCCCGCGGCGGCGCGACTCCTCGGCGATCTGCGGACCGCCGAAGGCGGTCACGAAGATGACCGGTAGCCCCGGGCGACGACGCTGGAGCAGAGACAGCACGTCCAGCCCGTTGAGACCTGGCATCTCCTTGTCGAGGACCACCACATCGATCGGCTCCGAGTCGACGAGTACCATCGCATCGTGGCCGTTGGCCGCTTCGAGGACATCGTAGCCGCCGGGCTGCAGAAAGTCTCGGAGGAGCTTCCGCATGTCGGCATCGTCGTCGACCACCAGCACTGTGCGGGAGGTGCGGCCTTCGATTTGCATGAATCTGCGCAGCCGTTCGTGCAACGCCGATACCACGGCGCTCGGCCGCGCCCGACGTCACGGAAACTGTCGTGGCGCGAATGATTTCCTCGAACGGAGACGGTGCCTGACGTCGCAAAGGACACGGAAGCTGCGACACGATGACGTCGGCCCGACAACACGTCGTCTGGAGGATTGTGATGCTCGGCATTGGGCGAGTGACCTGTGTGGTGTGTCAGACGCGGGGCCGTCGACGCGAGGCGCGCAAGGCGCAGGATGGCTCCGGCGCGCACATCTGTGCCGCTTGTTACGCACGCTGGGAGGCGACCGGCAGGAAGTGCGCCGCCTGTAACACGTCGGTGAAGGGCGTCCAGGACGTGGGGCTGCTCCTCAACGGACAGGGCCTCGGCCATGCTGACTGCGGCGGTGCCCGCATTCTGCGAGCGTGAGGACCACGATGAACCGCATCATGATGGGCTCGGGGCTCGGCGCGGTCGTGCTCGCCGTGCTCTTCTGGTTCTGGCCCGCTGCGCAGTCGGGTCGCCTGCAACGCGAGCTGGACGACGCGCAGACACAGACACGCCAGCTCGGCCGACAAATTCAGGAGCTCAGGTCGGAGAACACGCGCGTGGAGCACGCGCTCGCCGTCGAGCGGGCGCGTGTGGAAGAGACCGCGGCCGATCTGCGACGTGAAAGGGAAATGAACGCCCGGCTGCACCTGATCGTGAGCGAGGGGAAGAAGTAGACGACACCTTGTCGGCGCGACGACACGAAGTCGTCGCGCCGGGGGCCATCGCCGAAACGACTTCGCGCGTTTGCCGCGTTTTGCGCGTGATCGACCCTGGCACACAGGTTGCGACGGTCGGCGAGCATAGATGCCGGGAAGGTGACAGGGGGACGGGTAGCCTCCTGGATGCGCAAGCCGTGCCACGCCCCCGGCAGCCATGGGCACCTTGACCCGTGGACCTCCGCGTGGCGCGGCACTGCCCACCATGCATCCCCCCGGTGGCGGCGTCTCGAGCGCAGGACGCGCTCGGCGCCGCCATTCGTTTGTCGGCGACGACGGTGACCCGCGCGCCTTCGCCGATACGCCTCGGCGCCGCCGGGGCCGTATCGCGCGCTGTAGAATCCGGGGGCATGGAGCAGCGGCCCACGGAGCGCAGGCTCGCGGCCATCCTGAGCGCCGATGTCGAAGGCTATAGCCGCCTCATGAGCGACGACGAGGCGGCCACCGTTCGGACGATTACCGAGTATCGTGACGTCATCACCGGCGCTGTCGCTCACCACGGCGGCCGCGTGGTCGACGCGCTGGGCGACAACGTGCTCGCGGAGTTCTCGAGCGTCGTGACCGCGGTCGAGTGCGCGGTCGAGGTGCAGCGAGAGCTGCGCTCGCGCAATGCCGAGCTGCCGGCGCCGCGACAGATGCGGTTTCGGATCGGTATCAACCTCGGCGACATCATCGTCGACGGCACCCGTGTCTACGGCGACGGCGTCAACATCGCCGCCCGCCTCGAGAGTCTGGCCGAAGGCGGCGGCATCTGCCTGTCCGGCACCGCGTACGATCAGATCGAGGGCAAGCTGCCCTACGCGATCGACGTCCTCGGCGAGCAGACGGTCAAGAACATTCCTCGGCCCGTCCGCGTGTATCGGCTTCACCCGGAGACGCGCGGCGCCGGCGCGTCGGCAACGAAACGCCGGAGTCTCAGGCCGCGGCCGAGATACGCGATCGCCGCGGTGGCCGTCCTCGCGCTCTTCGCGGTGGGCGGCTGGTTCGGCGCCCGCCTCATCGGCGCGCCGGAGTCGGCGGGGCTGCCGCTGCCGGCCAAGCCGTCGGTGGCGGTGCTGCCGTTCGCCAACCTGAGCCAGGATCCGTCGCAGGACTACTTCAGCGACGGCGTGACCGAAGATCTCATCACCGGACTCTCGAAAGTCTCCGGGCTCTTCGTCATTGCGCGCAACTCGGCCTTCACGTACAAGGGGCGGCCGGCGAAGATCAGCGACGTCGGGCGAGATCTTGGGGTGCGGTACGTGGTGGAGGGCGGTGTGCAGCGCGCGGGCAATCGTGTACGCATCACGGCGCAGCTGGTGGACGCGACGACGGGCTACCACATCTGGGCCGAGCGCTACGATCGCGAGGCCAACGACATCTTCGCCGTGCAAGACGAGGTGACGCGACAGATCGTTCGTGCCATGGCCGTGCGGCTGACGGAGACCGAGCAGACGCGGATAGGACGCGCACCGACGGGCGTGCTCGAGGCCTACGACCTCGTGCTTCGCGGAACCGACGAGCGGAGGCGCACGACGCGGGAGAGCAACGCGGAATCTCGGCGCCTGCTGGTGAAGGCGCTCGACCTCGACCCGGAATACGCGGCGGCCTACACGGCGCTGGGCTGGGCGCATCTGCAGAGCTGGCAGTTCCTCTGGAGCACCGATCGGCAGACGCTGGATCGGGCGGGCGAGCTGGCCGAGCGTGCCATCACCCTCGATCCTTTGTACGCGAACGCCTATCACCTGCTCGGCCAGGTCATGCTCTGGCGCAAGGAGCACGAGCGCGCGCTGTCGCAGATTGCGCGCGCGATCGAGCTGGCACCGAACGATGCGGACGGCTTCGACACGCTGGCCGAGATCCACGGGTGGTCGGGGACGCCGGAGCAGGGAATCCGGGACGTCCGCCATGCGATGCGGCTGAACCCGCATTACCCATTCTTCTATCTGTGGCCGCTCGGTCACGCGTACTACCTGCTCCAGCGGCGGCAGGAGGCGCTGGACACTTTTGCCAAGATCACCGACCTGAACCGGAACTTCCTTCCCGCCCATGCGTTCCGCGCCGTGCTTCTCGGCGAGCTCGGCCGTGACAAGGAAGCCCACGAGGCGTGGCAGAAGGCGCGCGAGCTGAGCCCGACGGTCACGCTGGCGAACTTGCGCGAGCGCTTGCCGTACAGGCGCCCGTCGGATCTCGAGCGGTTCCTGGCCGGTGCGCATCGCGCCGGCATGGACTGACGCCCGCGGAGACATATATAAGGATGCGGTCGCGTCGCGGCCCGGCGGAGCAGCGCGCGGCTACACGCAGGTGGTAAGAGACGAGCCAGCCTCCCGGCGCGCCCCGAACGTTAGGCCCCGAACGTTAGGCTTGACAGACGTCAAGTATTAAGTGAGCCTAATCGTATAGGCCGTCACAGGGCCGTGCAATCCAAGCGTCGGAGTGCTCGCATGATCGTGTGTCTCTGTCGAGGCGTGTCGGGCCGCGGTGCAGCAGGTCATCGAAGCCGGCGCGAACAGTCTCCGCCAGATCGGGGAAGCGTCCGGCGCGGGGACGGACTGTGGTGCCTGCTGTCCGCTGGTGAACGAGCTCCTCGACTGTGCCCGGGCCGCGCGATGAAGGGTCATGATGACGTGATCGCCGCGCTGAACGACATCTTGACCTCGGAGCTCACCGCCATCAACCAGTACTTCATTCATGCGCGGATGTGCGAGAACTGGGGTTATCAGCGCCTCTGGAAGAAGCTTCGCGGAGAGTCTCTCGGCGAGATGCGGGATGCCGACCAGCTCATCGCGCGCATCCTCTATCTCGAGGGCGTTCCGAATCTGCAGAAGCTCGGCAAGGTGAACGTCGGCCAGACAGTGGCCGAGCAGCTGCGGCTGGACCTCGAGGTCGAGAAGTCCGCCATCAGACGACTGAACGAGGCGATCGAATTGTGCCGCGGGCTCGGCGATCACGGGAGCCGCGATCTGCTCGAAGAGATCTTGACCGGCGAGGAGCAGCACGCGAACTGGCTCGAGGCCCAGCTGGCGCTGATCGCGCAGGTCGGCGAGGCCAACTATCTCGCCCAGCAAATCAAGGAGGACGGCACATGACGTGGGTCCGGACAGCTGCATCGAGGCGCTGGACGCTCATGACATCGGTGGCGGTGTTCGGACTCGTGCTCACGACGACCGCGTCGGCGCAGGACAAGGCGACGGAGATCCCGTTGACGATCGAAAACAATCGGTTTTCGCCGGCCGAGATCAAGGTTCCCGCCGGCAAGCCGTTCACCCTGGTGGTGACGAACAAGGACGGCAAGCCCGAGGAATTCGAGAGCAAGGAACTGCGCATCGAGAAGGTCATCCCGGCCGGGAGGACGGCGAACATCCGCGTGCGTGCGCTGAAGCCGGGAAGCTATCCGTTCTTCGGCGAGTTCAATCCCAAGACGGCGCAGGGGCGGATCATCGCCGAATAGCATGGGTGCCACCTTCGTCGTCGTCCTGCGTGAGGGCTTCGAAGCGGCGCTGCTGCTGGGGATCGTGTATGCGTACCTGACGAAGATCGGTCACCCGGAAAGCTATCGCTACGTCACCATCGGCGGCGCGCTGGCGCTCGCCGCCTCCGTGCTGATGGGCGTCGGCGTGACGGTCGCCAGCGGGCCGCTCGCCGATCTCGGACCGGACGTCATCGCCGTCGGCGTCATCTTCGTCGCCGTCGCGCTCCTCACGTGGCACGGCTGGTGGATGGGACGCCACGCGAGGGCGCTTCGCGGCGAGGTGCACCGCCGGATCGACGAAGCGCATGCCCGGCAGCGTCTCTGGATGGTCGGGCTCATCGCGTTCACGGGCGTCTTTCGCGAAGGCGCGGAGACCGTGCTGTTCCTGTGGGGCCTGCTGACGCAGCTCGAGGACTCATCCGGCTGGCTTTCGCTCCTGGGCGGGGCCGCCGGGCTCGTGGGCGCGGCTATTCTCGGGTGGGCGGTGTTCCAGGGCGGACGACGACTGAGCATCCAGGGGTTCTTCGCGGCGACGTCGGTGCTGCTGCTCTTTCTTGCCGGTGGTCTCGTCGCCTCCGGCGTCGGGCGCCTCCAGGGACTCGGCGTCCTGCCCGCCGGTGATCCGCTGTGGGACACCTCGTGGCTGCTCGACGACCAGAGCACCGTTGGCAGTCTACTGACGGGACTCGTCGGCTATCGCGCGCGCCCGACGGCGCTGGAGGTCGGCGGCTACGTGCTGTACGTCGTCGTTGCCGGCACGCTGTTCTTTCCGGCCCTCGTCCGCCGAAGAGCGCGCCGCGCGTCGGATGTGCCCGAGCCGGCGGTCAACACGCAGCGCTGAGCGGGCCCCGTTGGATCGCGCTCCGCTCGAGCACACGAAGTCATCGCCCCTGGTGGTGCGCAGCGAGGAGCTCTTCGGCTCGCGCCGCGAGCTGATCATCAAGCACGGAGAGGAGGAATACCGGCTCCGTATCACGCGAGCCGACAAGCTCATCCTCACCAAGTAGCCAGCCAGCACCGGGGCGCGCCGGCGCCGTGCCAGCCAGCCACCAACGTCGACGCTGGAGGACGGCCGATGAAGCGCCTCGTGCAATCGATCATGCTGCTTGCCCTTGTGGCTCCCGGTGTCCCCGTCTTCGCGGAGGACGACCAGACCATTGCCTACTTCTATCCGCTCCGCACCCGGCGTCCCGTCATCGAGCGAGAGCTCGAGCTCCGCGTCGAGCACGAAAAGGGGCGCGACGAACGCGTGACCGAGGTCGAAGCGGCGATCGAGCTTCCCATCCTTCCGCGCTGGCAAGTCGAGGTCGAGGTGCCGTTTGTCTTGCTCGATCCGCGCGACGGCGCCTCGGTCGCCGGCTTCGGCGACGTCACCATGGAGAGCAAGGTGCTCGTGTGGCGATCGCTCGAGCAGCTGGCCGCGCTGGCGCTCGGGGTGGAAGGACGGTTGCCCTCGGGCTCGGAGCGGCGGGGGCTCGGTGGCGAGGCCGCAGTCGAGCCGTTCGCGGCCTTCGGCGTCGCGCTCGGGGATTTCGACGTGCTGACGTCGGTCGCCTACGAGTTCAACGTCACCGCTGGGGTCAAGGGCCCGAACGAGCAGGAGCTCGACGCCTCCGCTGCGCTCGGCTGGCGGCTGCACCGCCGGTTCACGCCGCTCGTGGAGCTCGCCACGGTGACGCGAACGCGCGGCGACAACGAAGACCATCTTCGTCACCGGACACAGGTCTATGTCATTCCCGGCTTCGATCTGCGGCCGTTGCCGGGGACGACGCTGCGGCTCGGGGTCGAGCTGCCGCTCACCGACGCACGCAGCCACGACTATGCGATCCTGGGCGGCCTCGTGAAGGAGTTCTGAGGGCGCCGATCGGCGTGGGAAAAAATTTTCACACCGGGGCGCGGTGGATTTTGCATGCGAGGAAAACCCTCGTTAGACTGCGACTGCACGCATGGAACCGCCCCGCTGGCGCGAGCTCGAGGATTTCTTCGAGAACGGATCGGTCCCGATGCACTGGGTCGGCGCCGACGGGACGATCCTACGCGCGAACCGCGCCGAGCTCGAGCTGCTCGGCTACGAGCGGGACGAGTACGTCGGGCGTCACCTCGCCGACTTCCACGTCGACGCCGGCGCGGTCGCCGACATCCTGACACGGCTCGGGCGCCACGAGATCATCCGCGATTACGACGCTCGGCTGCGCTGCAAAGACGGCTCCGTCAAGCACGTCGTCATCGACGCGAGCGTGTTCTGGGACGAGGGCCGCTTCGTGCACGCGCGCGGCGTCACGCGCGACGTCACCCGACGGCGCGTCGACGAGGAACAGCTGGCGGCGACCATGCAGCGGCTGGAAGCGCTCTATCATCTCGCCGATCGCGTGGGCCGGGCGAAGGATGTCGCGAGCGTGTGCGAGGCCGCCGTCACGTCCATCCTCGCCGTCGGTGCCGCCCGCGCGAGCGTCCTGCTCTTCGACGAGACAGGGGTCATGCGGTTCCAGGCGTGGCGAAATCTGTCGGCTGGCTATCGCGCGGCGGTGGACGGACACTCACCGTGGTCGGCGGACACCAGCGCGCCGGCCGCCATCACCATCGACGATGTCGCCGCGGACTCGGCGCTCGGTCCGCTCCGTGACGTCGTGCTCGGTGAGGGCATCCGCGCGCTCGCCTTCGTGCCGCTGGTCAGCCACGGACAGCTGCTCGGAAAGTTCATGGTGTACTACGACACACCGCACGTGTGGAGCGCGGAGGAGATGCGTCTGGCCGCCGGCATCGCGCAGCACGTCGCGTTCGGCGTCGCCCGTGTCCGCTCCGATGCGGCCATCGAGGATCTCCTCGTGCGTGAGCAGGCCGCCCGGCGCGAGGCGGATGCCGCCCGCGTCGAATCCGAAGACCGTCGGGTGATCGCGGAGGAGCTCGCCCGGCTCGCGCGGGCGATGAACGAGACGCTCGACGTCACCTCGGTGGCGGAGCGCATCGTGGAGGCCGCGCTCGGGCTCTTCCGTGCACGCGCGTCGGGGTTGCGGCTGGCCACGCCCGAGGGCTCGCTCGTCGGCGTCGCCTTCGGCGGCGCGATGAAGCGGCTGTTTTCCGTCGGACATACGATCCCGGGCGGGCCGGCCTCGGTGTCGGGCCTCGCGATGCTCCACGAGGAAGCGGTCTGGTCGGACGATACGTTCAGCGATCCGCGCCTCGTGCTGGCCGATGACATCGACCAGCGAATGCGCCAGGCCGGCGATGCCAGCGTGCTGGCCGCGCCCCTGCGGAACAAGGGCAAGATGCTCGGCGCGCTGTCGATCGCCGATCGCCTGGGGCGGCGCTTTTCCCGCGCGGAGGCGGACATCCTCCAGGCGTTCGCGGACCAGGCAGGGCTCGCGATCGAGAACGCGCGGCTCTACGAGGAGGCGCGTCGCCGTCAGCGCGAGGCGGAGGTGGTGGCCGAGATCACACAGCGGATGAACGCCTCGCTCGATCTCAAGACGACGCTCGGGCGCCTCGTGGAAGGCGCGCGCGAGCTCTGCGAAGGTGATATCGCGCGCATCGTCGTCCGTGATCCCGTCTCCGGTGACATGCACCTGCGCCATCAGGTAGGCGCCCGCTGGGAGGGATATCGCGAGGGCATGGTGGTCGAGCCCGGCGCCGGCAGCGGCGGCATCGTCCTCCTCACCAACCGGCCGTTCCGGACCGAGGACTACGCCGAGGATCCGCGCATCAGCCCGCATTATCTGGCGGCCAGCCGCGTCGACGGGACGGTCGCGCAGATCGTGGTGCCCATTCCCGGCGAGGCCGGGATCGCCGGACTGCTCTACGTCGATCGGCGCGAGCGCCGACCGTTCAGCGACAACGACGAAGCGATACTCGTGCGGCTGGCCGATCAGGCGGCGACGGCCATTCGCAACAGCCAGCTCTTCGCGGCGGAGCAGACGGCTCGCGCGGAAGCCGACGCCGCCAACCGCGCGAAGGATCAATTCCTCGCCGTGCTGTCGCACGAGCTACGCACGCCGCTCAGCGCCATTCTCGGCTGGGCGCGGCTGCTCACGGCGGGCCGCCTCGACGCCGCGCAGCAGCGTCACGCGGCCGGCATCATCGAGCGGAACGCGCAGCTTCAGTCCGAGCTCGTCTCCGACCTGCTCGACGTCTCGCGGATCGTGGCGGGCAAGATGGAGATCGACCGGATCCCGGTCGACCTTCTGCTCGTCGTGCGCGCGGCGGTGGAGGCGGCCGGTGCCGACTTCGAGGCGAAGAAGATTCGGCTGTTCACCGAGCTCGATGCCTCGGCCGGCGAGATCCTGGGCGAGCCGCGCCGCCTGCAGCAGATCGTCGCCAACCTCCTCTCGAACGCCGCCAAGTTCACCCCGCCCGGCGGCGTGGTGGAGGTGCGACTCGTCCGTCATGAGACGAGCGCGCGTCTGAGCGTCTCGGACAGCGGGGAAGGCATCGATCCGGCGGTGCTGCCGAAGATCTTCGCGCCCTTCGAGCAGGGCGATACCAGCACCACGCGTCGCCATCAGGGACTGGGCCTCGGCCTCGCCATCGTTCGCCAGCTCGTCGAGCTGCACGGCGGCCTGGTGCGCGCCGAGAGCGCGGGCAAGGGCAAGGGCACGACGTTCACGATCGACTTGCCCGTCCTCGCCGTGCGCCGCGGCCGCAACCCCGACCGCCCCCGCGACGCGCTCGCCCCCGCCACCGGCCTCGAGGGCACCCGCGTGCTGATCGTCGACGATCAGGTGGACGCGCGTGATTTGCTGGCGCTGGTCGTTGCCCAGAACGGCGCCGAGGTCAAGGTCGCCGGCTCGGCGCGCGAGGCGCTCGGGATCCTGTCGCGCGACGACATCGACATGGTCGTGAGCGACATCGCCATGCCCGAGATGGACGGCTTCACGTTCATCGAGACCGTGCGTCGCTTGGAAGCGGAGCGGCCGGGCCGGGCAGTGCGCGCGGTGGCGGTCACCGCGCACATGGGCCGGCACGTCCGGGAGCGCGCCATCGCCGCCGGCTTCAACGCGCACGCGGTGAAGCCGCTGAACCCGGAAGACCTGGTGGTGATGCTCACGCAGCTGCGCGAGCCGCGCCAGGTCACGCCGTCCTCTCGCTGAGGGCCGATGCGGCTTCCGTTTGCCCCGCCGCTGGCACCTATGCTCTCGACCGCAGCCGACGCGCTCCCGAGCGGGCCCGGCTGGCTGTTCGAGCCGAAGTGGGACGGCTTCCGCACGCTCGTCTTCCGCGACGGCGACGAGATCCTGCTGCAGAGCCGCGACGAGAAGCCCATGAACCGCTACTTTCCCGAGCTGGTCACGCCGCTGACCCGCGCGCTGCCCGGGCGCTGTGTTCTCGACGGCGAGATCGTGATCGTCGGCGCCGGCGGTCTCGATTTCGAGGCCCTACTTCTGCGGATTCATCCCGCGGCGTCGCGCGTGAAGCTCCTCGCCGCGCAGTCGCCGGCGTCGTTCGTCGGCTGGGACGTGCTCGCGCTCGGCGACGAGGACCTCCGCGACACGCCGCTCGGCGTGCGGCGCCAGCGTCTCGAGGAAGCGCTGGCGGACGCGACTCGCCCGGTGCACCTGTCACCGGCCACCCGCGATCGCGCGCTGGCCGAGGACTGGTTTCGGCGCTTCGAGGGCGCCGGCCTCGACGGCGTCATGGCCAAGCGGCTCGACGAGCCGTATCGCGCCGGCGAGCGGACGATGATCAAGGTCAAGCACCAGCGCACGGCGGACTGCGTGGTGGCCGGCTTCCGGTGGCACAAGCAGGGGCCGGGAACGATGATCGGCTCGCTGCTGCTCGGCCTCTACGACGAGCAGCACACGCTGCATCATGTCGGCGTGACGGCGGCGTTCAGCAACGTCGTGCGAAAGCAGCTCGTGGCCGAGCTGGCGCCGCTGCGCGAGAACGCGCTCGCCGATCATCCGTGGCGCGACTGGGCCGCCGCCGAGGCGGAGGCGAGCGCCGAGGGCCAGCGGTTGCCGGGCGCCACGAGCCGCTGGAACCGCGGCAAGGATCTGAGCTGGGAGCCTCTGCGACCCGAACGCGTCTGCGAGGTGGCCTACGACCACATGCAGGGCACGCGCTTTCGGCATGCGGCGCAGTTCGTGCGGTGGCGTCCGGACAAGCGGCCGGAGGACTGTCGCTATGATCAGCTCGAGGTGACGCCGGCCTACGAGCTGGAGCGCGTCTTCGGCGCGCGCGAGCGGGCCGGCGCGCGCCACGGGTCGTAGTCGGGCACTGGCGGCTCCTCGCCCGGGCGCTCCGCCTCCGGCACGTGACGCAGGTTCACGCGGATTCGCGTCCACGTCGTGGAGCGTCCGCGCATGGAGTCGATGAGAACGTCGTCGACGCGCAGCTGCGCGGCGGCGGCCGGATGGCGCGCCTTCCAGCCCTCGAGTCCCGCCAGCGCCTCCGCCTTGTCGGCGGCCCTGGCGATGGTGATAACCGGCTCGCGGCTCTTCCTCCGTGACGGCGCCACGCGGGGCGGCTCGTCGCGCTGCTTCTTGTAGTGTGGCGGCCACGGCGCGTCGGCGAGCCCCGCCGCCTCCTGTGATGCCGACAGAGCGAGCAGCGAGTCGAGCGATCCCGCGGCCGCGTCGATCTCGGCGGCGGCGTCACCACGCGCCGCGAATCGCGCGGGCGCGCTGGCCAGCGTGAACGCCGCCGGATCGCAGTCGGCGACCTCGTCCCACTCGAGCGGCATCGACACGCGGGCGTCGGGCGTCGGGCGCACCGACCACGCGGACGCGACGGTGCGGTCCTTGGCGTTCTGGTTGTAGTCGAGAAAGACACCGTGACGCTCTTCCTTCCACCACTTGCTGCTCGCGCGCTCCGGCGCCCGGCGTTCCACCTCGCGGGCGAGGGCGAGCGCGGCCCGCCGCACCTGGTCGAAGCTCCAGCGCCGCTCGATTCGCACGTTGACGTGCATGCCCCGTGAGCCGGACGTCTTCGGCCAGCCGCGCAGGCCGTGCTCGGTGAGCACGTCGCGCACGAGCAGCGTCACCACGCGCACGTCGTCCCAGCCGACGCCAGGTCCGGGATCGAGATCGACGCGCAGCTCGTCGGGATGGTCGAGGTCGTCGGCGCGCACGGGATGGGGATTGAGATCGATGCAGCCGAGATTCACGATCCACACCAGCTGGGCGGCGTCGCGGACCACGATCTCGCGCGCCGTGCGCCCAGACGGGAAGCGCAGCTCCACGCTCTCCACCCACTCGGGCCGCGACTCGGGCGCGCGCTTCTGGAAGAACGGTTGGCCGTCGGCGCCGTCGACGTACCGCTTGAGGACGATCGGCCGGCCCGCGATCCCGCGCAGCGCGGCCTCCGCCACCGCCACGTAATACCTCACGAGGTCGAGCTTGGTGTAGCCGGCGGCGGCAAAGAAGATCTTGTCCGGGTTCGTCACCGGGACGCGCCGCCCCGCCGCTTCGACCACCGTGCTGGCCATGGGACCAGTGTTGCCAGCGCCGGCGCGGCTGCGCAAGACACCCCCGTGCAGAACACCGACGGCCGTCCGGCGCTCGGTGGCTCGAGGTTGACGCCGCGCGCGGAGGCGACGAAGATCGGATCGAGGACCAACGACCATGAGAAAGCCGGTTCAGACGGACAAGGCGCCGAAGCCGATCGGACCTTACTCGCAAGCCATCATCGAGAACGGCTTCGTGTTCGTCTCGGGGCAGGGCGCCATCGATCCGAGCACGGGCCAGATCGAGCGCGGCGACGCGCGCTCGGAGACACGTCGTGTCTTCGAGAACTTGAAGACGATCCTCGAAGCGGCGGGCTCGTCGCTCGGCAAGGTGGTGAAGTGCAACGTCTACCTGCGCGACATCAACGACTTCCAGGCGATGAACGAGGTCTACGGGACCTACTTCCAGCCGCCGTTTCCCGCGCGCACGACCATCCAGGCCGGCGCGCTGCCCGCCGGCATCGCCGTCGAGATCGAGGTCGTTGCACGGACCTGACGCCGGCGTCGCCGGCCCCGCCGGCCGACGTAAAACTTGAGTGTGTCCGTATGATTTTGCTTCTATGAGGGGCATATGGCTCTGAAATCCGCGACCGTTGCCCCGCCGCGTGCCATCGTCTCCGCCGTCGAGATGGGCGCTCGTCAGCGGGAAATCTCCGTCTCCGAGTTCTTCACCAAGAACCGCCACCTGCTCGGCTTCGACAATCCGCGCAAGGCGCTGCTCACCTGTGTGAAAGAGGCCGTCGACAACGCCCTCGATGCCTGCGAGGAGGCCGGCATCCTCCCCGACGTCGTCGTGAAGGTCGAAGCCGTCGGCAACGGCGACCCGCCCCCACCGGCCAGCCAGGCCACGCGCTTTCGGATCACGGTCACCGACAACGGCCCGGGCATTGTCCGCCAGCAAATCCCGCGGATCTTCGCGAAGCTCCTCTACGGCTCGAAGTTTCATCGGCTGCGCATGAGCCGCGGGCAGCAAGGCATCGGTATCTCTGCTGCCGGCATGTACGGCCAGCTGACGACGGGCAAGCCGGTGAAGATCATTTCCCGCACGAGCCCGCGCTCGGCCGCGCACTTCTTCGAGGTGCAGATCGACACGAAGAAGAACGAGCCGCGCATTCTCGAGACGAAGCAGGTCGACTGGGATGCGCCGCGCGGCACGCAGGTCACGCTCGAAGTCGAGGGACGATATCAAAAAGGCCGCGCGTCGATCGACGAGTACGTGGAGCAGACGATCATCGCGAATCCTCACGTCAAGCTGACGTACGCGGCACCGGACGGCGAGACGAAGGAGCATCCACGCACGTACGGCGAGCTGCCGCCCTCGCCGCGCGAGATCAAGCCGCATCCGAACGGCATCGAGCTCGGGATGCTGCTCAAGATGCTGCAGGACACGCCGAGTCACTCGCTCGCGGGATTCCTGTCCGCCGATTTCAGCCGCGTGTCACCGCGGGTGGCCGAGGATATCTGCAAGGCGGCGGGGCTGTCACCACGCGCGCGGCCGCGCGACGTGCACGGCGAGGCCGCCGAGCATCTCTACAAGGCGATCCAGTCGACGAAGCTCATGGCCCCGCCCACCAATTGCCTGTCGCCGATCGGTGAGCGGGCCATCCTCGCCGGCCTCTATCAACAGATCAAGGGTGACTTCTACACGGCCGTGACCCGGCCGCCCGCCGTGTATCGCGGCAATCCGTTCGTGATCGAGGCGGGGCTCGCCTATGGTCGCGGACCGGATCCCGCCACGAGCGCGCCCGCGAAGCCTGCCATCCCGCTCGCCGAGGGCGAGGCGCCGAGCAACGAGCACGAGCTCGCGCGCGTGATCCGCTACGCCAACCGCGTGCCGCTGCTCTATCAGCAGTCCGCCTGCGCCATCTACAAGGCGGTCGTCGACACCAGCTGGCGAAACTACGGGATCGCCCAGTCGCGCGGCGCCGTTCCCGTCGGGCCGATGGTCATCTTCGTCCACATGGCGTCGGTGTGGGTGCCGTTCACCAGCGAATCGAAGGAAGCGATCGCCGACTACGACGAGATCCGCAAGGAGATCACGCTCGCGTTGCGCGAGTGTGGTCGACGCCTGGGCGCATTCCTCCGACGCCGCGAGCGCGCTCACAGCGAGCATCGGCGTCGCAACATCTTCGAGCTCTACATCGAGGAGGTCGTCCAGTCGTGCAACCGCCTCAAGGGCGGCACGCTGCCTATGACGAAGCTGAAGGAGCAGCTGCAGCGGATGGCGCTCCGACGAACGGGCGGCGACAAGACCGACGAGGTGCTCGGGACCAACGGCAGCGGCCCGGAAGGCTTGCCGCACTCGATCATCGTGACCGCCGACGGCGTGGAAGGTGAGATCCCGGCCGCCGTGCCGGTGAACGGCAACGGCGCCGCCCCGCCGCCGGCCGCCGAGATCTCCGAGCCGACGCCGCCCGCGGGCAAGCCCGGCGTCAAGCGACCGGCCGGCAAGCGACACGAGCCGAAGCCGGAGAAGGCGAAGCGACACAAACCGAAATCCCGCTCGCGCGCCAAGCGCACGAAGGGTTAGGAGCGGCCATGGCGCAGAAAGCGCGGAACCCCACCGCCGTCGAGCGCAAGCTCGTCGGCGTGGCCGACGTTGTCATCACCGCGGCTCAACGTAGCAAGGACCCGACGCTCGCCATCCCCGTGCGCTCGCTCGCCAACGTGACCTTCAACCAGCGCAGGGGGCTCATCGAGCTCGGCAAGCGCAAGCAGGCGCGCTCGTTCTTCAACGTCGGCATGGCCAAGAAATTCATGCAGACGGTGCTGGTGGCCGACGCCCTCTGCGAGCTCCAGCGCGCCAATCTCACCACGTCGTTGCGGGAGATCTACTACCGCACCAAGCACACCATCAAGAACTCGCACGAGAACACGCTCGACACGCAGGACGAGTCCGATCCGCTCATCGAGGACCTCGAGGTGACGCTGGAAGCACTGCGCGAGGAGCTGCACGTGCGAGCGGAGAACGCGGGCTCGATCGTGGGGCCGCTCGTGCTCGTCGACGACGGGGACCGCGTCGACTGCTCGCGCCTGGGCAAGGGCGGCTACTCGGTGCCGTCGATCGTCGAGCCCGAGTACTTGCAGATCAGGAAGTGCACCGCGGACTTCGTGCTGCTGGTCGAGAAGGGCACGCAGTGGAACCGACTGTCCGAGGACAAGTTCTGGCGACGCTACAACTGCGTCTTGCTCACGGGCAACGGCCAGCCGCCGCGCGGCGTGCGGCGCCTCGCGCGGCGGCTTCACGAGGAGCAGAAGCTGCCGGTCTATGTGCTCGTCGACAACGACCCGTGGGGCTACTACATCTATTCCGTGATCAAGCAGGGCTCGATCAACCTCGCCTTCGAGAGCCAGCGGATGGCCATTCCGAAAGCGAAGTTCATCGGGCTCTCCAGCGCCGACCCCGAGGCGTATGAGCTGCCGCGCAACGTCGGCATCAAGCTCAACGACAAAGACGTGGCCCGCGCGCGCGAGCTGCTCGGCTATACGTGGTTCCAGAAGAAGGAGTGGCAGGAGGAGATCAAACGGATGCTCTCGAGCGGGCTCAAGTTCGAGCTCGACGCGCTCGCCAACAAGGACTTCCAGTACCTGACGAAGAAGTATCTGCCCCGCAAGCTCAAGGAAGAGGACTGGCTCGACTAGCTGCAATTTTCTTCCGCTTCCCCGCTGCTCGCTTCAGAGCGCGCCCGCTTTCGCTGCAGGATGCGGCGTCATCGAGGGCGGCATCACGCCGTGCGGGGGGCGGGGCAGGTCTGGCACTCGACTTGCCCCGCAGAATAGGGCGGAAGCCGAGTTCTTCCAGTCGAGGTGCTGATGAGTGTCCGTCTTGCGCTGCACCGTCTGCCCGCAACCGCGCCGCGCCGATCGGCGGCGCGCGTGCGGACGGCTGTGCGCGGCCTGGTGGGCCCCCTCGGCCGGACACTGCTGAAGTACATCCTGCTGCGCGCGCCATCGCTGCGCTCGCCGCACTTCGGCGCCGAGGAGATGGCCGACCTCGCCGTGCGGTTCCTGGCGACCAACGAGATCCACGGCAGTTACCTGGAGTTCGGTCTCTACCGCGGGTCGGCCTTCGCGCACTTCTATCACGCTCAGCGCCGCCATCGCCTCACGCTGCCGATGTTCGGTTTCGACAGCTTCGCCGGTCTGCCCGCCGCACGTGGCGCCGACGCCGACCCGACGTTCCGTCGCTACGAGGCCGGATATTTCTCGTGCAGCGAGGACGAGGTCCGTGCGGAGCTCCATCGGCGGCACGTCCCGGCGCAGGCGTACACGCTCGTCCCCGGCTTCTACGAGGACTCGTTGCATCCTTCACTGTACGATCGACCCGGACTCATGCCGGCGGCGGTCGTCCTCATCGACTGCTTCTACTACGAATCGACACAGCTGGCGCTGCGCTTCGTCACGCCGACGCTCCAGAACGGCACCGTGCTGATGTGCAACTCGTACTTCCGCTTCAAGGGGCATCCCGACTACGGCGAGCGCGGCGCCGTCGCCGACTGGATCCGCCAGATGCCCGCGGTGGCGTTGACCGAATACGCGAAGTTCGGCACCACCGGTCTCGCCTACCTCGTGCACCTGTCGCCCTCGCCGCCGACGCCCTGACGCGCGGCTTCGGACGCCCGCAGAAAGGCATCGTCGCGCCGAGCCGCTCACCGCGAGCGAGCAGGCCTTGCTCGAGCTGCTGCAGCAGAACCCCCAGCAGGGCCCGCTGGCCGGCGCCGTGACGAGGGCGTTGACAAGCTGGGCGTCCGGGCGTCTCCTTCATACGAAAGGAGATGACGGTGATGTTGGCGACTCGCGGGGCATGTGTCGGTCAGCACGCCTTCCGGGCCCTCATCGCGCGGAGCCGCGTCAACAAGGCGCGCAGCGGGTCGCTCTGCGCACGCGCGCGCATCATCACGGCCACGAGCGCGCGACTGTGCCGCGGCCCGATTGGCGGTGCCTCCGACAGCGGCGACGCCGAGACGCTGTCTCCGCCGAGCGCGCCGTCGCCGCCACCGGCGCCGGACTCGTTCAGCCGGCGCTCGGTGCTCGTGCTGGCGGCCGACGATGTCATGCGCTCGCTCATCGCCGACGCCATCCGCGGCCAGCACGATATCGCCGAGGCGTCCGACGTGTCGGGCGCGCTCCAGATCACGGCAGACGCGAAGTATCCTGACGTCATCGTCGCCGGCTGCTTCACGCTCGATGACTCGCGCGCCGTCGCCGCGTGCGCTCGCCTCGCGCACGAGCTCTACGACCAATATCCCTGGATGCCCGTCGTGGTCGTCGGCGACGCGCCGGCGCCCGCGCTGAAGGCGGAGCTGTTGCTGACCGGCGTGCGGGCGTACGTGCCACGCGACGTCACCTCGGCCGACCTGGCGGCGACGGTCACGCGGCTGGCCCGCGCGCCCGGGACGCCGGTGCCGAGCCGCGATCGCGTCAACGCCATCAAGCAGACGTTCCTGGTGCTCGAGAACGCGGTGACCAGCGTGCCCGCGCTCGCCGCACTGGCGGCCATGGCCAACATGAGCCGATCGCATTTCTCGCGGACATTTCACGCCGTGGCCGGCGTCTCACTCCGGGACTACGTGCGCGACCTGCGGCTGAAGCGCGCGCAGCACCTCATGCGCGCCAGTCGGCTGTCATTGACTGCCATCGCCACCGCGTCAGGCTTCTACGACTTGCCGCACTTCAACAAGACCTTTCGCCAGCGGTTCGGCATGTCGCCGACGCAGTTCCGTCTCACCTCGACGGCCTCGCCGTCCACGACCAGCAGCTGACGATCAGCGTCTAAGGCTTCGGCACCTTCAGGGTCTTGCTGATCATCAGCGCACCAGACAGCACGAAGAGCGCCGTCACCAGGTGAAGCTCGAGACCGAGCACACGCACGGGGTAGAGCGTCCCGCGGTGGAACGCGAGCATCAGGATGCCGAGCGGGACGACGCTGGTCGGGATCGGCGTGCCCTCGAAATATCTCACCTTGCCGGTCTCCGCCGCGAGCGCCTCCGCGGTAATGTTGTAGCGCGCGAGCCGGCTCAGCCCGCACAGCGCGAAGAACGTGAGCCCGAGCGCGTCGAGGGCGCTGTCGAGGCCGGCGGCGTAGGCGATGGCGGCCGGCGCGACGCCGAATGAGATGACGTCGGCGAGCGAATCGAGCTCGCGCCCGAGCGGCGACGCCTGGTGGCGCCACCGGGCGATGCGGCCATCGAGCACGTCGAAGAGGAGGGCGAGGGGAATCAGGAGCGCGGCCGCGTCCAGGCGCCATCGCGCGCGCGTCGCGAGATATGCCATCGCCTGAAAGACGGCCATCACTCCGCAGAAGCCGTTGGCGATCGTGAAGAGATCGGCCAGGTGAAAGCTGCGGATCATCGAGAAGTGACGTATCGGGCGCCCGGGAGCGCTCATCGACACACGTCCGTCACCGTGACCAACTCCTGCGATCGCGCGGGACGCGGCGCCTCAGTCGGCGGCGTAGCCGGGCGGCGCCTTGAATCCGCCGAGCTCCTGCGCGACCAGCGCCGCGAACCGCAGCGGGGTGCGGTCCTCGAGATACGGGCCGATGGCCTGCACGCCGATCGGTAACCCGGCCCGCGTCATCCCGAGCGGCAGCGCGGTCGCTGGTTGACCGGGCAGCGTGGCCACCGACGGGTAGAACAGTCCCAGCTCCTCGAGCACCGGCGAGCCGTTCACGTCGATCGTCTTTCGGGCGGACATCTCGGTCTCCGGCCACGGCTTATCCCAGTGCGGATAGGCCACGGTGAAGAAGGCCGGCGCCACGAGCACGTCCCAGTCGCGGAAGAACGCCCGCCACGCGGCGCGGATGTGCTCGCGTTGTCCGATCCAGCCGATGTAATCAGGCGCCGCGCTCTCGGCGCCACGCTGCAACGCGCGGCTCCACTCGTCGTCACGCCGGCGCATGACCGAAAGACGTGCCTGGCGCTGCTCGGCCGGGACACGGGCGAACTGCACGCTGGTGAGCAGCGAGAGGTAGAGCGCGTAGTGCTGGCGGAAATCGCCGAGCTCCGGCGGCTGCACGGACTTCACCTGACAGCCGAGGCGCCCGAGCGTGGCGGCGAGCGACTCGATGGCCGCGCCGACCTCCGTGTCGAGCGGAATCCACGAGACCGGGGGGAGCACGGCCACGCGAAAGCCGCCCAGCCGCTCGGCGCGCGCCGCCGGCAGGCTCAGGCGCCAGCCGACGTCTTCACCGGTGTCGGGCCCGGCCGCGACGTCCAGCGCGAGCTCCAGGTCCTCCGCCGAACGCGCCATCGGTCCCTGGACGCCCATGAACACCGCGGGATTCGGCAGCGGCGGGAAGGGGAACTGACCGCTGCGCGGCAAGGCCGTCTCGCTCGGTCGATGGCCGTAGACGCCGCAGAAGGCGGCCGGCACGCGAATCGATCCGCCGATGTCGCTCCCGAATTCGAGCGGCGTGAGGCCGGCGGCCAGCGCCGCCGCGCTGCCGCCCGACGAGCCACCGGGCGTGCGGGTGCGATCCCACGGGTTGTTCGTCCGTCCATAGATCGGATTGTTCGACTGCCAGTCGGCGAGCATCTGCGGCACGTTCGTCTTGCCCATCAGCACGGCGCCGGCCGCCCGCACACGCGCGGTCACCGGCGCGTCGTGATCGGAGCGGAACTCTTTCCAGGCCGGCATGCCGACGGTCGTGCGCAGCGCGCGGACGTTGATCGACTCCTTCAGCGTCATGGGTAATCCGAGCAAGGGCGCGTCCTCGCCGCGCGCGCGCCGCGCGTCGGCAGCCTCGGCGGCGTGGCGCGCCGTCTCGAAGCTCGGCTCGACGATCGCGTTCAGGGCGGCGTGGTACCGCTCGTGGCGGCGCTGGTGCAGCGCGAGCAGCTCGACGGCCGAAATCTGACGCGCACGCAGCGCGGCCAGCATCGCGGTGGCGGTCGTGAACGGGTCGATCGTCATGAGGGCCTCCCAACGACCTTCGTCAGCGCATCGGCGACGAGTCCCATTCGCATCATCGGGTCTCTCCTGTCGGTCAGAGCTCGCGGCCATCACGGCCGTGGAGATGAATGACCCGCGTCGCGAGCTCGTCGCCGGCCACGTCGACGATGCGGAACGCCGGCGGCCCAGGGAACATCTTCGGCGCCTGCATCACCTTCGACAGCTGCACGCAGGTCGACGGCGTCGTGAGCATGGTCAGGCGGCCGCGCTGCGAGGCGTGATCGAGATGCACGTGGCCGCAGATGATCCAGCGGACGTCGGGGTGCTCGGCGAGCGCCGACACGAGGTCGTCGCCGTTCTGCAGACCCATCGTGTCGATCCACTCCAGGCCGAGCGGCCAGGGATGGTGGTGGACGAACGCCAGCGTCGGCTGGTGGCGGTGGCGCGCCAGATCGGCGCGCAGCCAGCGCAGCTGCTCGACGTCGAGCCGTCCCGCTGCCTGTCCGGGGTCGTGCGAATCGAGAACGATGAAGTGATAGGAGCCATGGTCGAAGGCGTAGTACTGCGGCGCGTCGGGCGCGGGGGGAGCCGCGCGCAGCACGCGGTTGAACGCGACGCGGTGATCGTGATTACCCACGAGGAAGTGCGCCGGGCACGGCAGCCTGGCCACCAGCTCGGCAAGCAAGCGATACGACGGTTCGTACTCCTCGGCGCTCAGCGATCGGCCGCGGTGGAGGAGATCCGGGCTGGCAAGATCGCCGCCGAATACGGCGAACGCGGGAGCGGGATCGAGTCCGCGCACGGCTTCGATCACGTGGAGCAGGGAGGCCGCGGTATCGAACTCGAAATCGCCGGCGCGGGGCTTCCACGTGCCACCAGCCATGATGTGCGTATCCGTGAGATGGACGAAGCGAAACGCCGCCGACACGGCCGTGGTCACGCCGGTAGTGTAACAACGTCGCTCCGACTCCGCCGATCGCTGTCAGCCGTACGCGCCAACGCTGATCGCGACCACGGTGCGACAATGACCGCGTGGACGCCGATCGCGATCGCCTCCGCGACCTCAGCGCGCGCTTGCTCGCGCTCCATCGTGTGCTCGTCGATCACGAGCGCGTCGCCTACGAGACGCGCCACGGCTCGGTGGCGGCCGGCGATCTCTTCCGTCTCCTTCTCGACGATCCGCACTTCGTCTGGCTGCGTGCGCTGTCGGCGTTGATCGCCCGCATCGACGAAGTCGTCGACGCCGCTGATCCGCTGTCGGAAGCCGACGCGGAGGCGGCATTCCGCGCGGTGTATCGGCTATTGAAAGGCGACGCCGCCGGAGAGTTCCGCAACAAGTACCACGACGCCCTCCAGCGCTCGCCCGACGTGGTGATGGCGCACGCGCACGTCAGCAAGATGTTCCCGTCGCGCCGCTGAAGCGCTCGCGTGCCCATTTGTAAACAATGCTCTGCGTCCTCGTTCGATCGCCCTCGCTTTGCACGATATTCAATGGTGTGCCGGAACTCTCCGATATTCCAGCATGTCGCGAATGGCGCCCGGGTTGCAAACACACCAGACATCGCAAGGAGGCGCTGATGACGGGCAGAACGATCGATCGGATCGCGGTAGGAGATCGGGCCGAGTCGACGTGCACCGTGACGGCCGACCTCGTGTCCGCGTTCGTCACCCTCAGCGGCGATCGCAATCCGATCCATCGCGACGCCACCTTCGCGGCCACCACGACGTTCGGCGAGCCAATTGCTCCGGGCATGCTGAGCGGCGCGCTGATCGCGGCCGTCATCGGAAGCGAGCTTCCGGGACCCGGCTGCATCTATCTGTCGCAGAGCCTCAAATTCGTCCGAGCGGTGAAGCTTGGCGACACCATCACCGCGCGGGTCGAAGTCGTCGAGACCATGCGCGAGCGCAACCGCGTACGGCTGCGGACCGAGTGTGCCAATCGAGCGGGTGAGGTGGTTCTCGTCGGCGAGGCATGGGTGAGGCCGCCGGCGGCCGCGCTCCACGAGCGGCACCGGGTCACGCCGCCGCTCGCGCGGGCGGCGTGAGACAAGACTGGAGGCGGTCATGACGCCGTCCGATTCGTCCGACTACGCGCGATCCCTCGAGCTCGCCGACGCGCACGGTCAGAACGAGAAGCTCGCGCGCGCGCTCGCGGAGGCGCGCGAGCAGCTGACGGCGCTGAAGGAAGAGGTCGAGAAGCTGACGGCGCCGCCGTCGACCTATGGCGTCTACCTCTCGCCGAACGACGACGGCACCGTGAACGTGCTGGCGCATGGTCGCAAGGCGAAGGTCAACACGCATTCCTCCATCGTCGTCTCCACCCTGCGGCCCGGACAGGAAGTGATCTTGAACGAGGGCTCGCACGTCATCGACGTCGGCGGCTACGAGATCCAGGGCGAGGTCGTCATCGTCAAGGAGCGCCTCGGCGATGATCGCGCGCTGGTCACGGTGCGCGCGGACGACGACAAGGTCGGTGTGCTCGCCGATCCTCTCCGCCCGCTGCCGCTGCGAATCGGCGACCACCTGCTCATGGATCCGAAGAGCGGCTATCTGCTGGAGAAGCTGCCGAAGACGGAAGTCGAAGATCTGTCGCTCGAAGAGGTTCCGGACATCGCCTACGCCGATATCGGCGGTCTTGCCTCACAGATCGAGACCATCAAGGACGCGATCGAGCTGCCGTACCTCTACGCCGATCACTATCGCGAGCACAAGCTGCCGCCGCCCAAGGGCGTGCTGCTCTATGGGCCGCCGGGCTGCGGCAAGACGATGATCGCCAAGGCGGTGGCGAGCAACCTGGCCGAGCAGATCTCGCTCAAGCGCGGCGAAAAGATCAAGGGCTTCTTCCTGAACGTCAAAGGGCCCGAGCTGCTGAACAAGTACGTCGGCGAGACCGAGCGTAAGATCCGCGAGATCTTCATCAAGGCGCGCGAGAAAGCCAACGAGGACGTGCCGGTGGTGATCTTCTTCGACGAGATGGACGCCCTGTTCCGGACGCGCGGCACCGGCATCTCCTCCGACGTCGAAAGCACGATCGTGCCCCAGCTGCTCGCGGAGATCGATGGCGTGGAGGGCCTCAAAAACGTCATCGTGATCGGCGCCTCGAACCGCCAGGATTTGATCGATCCCGCGATCCTGCGCCCGGGCCGGCTGGACGTGAAGATCAAGATCGAGCGGCCCGACGAGGCGGCGGCGGCGGACATCTTCGGGAAATACCTGACGGTGGATCTGCCGATCGCCGAGACGGAGCTCGTCGCCGCCGGCGGCGACGGGGCGACGGCGGTCACGCGGATGATCGCCATCGTGGTGGACGCGATGTTCAGCCTCTCGGACGACAATCGACTCCTCGAGGTGACGTACGCCAACGGTGAGAACGAGACGCTCTACTTCAAGGACTTTGCGTCGGGCGCCATGATCGAGTCCATTGTCCGGCGCGGGAAGAAGCTCGCGCTGAAGCGCTTCATTCAGCGCGCCGACAAGGGGTTGACGGCCGACGACCTGGTGGCCGCCGTACGCGAGGAGTTCAAGGAGAACGAGGACCTTCCCAACACGTCGAACCCAGACGACTGGGCGAAGATCGCCGGCCGCAAGCGCGAGCGCATCGTCTCCGTCAAGCTCGTGCCGCACGCAGCGGGAACGAAGACCGGCCCCATCGAGCGCGTCGTCACGACCGGCCAATATCTCTAGCATGTAAATCTTACGATCGGGCGGCTTGTAAAATCTGCCCGACGGCCGCCAGCGATTCGCGATCTCCAGCCAAGCTACTGAAAACGTTGACTGTGAAAATTGGCGCGGGGACTGCACTATGCTGCGATGTCGTGACTTCAATGCTCGGAAAGGGGACGCAATGAGCCAGCTCGATATGTGCACGAGTCCCGCGATGAGCGCCGTCCGGGACATGGTCGCCAAGGTCGCCACGACGAGCGCGGCCGTCCTGTTGACGGGTGAAAGTGGCGTCGGCAAGGAAGTGGTTGCCCGTGCGATCCATCGCGCATCCCCGCGGGCGGCGAACCAGTTCGTGAAGGTCAACTGCGCGGCGCTGCCGGGGGAATTGCTCGAGTCGGAGCTCTTCGGCCACCAGCGCGGCGCGTTCACGGGCGCCCATCGCGACAAGCCCGGGAAGTTCGAGCTGGCGGAGAAAGGAACGATTCTGCTCGACGAGATCGGCGAGGTGCCGCTCCGGCTGCAGGCCAAACTGCTCCACGTCCTGCAGGACGGCGAGTTCGCACGGGTCGGCGGCGAGCGGATCTTGCATACCGACGTCCGGGTGCTGGCCGCCACCAATCGGGACCTCGCCGCGGAGATTCGTTCCGGACGGTTCCGCGAGGATCTCTACTATCGCCTCAACGTGATCGAGATCCGGATTCCGCCGCTGCGCGAGCGGCGCGAGGAGATTCCGGTCCTGATCGATCATTTCCTGAAGACCGCCAACGCCGCGTATCGACGGAGCGTGGAGATCGCGCCCTCCGCCCGTCGGCTGCTGCTCGAGTACTCGTGGCCCGGCAACATTCGCCAGCTCGAGAACGTCATCAAGCGCGTGGTCGTTCTCGGCAACGCGGCCGGCGTGTACGAGGAGCTGGCGGCCGCCTCGAAGGCCGCGACGTCCGCGACGATGCCCGCACCGGCGGCACCCGTGGTCGACCTGGCCGGCCCCCTCGATCTGAAGTCGATTGCGCGCCGCGCCGCTCGCGACGCCGAGCGCATTGCCATCGCCGACATGCTGCAGCGGACGCGCTGGAACCGCGCAAAGGCGGCGCGGCTCCTCGGCATCAGCTACAAGGCGCTCCTCTACAAAATCGTGGACTGCGGTCTCGCCACCAAGGACGAAGCCGAAGTCTCACCGCCGCCGGAGGCGCCTGCCCCGGCCGCGCTCGAGGAGGCGTTCGCCTGAGCGAGACTCAGGCATTGCTTCAAGGAGGAGCGTGGGCGTCGGTAGGATAATGCGCGCATGACTCGACCCGCGTCGCGGTACGACGCGATCGTCATCGGCGCTGGCCACAACGGGCTCGTCACCGCGGCATACCTTGCGCGTGCGGGCCGCCGGGTCCTCGTCCTCGAGCGGCGACATGTCGTGGGCGGCGCTTGCGTCACCGAGGAAGTCTTTCCCGGCTTCAAAGTTTCCACCGCCGCCTACGTCAACAGCCTCTTCCGCCAGGAGATCATTCGCGATCTCCACCTCGCCGACCACGGCTTTGCCGTGCTGGCGCGCGACCCGTCCTCGTTCACGCCGCTGCCCGACGGCCGGTCGCTGCTGATGGGACCGGACGCCGAGCTCACGTGCAAGGAGATCGGCAAGTTCAGCCAGCGGGACGCGGAGCGCTACCCGCGGTACGAGGCGATGCTGGAGCGCGTCGCCGACCTGATCGAGCCGACGCTCACGATGGCGCCACCGGATCTGCTCCGGCCGCGGCTGCGCGATCTGCGCAAGCTCTTGACCCTCGCTCGCGCGTTCCGGCGGCTCGGCTCCGCCGCGGGCGAGGCGGTAGAGATCCTGACCGGTGCCGCGCGCCCCGTCCTCGATCGGTGGTTCGAATCCGAGGAGCTGAAGGCGACGCTGGCGACCGACGCCATCATCGGGGCCATGGCCAGTCCGTCGATGCCCGGCACCGCCTACGTTCTGTTCCATCACGTGATGGGCGAGACGGACGGCAAGCGCGGCGTCTGGGGCTACGTGCGGGGCGGCATGGGTGGCCTCACGCAGGCGCTGGCCTCCGCCGCGCGCGCGCACGGCGCCGTGATTCGCTGCGCGGCGGAGGTCGCGCGGATCCTCGTGCGCGACGGTCGCGCCACCGGGGTGGCGCTCGCCAATGGCGAGGAATGGAGCGCGCCGATCGTCGCCAGCAACGCCGACGCCCACGTGACCTTCTTGCGGCTGATCGATCGTCGCGAGCTGGCGGCGGACTTCGTGGCGGCCGTCGAGCGCATCAGCTACGAGAGCGCATCGCTGAAGATCAACGTGGCGCTGTCCGAGCTGCCGAGCTTCAGCGCGTTGCCGGGGACGGCGCCCGCGCCACAGCACCGCGGCACGATTCACATCTGTCCCGATCAGGACTACATCGAGCGCGCGTATGACGACGCCAAGTACGGGCGGCCGTCGGCGCGTCCGGTGCTCGAGTGCACCATCCCCTCCGTGGTCGACCCCACGGTGGCGCCGCCGGGACGTCATGTCATGTCGATGTTCGTGCAGTACGCGCCGTATGCGCTGCGTGAAGGCACGTGGGACGAGCTGCGCGAGCCGTTTGCGGATCGCTGCTTCGACCTGCTGAACGAGTACGCGCCGAACTTCAAGCGCTCGGTGATCGCGCGCCAGGTGCTGACGCCGCTCGATCTCGAGCGCGTCTTCAACCTGACCGGCGGCAACATCTTCCAGGGCGCCATGACGCCGAGCCAGCTCTTCGCGTTCCGCCCGGTGCCGGGTTATGCCAGCTACCGGATGCCGATCCGCGGGCTCTATCTCTGTGGCGCCGCCGCGCATCCGGGCGGCGGTGTCATGGGCACGCCGGGTCTGAACGCCGCGCGCGCCATCCTCGGCCGCGCGCGCTAGCCTAGCGACCGCTCGACTTCTGCGGAACGATCCAGAGATAGAGCGTGTGGTTGATGCCGTTCACGTCCATCTCCTTGCGCTGCACGGGCTGCCAGTCGCCGAGGTCGTAGTTGTGGGAGACGATGCGCGTGCCCGGCTTCAGCTCGCTCAGCAGCCTCGGACGCAGCTTCATGTTGACGTCGGGCAGCAGGTACATCGTCACCACCGTCGCATCGTTGAACTTGGCGGTGAAGATGTCTTGCTGCTCGAAGCGCACGCGGTCGGTCACGCCCGCGCGCCGTGCATTCTCGCGCGCCTCGCTGATGCGCTCGGGATCGAGATCATAGCCCACCCCGCGCGTGCCGAACTTGCGGGCGGCCGTGATCACGATGCGACCGTCGCCCGAGCCGAGGTCGTAGAGGAGATCGTTGCCGCCGACGCGCGCCATGCTGAGCATCTCTTCGACGAGCGACTCGTGGGTCGGCACATAAGGAACGTCGAGTGGCTTCTTCTCCATCGTCGGCGACTGGGCGCCGGCGACGGTCACGACGAGCATCAGGGCCACGGTGACGGCGGGGACCAGTCGTCGATACATGGGATCTCCTTCTCACCGGCGGCGAGCCGGTGCGAAACTGCCTGTAAGTCTATCAACGACCTGAAACGGTGGTGGCGCCCGGCCCGTATGGTGAGTACGCGCGCAACGGTCGTCCCGGAGTACAGTGAATCCATGGATGATGAAGTCGAGGACGAGCGAGCGGCGATCGAGCGTGAAGTCAGCGAAGCGATCGAGGCCGCGGTGATTCGCAATGCCGTGGCCTCCGGCTGGCGGGAGGGGCAGGCTGAGGACTGTCGGGTCTGCGGCAACGTCTGGCTGGAAGGCGAGCCGACCACGCTCGCGTGCCCGAACGGGCATTTCCTGGACCTCGAATGCTGCGTGGTCAACACGAGCCTGACACCCATCTGCCCACTCTGCGATTCGTAGACAGTGCCGGTCGGGTGACCGGTTTTTGACCGCCGGACAGCGACCAGCCGACGGCGTTCCGGCCGCAGATTGGGACATTCGGCTCTGGATTACGGGGGGTTACGAACTTGGTCTCCGGCTTGCTCTGCTGACGCCGCAATGAACGCCATGGGCCGGAAGTACAGACAGCTGGCTTGCGCGGCCGTGCTCCTGACCGCCGGCGCCGTGTTCGGCGGCTGCGCGATGGTCAGCGACTCCACCGCCGAGCGGCAGGTCGCGGCCGGCCGCCGCGCCTCCGAAGAGGAAGCACGCAAGCAGGTGGCGACCACGAAGGAGCTCGAGGAAAAGCTCGCGCGGATGCATCTGCAGGCGCTCGAGAAGGACGCGGAGATCAAAGCGCTCAACCAGAAGCTCGAGGCGGCGATTCTCGAGGTCGTGCGCGCCATGGCGAAGCTGCGCGGGCTCTCGGGTCGTGCGGAGGCGGCCTCGAATCTGGCCGAGACGGAGATCGCGCTGAAGTCGATTCCGGCCGAGCTCGCGCTACGTCCGAAAGACAGCGATCTCGCGCAGGCCCAGCAGCTGCTGCGCATGGCGACCGAGGAATTCAAGAAGCAGAACTACGACGGCACCGTGTATCTCACGACCCAGGTGAAGACGCTCATCAAGCCGCGCAACGAGCGGCTCGCGAAGGGCGTCGAGCTGGCCAAGACCGAGGCCGAGCACCCGCTCTCGCCGATGCTGGCACTCCGCGCGACGAACCGCAGCAACGTTCGCGGAGGGCCCGGTCCGGCCTTCAAGGTTCTCTTCGTCGTCGAGCGCGGGACGCCGCTCAACGCGGTCTCGTACAACGGAGTGTGGGTGCGCGTGAAGACCGACGACGGTCGCGCGGGCTGGGTGCACTACAGCCTGATCGATCAGCGCTGACGGCGCGCGTCGTCCTCCGTCGCCAGCACCGTCTCGTTCCGTCCGCTTCGCTTCGCCTTGTACAACCCCGCGTCCGCGCTCGCGATGAGCGCCTCTACCGTCTCCGCATGCTCGGGGTAGCTGGCGACGCCGATGCTGACCGTGACCTCGTGATCGCCGGGACCGAACTGCGTGGCGGCCACCGCGTGGCGTACCCGGTCGGCCAGCATGAGCGCATCGGCGGAGGCGACCTCGTGCAGCAGCAACAGGAACTCGTCGCCGCCGTAACGGGCGGCGTAGTCGATGCTCCGCGTCGTGCGCTTGAAGATGGCGGCGATATCGGCCAGGAGCTTGTCTCCCATCTGATGTCCGAAGCGGTCGTTGTACTGCTTGAAGTGATCGACGTCGATCATCAGCACCGAGAGCGGATGCTTGTGGCGCTGCGCGCGCGCGAGCTCCGTCTGCAGCGTTTGCAGCAGATGCTTGTGATTGAAGAGCCCGGTGAGGCCGTCGGTCACCGACAGCGTTTCGAGCGCGACATTGATGGCGGCCAGCTCGTCGCGGCCCTCGCGCAGGTGGGTGACCATCTTGTTGAACGCGCGCGTGAGATAGCCGATCTCGCCGTAGTCGAGCACGGGAACCTGCACGTCGAAATCGCCATTGCCCACCTGGGTGGCGCCGGCCGTCAACCGCTCGACCGGCCGCGCCACCGTCAGGGCGAGGACGTAGGCGGTGAAGCCGATGACGATCACAAGGCCGGCGAGCGTCACCAGCGCGATATTGCGCTGCCGGAGCACCCGTGCGTAGGCCTCCTGGCGGGTGATCTCGGCGACGGCGGTCCAGCCGATCACGGACACCGGTCGCATGGTCCCGATCACCGCCTCGCCCTGACGATCGGTATAGAAGGTCGTGGCGTCGCCGGAGTCGAGCAGCTTCGTGGTGGCCTCCTCGGGGACCTTCGTGCTCAGGACCGGCGCGCCCATCGCCGCCGAGCTCAGGATGATGCGCCGCTCACGATCGACGATGTGAATACCGCCCGTGTGGCCGACCGCGAAGCCTTGCACGATGCGCTCGATGCCGTCGAAATTCAGCCGCGCCGTCATCGCACCCAGCAGCCGACCGCTGGCGGCCTTGATCGGGACGGCGATCACCATGGCCGGCTTGTTGCGCGCGGCATCGCGGTAGGCGTCGCCGGCGACGTTGTCGTCGGCACGGATCTGCTTCGCCCACTCGCGCGGCAGTCGCGACCGCAGCGCCTCGCCGTCGGCCGGCACCAGCCGCTCGCCGTTCATGCCGAGCACGCAAAGATCGTCGTAATCCGTGAACTTGGCGCGAACGGACGCGAGGTATTCCGTCAGTCGCCGGGTCGCCTCCGACGCCTGTCGTGCTGCATCGCGGCCCCGCCCGAGCTGCTCGAGATTTTCCGTCACCTCATACGAGGTGGAGAACACGCGCGTCTCGTAGAAGCGCTCCTTCAGCCAGAGGTTGAACTCGCGCGCCGTTTGGGTGCTCGCGTTGCGGAGCTCCTCGGAGATCTTCGCGTTGACGTGCTCGCGGTTCATCGAGTACGAGTGATAGCTCAGCGTCAGCGTGGGAACGAGCGTGGCGACCAGCGCGAAGACCAGCATCTTGATGCGGATGCGATCGAGGTGGAGGCGGTGAAGGGCCCGGTGGGCGCCGGCCTCCCAGGCTGCGAGTCGCCGGTGCAATGCGCTGTTCCGCTGCGCGGATGAGACACGACTCACCATATCGAAGTTAGCAGGCAGGGCGGCGCCGGCGATCCGTTTTTCGGCGCCGATTCTGTTAGCATCCTGCGCGACCATGACGCCCATTCCTTCGGCCGTCCGTAGCGACCTGGCCCCGGCGGGGCTGCTGCGCGCGGGTATCAACTACGGCAACTTCATTCTTGCCACGCGCGACACTGCGAGCGGCGAGTCGCGCGGCGTGGCCATCGATCTCGCAACGGAGCTGGCGCGCCGGCTCGACGCGCGGCTGGAGCTGGTCGCCTACGACAGCGTGGCGGCCATGGTCGACGCCGCCAAGAGCCGCGCGTGGGACATCGCGTTTCTCGGCATCGATCCCGCGCGCGCCGGAGATATCGACTTCACCGGCGCCTACCTCGAGATCGAGGCGAGCTATCTGGTCCCCGCCGGGTCGCGCCTGCGCGCCGTCGCCGACGTCGACGATCCCGGCGTGCGTGTGGGCGCGCCGGCGCGAGCGAACTATGAGCTCTATCTGAGCCGGAGCCTTCAGCGCGCCCGGCTCGTGCGAGCCCCCACCGCCGAGGCGGCATTCGGCCTGCTGGCAGCCGGTGACGTCGAAGCGCTGGCCGGATTGCGCGAGGCGCTGCTCGGTCTGGCGCCCAGGCTGCCGGGATCGCGCGTCCTCGACGGCCGCTTCATGGCCGTTCAGCAGGCCATCGGCATGCCGCGCGGCCATGAGGCGGGGCTCGCGTATCTTCGCCGGTTCGTCGAGGAGGCGAAGGCCTCGGGCGTCGTCGCGCGTGCCATCGAGCGAACGGGCGCGCGCGGGGTGTCGGTGGCAGCGAGGGTGCAATGACGACGCTGCCGCCGCTGCTCTACGGCACCGCGTGGAAGGAGGATCGGACGGCGGCACTGACGGAGCTTGCGGTCCGGAGCGGATTTCGCGGCATCGACACGGCGAACCAGCGGCGACACTACTTCGAGGCCGGCGTGGGACAGGGCCTCGCCGCCGTATACCGTGCGGGCCTCGTCACCCGAGATGACGTCTTCATTCAGACGAAGTTCACGTATCAGGGCGGACAAGACCAGCGGCTGCCTTACGATCCCGGCGCGGATCTCGCCACACAGGTCGCCCAGTCGCTCGCGAGCTCGCTCGAGCATCTCGGCACCGACATCGTGGACAGCTACGTGCTGCATGGCCCGGGGTCGGCCCATGGCTGGCGCGACGAGGACACGGAGGTGTGGACGGCGATGGTCAAGGAGCGCAACGCCGGACGTACGCGGTTCCTCGGCGTGAGCAACATCTCGCTGCGGCATCTCGAGCAGATGCTGGCGACGGGGACGGAGACGCCGGCATTCGTGCAGAATCGGTGCTATGCCCGCTTCGGCTGGGACCGTGCGATTCGCCGTTTCTGCGCGACGCGGGGCATCGTCTACCAGGCCTTTTCGCTGCTCACCGCCAACGTCGAGGTGCTGCGGCATCCGCTCCTGGCCGCCATCGCCGGGCGCGCGGGCGCCACGCCGGCGCAGGTGGTCTTTCGCTTCGCGACCGCCGTGGGCATGCTGCCGCTGACCGGAACGACCGACGCCGAGCACATGCGGGAGGATCTGGCGAGTCATGCGGTGCCGCTCTCGGACGACGAGGTGCGCGCCATCGAGTCGCTCGCCGGCTGAGAGAGGACGCTTCGAGATGGACACGCTGGCCTCCACCCGATTTCCGACGATCACGCCCGAGGCGCTCGCCGCGCTGCAGGCGCGCTTGCACAAGCCCGTGCCGCGGCCGGAGCCTTATATCGAGGTGGCCACGCGCGATGCCATCCGGCACTGGGCGCACGGCGTCGGCGACCGCAACCCGCACTGGGCAGCATCCGGTGTCGCGCCGCCGACCATTCTGTTCGCGATGGACCGCATCGTGTCCGGCTACGTGGGCGGTCTGCCCGGCATTCACGCGATGTATGGCGGCACAGATTTTCGCTGGGAGCGACCGATCCGCGTCGACGATCGCATCCTCGGTGAGAGCGTGCTCCACGCGTTGATCGAGAAGCCATCACGATTCGCCAAGCGCGCCATCCAGCAGATCTACCGCACCACGTTTCGCAACCAGCGCGACGAGATCGTGTGCGAGGCGGACTCGTGGTGCTTCCGCACGGAGCGCGAGACCGCGCGCGAGCGCGGGAAGTACACGTCCACGGGACCCCACCGCTACTCGGCGGAAGAGCTGGCGGCCATTCGGCGGGCGTACGCGGCCGAAGAGATCCGCGGCGCGACGCCGCGCGTCTGGGACGAGGTGAAGATCGGCGACGAGATGGCCCCGGTGGTGAAGGGGCCCTTGACCGTGACCTCGGTGGTCGCCTTCGTCCAGGGCTGGGGCAGCCTCTACGTGCGCGCGCACGGGCTCGCGTTCGAGATGTTCGATCGACATCCGGCGCTCGGCATCCCCAACGACTTCGGCGTGCCGGAGCCGCCGGAGCGGGTGCACTGGGACGACGCAATGGCCCGCGCGGTCGGCGTGCCCGGCGCCTACGACTACGGTCCGGAGCGCGTGGCCTGGCTCGGCCACCTCGTCACGAACTGGATGGGTGATGCAGGCTTCCTGCGCCGTCTGCAGGCCAGGGTCCTGCGTCACAACCTGATCGGCGACACGACCTGGTGTCGCGGCCGCGTGAGCGGCAAGGCGCCCGGCGGCGTGGTGATACTCGAACTGAGCGGTACGAATCAGCGCGGCGAGACGATCGCCGCCGCGACGGCCGAGGTGGTGCTGCCGACGCGATGACGTCGATCCTCGATATCCGGCGCTATCCGGAGGCGCGCGAGCAGTTCCGCTGGGACGCGCTGTGGGAGCTGTTCGATGGCGACCGTCGGCGACTCAACCTCGCCCACGAGTGTGTCGATCGCCACGTCGCCCGGGGAACGGCGCTGCGGATCCAGTTTGCGGACGGTCGGCGCGAGGAACACACGTTCGCCGCCCTCGCGGACTGGTCGGCCCGATTCGCCAACGTGCTCGAAGAAGCGGGCGTGGCGCGCGGCGACCGCGTCGCGATCATGCTCGAACCGTCGCTCGCGTTCTATGGCGCCGTATTCGGCACGTGCAAGCGCGGGGCGGTGGCGGTGCCACTCTTCACCCTCTTCGGGCCCGACGGGCTGGCGCTGCGCCTCGACGACTGCCGCCCCCGGCTTCTCGTCGTCGAGCACGACGCCGCGCGCTGGCGCGCGCGGTTCCCCGACCTCACCGTGCTCGACGTCGACGCCGTGGATGCGCGCGTCCGCGCGGCATCGTCCCGATACACTCCGGATACGACGCCGGATGATCTCGCGCTCTTCCAGTACACATCGGGCACGACGCGCGCGCTGCCCGAGGCGGTTCGTCACACGCATCGCGCGGTGGTGACGCTCATGGTGGCCGCGCTCTACGGCGTGGGCCTCGAACGCCACGATCGTTACTTCTGTCCGTCGTCGCCGGCATGGGGTCACGGGCTCTGGCACGGCACCATCGCGCCTCTCGCGCTCGGGATCGCGGTCGGCGGCTATTCGGGACGCTTTCGCGCGGATCGGCTCGTCGACGGGCTGCACGCGTTCGGCATCACCAATCTCGCCGCCGCGCCAACGGTGTACCGCATGCTGCGCGAATCGGGCTTCGCCGACGGTCGCCGCTTTCGGCCGGCCAAGCTCTCGTTCACAGGCGAGCCGCTGGACGCGAAGACCTGGGAATTCGTCGAGCAGACCTTCGGTGTCCCGCCGTGCAGCATGTACGGGAGCACGGAGGTCGGTGTCATCATCGTCAGCTACCCGGGCTTCGAGGGCTTCGAGGTTCGCCGCGGCGCCCTCGGCAAGGCGGCGCCTGGCTGGGAGGTGGCCGTGGTGGACGACGACGGCCCGGTGGCGACCGGCCAGCTCGGCGAGATTGCGGTGCGCCGGCGCGGTGAGTGGTTTCGCGTCAAAGATCGCGGACGCATGGATGCCGATGGTTACTTCTTCCACGCCGGACGCTCCGACGATGTCATCATCTCGGCGGGCTGGACGATGAGCGCGCTCGAGATCGAGCAGGCGCTGCTCGCGCATCCCGACGTGCGTGAGGCGGCCGTATTCGGTGTCGCCGATTCCCTGCGAGGCCAGATCCCGAAGGCCTGCGTGGTGGCGCCAGGGATGGGACCCGGGTTCGCGCGCGAGCTGCAAGAGTTCGTGAAGTCGCGACTGAGCAAGCACGAGTATCCGCGCGCCATCGAGATCGTGGAGGAGCTGCCCAAGACGCCGGCCGGAAAGATCGACAGGAAGACGCTCCGCGAGCGCGCAAGCTGAATTCGGGTACACTTCTCACCGCGAGGGAATTATGAAGATCAGCGCGTTTCACCTGATGCCGCACCGCGAGCTGCCGGACGATTTCGAGAAGCGCTACGAGTCCGTGTGGGTGACGCCACCGTGGTGGGAGCTGGCCGACGCCCGCCGCGTGGGGCAGTACTACAACTGGACGCTGGACGAGCTGCTCTATGCCGCGCGCGCCGGCTTCGACGGCGTGTGCACGAACGAGCACCATCAGAACGCGTACGGCTTCATGCCGAGCCCCAATCTCATGGGCAGTGTGCTGGCCAAGGCCACCAATGGCACCGACGTGGCCATTGTGCAGATGGGCGCCACGCTGCCGACCTCGAATCCGCCAATCCGCGTGGCCGAGGAATACGCGATGCTCGACTGCATCAGCGGGGGTCGGCTGGTGGCCGGTCTGCCGCTCGGGAGCCCGATGGACGTGAATTTCTGCTACGGCATCACGCCCATGGAGCATCGCGAGCGGTACCGCGAGGCCTTTGCGCTCACGCTCAAGGCCTGGCAGGCGCGGGAGATCTTTTCGTGGAACGGCCGTTATTACCAGCTCGCCAACGTGAATCTGTGGCCGCGTCCGATCCAGCAGCCGCACCCGCCGGTGTGGGTGCCCGGCTCGGGCAGCATCAGCACGTTCGACTTCGCCGTCGACAACGACGTCTGCTATTGCTTCCTCAGCTACTCGGGAGCCAAAGCGGCCCATACAATGATGCAGGGTTACTGGCAGGTCGTGACCGATAAAGGGCGCGATCCCAATCCATACCGTGCTGGTTTCCTACAACTGGTCGCCGTCGCCGAGAGCGATACGCATGCGGAAGAAAAGTACGCCCGGCACGTCGAGTACTTCTATCACAAGTGCCTGCACTGGCCGCTCGAGCTCGGCGCGCCGCCCGGCAATCAGGACTATCGCAGCCTGCTGGCGTCCGCACGCAGCAACGTCCGCCGGGCGGAAGACACCAAGAAGCTGCGCTATCGCGACTTCGTCGAGAAGGGCTACGTCATCGCCGGCAGCCCGGCCACCGTGCGCGATCGCATCCGCGAAGAGGTCGTGAAGGGCCTGCGCGTGGGCAACCTCATGGTGCTGCTCCAGATCGGCTCGATGCCGCACGAGCTGACGCTCGAGAACATGGCGCTGTTCTCGCGTGAGGTGCTGCCCCATCTGCGGCCGCTGTGGGACGACGAGGGCTGGATCAATCACTGGTGGCCCGAGCGCCTGCGCAATGCGCAGAGGCCGCTCGCTCAGGCCGCTGTTGCGGCAGCCGGCGCATGAACGAGCAGACGGTGTCCGTCTGGCAGGGCAGAGTGCGGATGCGCGTCCTTTCGAAAGGCGACGGGCCACCGCTCGTATTCCTGCACGGGCCGTGGGGCCTCACCTGGGATCCGTTCCTCGATCACCTCGCCGAGCGCTTCACCGTGTACGCGCCGGAGCATCCGGGCACCGCTCCCGACGCGCCCGACGACGTGTATCACCTCGACGGCCTGTGGGATCTCGTGCTCTGCTACGACGAGCTCCTCGAGGCGCTCGGCGCCGAGCCGGTCGGCCTCGTGGGCCACTCGTTCGGCGGAATGGTTGCCTGCGAGCTGGCCGCGGCGGCGCCACGCCGCGTGCGTCGTCTCGTCCTCATCGACCCGATCGGGTTCTGGCGCGACGGCGATCCGATCACGAACTGGATGACGCTCGACGCGGGACGGCTGCGCGACATGCTCTTCCACGATCCTGGCAGCGAGCCTGCACGGCGGATGTTCGGCGTCGTCGAGGACCCGGAGGCGGCCATCGCGGCGCGGGTGCGACGGACCTGGGCCATGGGCGCCACCGGCAAGTTCATCTGGCCGATTCCCGACAAAGGCCTCAAAAAGCGGATTCATCGCGTGAAGGCGCCCACGCTGATCGTGTGGGGTAAGGAGGATCGGCTCGTCCCGCTCGTCTATGCCGACGAGTTCAGCCGACGCATCGCGGGCGCGCGCGTGCAGAGCGTCGAGACGGCCGGCCACGCGCCGCACCTCGAACAGCCGGAAAAGGTGGCGCGCATGGTGGCCGACTTCGTCGGCGCCGCCGGCGGCGGATGAGTGCTCGGCTGTCCGTCGAGCCGGTGGCGGGCGCGCTCGGCGCCGAGATCTCGGGCGTCGATCTCGCGCGACCATTGTCCGAGGAGACCATCGCCGCCATCCGGCGCGCCTGGCTCGATCACCTGGTCATTTTCTTCCGCGATCAGCCGCTGTCGCCGGCCGAGTTCCTCGCCTTCGCACGCTGCTTCGGCGAGCCGATCGAATACCCGTTCGTGAAGGGTCTCGCAGAGTATCCCGAGATCATTCCCGTGTTGAAGCTCGAGCACGAGCGTGTGAACTTCGGCGGCGTGTGGCACTCGGACACGGCGTATCTCGACGTGCCGCCGATGGCGAGCATGCTGGTCGCGCGTGAGATTCCGCCGTACGGTGGCGACACGCTGTTCGCCAACATGTATCTCGCCTACGAGACGCTGTCCGACGGGCTGAAGGCGATGCTCGAAGGGCTCGTCGCCATCAACAGCTCTGCCAAGGCCGACGCCAGTCGTACGCGTGAGGACCGCATGAAGGACAGCGCGCGCGAGGTCAAGAAGGACTACATCGCGGCGCATCCAGTCGTGCGACGCCATCCGGAGACGGGCCGCCGGGCGTTGTACGTGAACGTGGCGCACACTGTTCGCTTCGAAGGTATGACGGAGGAGGAGAGTGCGCCGCTGCTCGATTATCTCTTCCGCCATCAGACGCGGCCGGAGTTCAGCTGTCGTTTTCGCTGGCGGCCGGGCTCCATCGCGTTCTGGGACAACCGCTGCGCGCAGCACAACGCCATCAACGACTACGCCGGCCATCGCCGGCTCCTTCACCGCATCACGCTCGCCGGAGACGTCCCGAAGGGATAAGTTCGTTCCGCGGGGGGCGCCTTGCCATAATCGGGATGCTGGCACGTCGCCAGTGCTCTGCGACGAGGAGGTGTCCCGATGCAGAAGTTCCGCATGGTCCTGGCCGTGCTCGCCGTCGTCCCGCTCGTCTTCGCCGGTTGCGTGTCGAAGAGCGAGTATTTGAAGACGGTGGAATCGGCGAACGCGCTCGAGGTCGACAACGCGCGTCTGAAGACAGACCTGGCTGCCGCCGGGAAGCGCAACGATCAGCTCGCCGCCGATCGCGCCGAGCTCGAGCGCCTGCTCACGGCACGCTCCGGCGAGCTCGGCCGCAGCATCACGGAGCTGCGCCAGCGCGTCGACGCCCTCGAGACCGAGAATGCGCGGCTCAGCCAAGATCTTGCCGATGCGCAGAAGGCGCGCGAGGAGAAGGTGCGGGAGGTCAGCTCGACGTACGAGCAGCTCGTTGACAAGATGAAGGGCGAGATCGCCAAGGGGCAAGTCACCATCTCCGAGCTGCAGGGGAAGCTGACGGTCAACATGGTGGATGCGATTCTGTTCGATTCCGGCAAGGCGGAGATCAAGCCGGAGGGCCTCGTCGTGCTCGGTAAGGTCATCGAGATCGTGAAGTCTGTGACCGACAAGTCGATCCGCATCGAGGGTCACACGGACGCGGTGCCGATCTCGGGCACGCTGGCGCAGCGGTATCCGACCAACTGGGAGCTTTCGGCCGCACGCGCCATCAACGTCGCCCGCTACCTCCAGAAGCAGGCCATCAATCCCGCGACGTTGTCCGCCGCCGGCTTCGGCGAGTTCAAGCCCGTCGCCGACAACGACACCCCCGAAGGCCGCGCGAAAAACCGCCGCATCGAGATCGTTTTAGTCCCGAAGGACTAGCGCGCCCAAGCAAGGGATAGAGGCGCGGTCCGGCTCCGCCGGGCCGCGCCGAACGAACGGGGGGTATGGGGGGCCCTTCGAGGCCCCCCATGTCGATAGGGCACGACACGCGGTCACGCCGCGCGCCGTCCCGCCCCGTCGCGTGTGTCGGCCACCGCGAACACAGCGATTTCAAAACCGGCCGACGATCTGGCTTGGTCCTTGCCTCGTACGCTGGCGGAGTTCAAACCGGCGTTCATCGTCGGAGGGATGATCGATGGGCTTCTCGGGCATTCGGGCCGTGGTGATGATCGTGGCGCTGGTCCTGCTGGTGGTCGTCGTCAGCAAGTTCGACTTGCCGGGCTGGATCATTCCCGTCGGCCTCATCGTGGCCGGCGTCGTCGTCAGGGAGAAGCGCGCCTAGCGCTTGCCACACCACCGTGATCAGCGAGCTCCTGCTGATCGTGTCGTCGTTCTTCGCCCCCGCGGCAGTCTCGGTCGCCGCCGAATCGCATCCGCCGACGAGCGTGGTGGTGTTCGTCGACTTCTCGGCGAGCATTCACGGGCCGGCGCGGGCCGCGTACCGCCGCGATCTCGAGACGAGCATCCTGCCGTTCCTCGGCCCCGGCGATCGCATCATGATCGCGCCCATTCACGACAAGACGCTGACGGGCTTTCGGCCGCTCGCGGAGGCGACGCTCCCGGCCATGCCGCAGTTCAACGGCTTCGTCGACAACACGCTGAAGCACGCTCAGCAAACCAAGGAGACGGCGCGCGCGATCGCGACCGCCCGGCAGCACCTCCAGACCGAGGTCGCGCGGAGCCTGGCGCAACCTCTGGCCAGCCGGTACACCGATATCTTCAGTTCGCTGGCCATGGCCGAGAAGTACTTCGATGGCGAGACGCGCCGGAAGGTTCTCGTCCTCATGTCCGACATGATCGAGGACAACCCGCCGTACAAGTTCGATGCGATGCGCTGGCAGCCAGGCGACAGCGACAGGCTCCTGACCGAGCTGACGGCCAGGCGGGTCATCCCGAATCTGTCGGACGTGTGCGTGTACGTCAGCGGTGCTTCGGCGTCCTCGGCAGCAATGGCCGGGCACATCGGCCGGTTCTGGCAGAGCTTCTTCGCGCGCGCCGGCGCCGATTTCGATGCCGCTCGGTACGCGCATGTCCTCTTGCACTGGCCGCCGTCGAAGTCCTGCCGTTCCCGCTAGAATCTCGCCATCGGACGCGCCGACCGAACCGAACCTTCTGCCGAGGAGCAGCGATGGCCATCTACGTGTTGATCCACGGGGCGTATCAGGGCGGCTGGATCTGGAAACCCATCGTCGCTCGCCTGCGGGCGGCCGGTCACGTCCCGCATGCGCCGAGCCTGGACGGCTGTGCCGAGCGCGCGCATCTGCTCCGCCGCGGCATCACCGTCGGCACGCATGCGCACGAAGTCGCTCAGCTTCTCTACTATGAAGATCTCAGCGACGTCGTGCTCGTCGGCACGAGCTCGGGCGGCATGGTCGTTCAGCGGATCGCCGAGCTCGCGCACGGGCGTATCGACCGGCTCGTGTTCGTGGATGCGCTGGCGCTCATGCCGGGCGAGCGCGTCGACGAGATCGTGAAGCGCACGACGCCGAACGAGACGACCGAGATCGCCACCGGACCCACGCGCGCCGACGCCGAGAGCCGGCTCTTCCGCGACCTCGACTCCGCGACGCGCGAGTGGGCACTGGCGCGGATCACACCGCACCCCGTGGCTGCCCTGGAGGCGCCGATGGAGTCGACGGCCTTCTGGGAGCAGGCGTGGCGGGCGACGGTGATCCGTTGCCGGCGTGCCGTCAATCCGCCGGAAGCGCATCAGCGCCGGACGGCGGAGCGGTTGAGCGCCCACTGGCACGAGCTCGACACCGGTCATTATCCGATGCTGAGCGCTCCCGACGAGCTCACGCACTTGCTGCTCGCCTCTGAAGTATCTACTCAAGATTGACCTCTCCTGCTTTGATGGGCAGCCGAGCTGCCCAAGGGGGAGGCCAAGTGATCAAACTGAGCGACGTGAAGGTCCGCCTGCAGTACCGGCTGAGGGTGAGACAGCGGCTGATGGTGCTGCATTTCGCACGACTGCATGGCCCCACGGCAGCCAGCCGCCGTTTCGGCGTCAGCGTGCGGACTATTCGGCGTTGGCGCGTACGCTGGCGGCAGGATGCCTTGCAAGGGTTAGTGCCGCGATATCCCCGGCGTCGAGGCCGGCGCATCACACCGCGCGCGATCGAGCTCATCGGGCAGGCCCGTCGCGAGCTGGAATACGGCGCGCAGCGGACGCAGCTTTGGTTACGGCGCATTCATGACATCCGGGTCGCCGTCGGCACCATCCAGCGGATCTTTCGGGATATCGGAGTGCCACGCCTGCGGCGGACACGGAAGCGGGTTCCGCGGCAAATGAAGCTGTTCGAAAAGGCCGAGCCCGGCGAGAGCGTTCAGGTCGATGTAAAGTTCGTGAAGATTGCGGGTCGCTGGGCCTTTCAGTACACCGCGCTCGATGATTGCACGCGCTTTCGGGTCTTGCGGCTGTATCGGCGACTGCACCAGAGCTCGAGCCTCGCGTTCCTGGCGGAGCTCTGCCGGGCGTTTCCCTTCCGGATCCGGAAGCTCCAGTGCGACAACGGGCAGGAGTTTCCCTTCGGGTTTGCGCTAGCCGTTCAGGCGCTGGGGATCCGGCACCGCTACATCAAGCCGCGGCGTCCCCAACAGAACGGAAAGGTCGAGCGCAGCCACCGGATCGACCAGGAAGAATTCTGGGGCCGTCAGCGCTTCGATGATTTCGATGCGGCTGCTGTCGGCCTCCGCGGCTGGGAAACGCACTACAACCATGAGCGCTTCTCGATGGCGCTGCAGGGGCGGACGCCCGCAGAGAAGCTCGCCGCCCTCATGCCTGCTGCTGCCGTCTAACGTGCGTGTCGACTCTCGCTGCTACGAACCGCAGGCCGGGGTCAATCTTGACGAGACGCAACAACTTGCTGCTCGCCTCTTGACAACCCGCGACGGCGGGCTGATTGTCGCGGGACGGCGAAAGGCAGGTGAGCGCGTGGGCTACGAAGCGATCGTGACCGAGCGCCGGGATGGCGTCGCGTTGATCGTGCTGAACCGTCCCGACAAGCTGAACGCGCTCAGTTTCGGGTTGATCCGCGAGCTCGACGAGGAGCTCGGCGCCCTCGCCGCCGACGACGCCGTCAACGCCGTCGTCCTCACCGGCGCCGGCGACAAGGCCTTTTCGGCCGGCGCCGACATTCACGAGATGGCCGGCCTGAGCAGCGAGGAGCTCGCCGAGCGGCAGACCTTTCGCAACCGCGCCAACTGGAATCTCGCAACGTTTGCCAAGCCGATCATCGGCGCCATCAACGGGCTGGCGTACGGCGGAGCGGCCTTGCTCACGTCGATGCTGGACATCCGGATCGGCTGCGAGCAGACGAAGTTCCGTTTCCTCGCGGCCACCTACGGCCGCGTCAACTCGACGTGGTCGCTCCCACTGCTGGTCGGGCTGCCGAAAGCCAAGGAGCTGCTCTACACGGGGCGCGACGTGCTCGCCGACGAGGCGGAGCGCATCGGTCTGCTGAACCAGGTGGTGCCGGCCGCCGAGCTGCGCGAGCGCGCGCTCGACATGGCGCAGATGATTGCCCGCAACGACGGTCGGATGGTGCAGGGCATCAAGCGTCTCGTGCATGAAGACATCGGCATGTCGTGGCGCGAGCGCTACGACAACGAGGAGACGGCCCGCGCCACGTGGCTGACATCGTCCCATCCACGCGAAGGCTTCAAGGACTTTCTTGCGCGCAAGGCCCCAGGGCGTTGACCGGCATGCAGTTCGGGATCTTCGTCGAGGAGCGGCGGCGCGACACCAGCGAGGCCACGGCCTTTCAGGAAGCGCTCGAGCTGGCCGACGCGGCCGAGGCCTGGGGGCTCGACGGCGTGTGGCTCGGCGAGATCCACTTCAACCCCGGCCGGTCGGTGCAGTCGGCGCCGATCGCGCTCGCCAGCTTCATGGCCGCGCGGACGCATCGTGTGCGCATCGGCACGGCGGTGACGGTGTTGCCGCTGGCGAACCCATTGCGCATCGCGGAAGAAGTGGCCACCGTGGACCATCTCAGTGGCGGACGATTCGACTTCGGGATCGGTCGCAGCGGCTCGCCGCGGGCCTATGACGTTCTCAACGTTCCGTACGGTGAGAGCCAGGCGCGGTTCGAAGAGGCCCTCATGATTCTCAAGGCGGCGTGGAAGGGCGAGCCGTTCAGCTACGACGGCAAGTTCTACCGCTTCGAGAACACAACGGTCGCCCCGCGGCCGCGGCAGTTACCACATCCGCCGATGCGGATGGCCGCGAATTCACCCGAGACATTCCGTTTCGTCGGTCGCATGGGCCTGCCGCTCTTCGTCGGGCTGCGCGATCACGACATCCCGTCACTCGGCGAGCACCTGGGCAGCTATCGTGCCGCCTGGCGCGAGGCCGGACATCCCGGCGATGGCGACGTGTGCCTGCGGATTCCCGTCTACGCCGCCGCGACCCATCGGGCGGCCATCGAGGAGCCACACGAGAACATCACCTACTTCTTCCGCCGTCACGCCGAGCTCACCCGCTCCCGCCTCGGCCGCGGCGACACGGGTCCTGCCGACCGCAACGTCGCGCTCCACGACCAGGTGGCGACGATGAGCTACGAGGAGATTCTCGACCGACGCGTCGCGTTCGGCACGGCGCCGGAGCTCGTGCACCGTCTCGGCCAGCTCCGCGAAAACCTCGGCCTCGACGGCATGATCGCCGAGCTGAATCCGGGGGGGCTGCTCCCGATGGACCGGATGCTACGGACGCTGCGGATCTTCACCCACGAGGTGATGCCCGCCCTTCGCTGACGACCACGTACGCGGTGCGTGGCAGGCGGATCGAGCGGCGCATCAGCATCACGGCCACCCCGCGGCCGAGATCGCGCACGTTGCGCGCCGCCGGCTCCTCGATCCGCAGCGCCAGCCGCGCCGCGGCCGCCCGGCCCACGGCGGACAGCAGGAAGAGCACGTGCACGTTGCGCCACTCCGCGCCGAGAACGGGCATCGGAGCGGTGAGCGTGTACGCGAGAATGCCGGCGAGCGCGGAGGTCGCGGCGAAGCCGAGGCCGCCGGCGGTGGCAAAGGCGGCCAGGTAGAACGGACGCCCACGCCGAGGCGCGAGCCCGATCGACAGGTCCATCGTTGCGATCCCGTGCCCGCCCCACAGCGCGCCGGCCACGACGGCCTCGACCGCGATCGGCCACAGCCGGCCGGGCGTGATGAACAGCCAGATCACCGGCACGACCGAGATCCCCGAGGAGCAGACGATCAACACCGGCCGCGCGCCGAACGTGTCGACGAGGCGGCCCCACATCCCCGCCGAGGCGATTCGGACGGCGGCCACGAGAATGCCGTGGGCGGCGACCAGCACGAAGCCCATCTTGAGGTTCGCGAGCATGTGGTACGAGAAAAAGCCCGCCGAGATCCCCACCGCGGCGTTCCAGCCTAGGAAGTATGCGAGCAGCGGGCGCGTCGCCGTATCGTGCAGCGCGCGTCGGACGTCGCTCCACTGAGGGGGCACGACATCCGCGGCAGCCGCCGGCCCTTGCTGTGCGAGGAGCAGCCAGATGCTGATCACCCCGGCCGCGCACGCGACGGCGAGCAGCGCTCCGAGTGTTTCGCCCTTCAAGCCGCGGGGTCCCAGCGTGTCGAGCGCAAAGCCCGCGGCGAGCGAGGCGGTGGTGCCCGCGATGTTGACGTAGACCATGCGGCGTCCGAAGAAGCGGCCGCGGATCGCGCCGGGGATCAAATCCCCCATCCACGCTGTCCAGGCATTGCCACCGACGACGCCGAGGATGGTGGCGAGCGCCACGATCGTGACGAGCGCGTTCAGCGCAGTGCCGGGGCTCAGATGAGCGAACGGCACGGCGATGAGCGGCAGCCAGACCAGCCGCGACGCGCCGATCGCGGTGATCGCCAATCGCTTCGCGCCGACGCGCTGCGTGAGCCACGCGGCCGGCAGCTGAAGGACCTGCGCCGCGATCGGCAGCGCCGTCAACAGCCCGATGGTCACCGCGCTGGCCCCGAGGTAGAGCGCCCAGCCGGTGAGGACCGCGCCGCCAGCGCACGCGCCGAACACCTCGGCGGCGGCGCCCTCGGCGAAGGACGCGCCGAGTGAGGCACGGAGCCGCCCGGGGCGAGCCGGCTCTTGGGGGACACGAGCGTGGAGCTCGGCCCGTTCGAGCGTCGGCGTGAACGCCGGCAGCATGGCGGCGATGCCCCCGGACTGCGTGCGAAGCGCGCCGCCTGTGGTGTGACGGAGCCCGAGGCGGATCGGGGTACATCGAGCTTATCTCGACAGCACGCCGTCTCCGAAAATTCGGCCACGCGTTGCACGGTGCTCGCCGCTCCCGACTGCCCGCTCGATGTGGCAGTGGTGCCCTGCGCATAGGGCTACGGAACCCTCACACTCGTCGAGTCGCCCGTCGCGGAGATCGTGAAGACACCGACGCCGGTATCGGCGCTGTAGGCGTACGCGCTCCAGCCCGAAGGAGCAGCCGGGATCGAAGCCATGAACGGTCCCGCCACCTGGTTTTGTGCGTTGGTGGCGAGCGCGGTGAGATCGGTGAGCGCGCTCGGTAAATGGCCCATATGCGCGCCATAAATCGACGCCGCGGTGGCGAGGGCACGCGAGTCCGACTGCGCTTTCGCGATCCGCGCGCGCTGCTGGACGTTCGCGTACAGCGGCACCGCGATCGCGGCCAGGATGCCGATGACGGCAATGACGACGAGGAGCTCGATGAGCGTGAATCCGCGCTGAGCGTTCATGGCGCCCTCCTGTGCGACGACGTTTGTCGCACGTCGGGTGCCAACGCAGCAGGCGGATGCTACGAGGAAGCTAGTGGGTCAGCGCAGCAGGTCGTAACGCCAGCGCCAGCCGAGTCGGATCACGCAACACCCGAGAGCCGCCGCCACAGCATCTCGCCGAGCAGCAAGGCGAAGGCCGCTATCGGCAACATGACGAACGCCGCCGTGAACAAGGTCACTCTGAGTCGCATGATGTATCGGTCCTCCCGCGCGCTTATTTCGCAAGGGATGTGCCGGAGCCTGTCCCCGGCGGTTCACGCGCGAATTCCGCTACTTGGGGACCGTGGGCGAAGAGCGAAGCGCAGCTTTGGTGAGGAGTTAATCGGCGGCCGCGAAACCCCTTGTGCCGCCGGTCGAGGCCATCGCACACTGTCGTCTCGAGCAAGCCTCTGTGCTCTGGTGGCGTGTGGGCCACGTCGACAAGGCGTTCCTTCTGGGAGCTCTCCGGTATGACGCATTCGCTGTTCATCGTGTCGGTGTATCGCCCGGACCTGTACAACGCCGCCGTGGAGGCGGTCGGGTTAGCCCGTGACCTCGACGTCGTGCTAGATCGTCGGGTGGGCGACCGCCGCCGCCCGGGACGAGAGCTCACCGGAAACGCTGACATCAACGAGCGACGTCGGCTGTGGATCGACGAGCAACTGCGCACGGACGGCTGGGCGCTGATTTCCGCCGAAGCGCGGGCGAGTGGAGTCAGTCGCTAGCGTCTAGCGGCTGCGCTGGCACTCCTCTTCCCAGATCCGATGGCAGCGGCCGTGGAATCGCACGATGCGGCCGTCAGGGAAACGGTAGGCCACCTGCGCCCCCGGCGAATCGCAGGCGGCGCACTTCACGACGCCGATCGCGGTATCCGCGTTGATGTGCCCCATCGGCGAGCCTCGCCAGCCGGGCTCGGACGTCAGCGGCGGCACCACGCGGGGTAGGGCGCCGGATTCCATCCGCTGGCGGATTCGCTGCGTCACGTCGCTCTTGTCCATCGTGTGAGTCCCCCAAAGTCGCCGCCGGCCACTACCGGCCTCGATCGAATCGTCCCGTACCGTCCGCCGACGAGTCAAACTTTGTAGTCCGATATCGCGTCGCAGCGTGTTCGCGCCGTGCTGGCATGACGGCCAGCGTCGGATGACTCTGCCAGCGAATCGCCGGCTCCGCCGGACCCTGGTGAGAGAATTCGCGCGCTTGACCGGGACGGTCGCTGAATAAGGCGAGAAACGCGGCGCATCGATCGTGCGCAGCTGACATGGCGGACGCCGCGAGCGGTGAACCCCTGCGTCGCGCTGACGGCAACGTGACAACGCGACATGGATCGGCGCGCGTCGGTGTCACATCGGCGGCTCTATCGACCTCCCGCATGCGTTCTCACGCATTTACGCTTGGCACATCGTTTGAACCCGCACCGCGCCGTTTCGCGTGTCGTCCGCTGTGGACGTACGTGCTGTTGGACGTGTGAGGAGTCGAGGAGCCTCGACGTGGAGACGGGGCGCACGAGGTTGCAGTCCAACCAGACGAAAGGAGTCCGGCAGTGCTGAACGACACAGAAGTCAAACGGATCATCGACGCGATCACGGAGTACCGGGAGCTGGTGCAGCAATCGAGCGAGATGCGCGACCAGCTCGAGAGTCTGCAGAAGCGCTGGTCGGCGCTGAAAAGTGAGCGCGACGGTCTCCGGGTCAGTGTCGATGCGCTCCACCAGACGCTCGCGCAGATGAAGGTCGACTACCAGGCCGTCATGAAGCGCATGACCGATCTATCGTCCACCGAAGATACGGTGCTCGACAACGTGAAGTTCCTGATCGACGAGCTCAGCTCGGTGCTGAAGAAGCACGAGGCTTAGCCGTCATGAATCTGCCGCTTGGCCAACGGAAGCCCCCGGCCGTCGAGTTCGCCGACGAAAGTCGCATTCTCGCCGAAGGGCAGAAGGACGGGGAGCGCAACATCCCGGAGATGGGGTCGTACACGCCGGCTCCATTCGAGCAGGCGCTCATCTCCAACGGCGAACAGGCGGTCCAGCAAATTTACAAGACCGCCTCGGCCGTCATCGCCCGCCTGCGGCCCACCGTCGAGGCGCTGCAACGGCAGCTCGATGATCTGGACCGGCGCATGCGACCCACCGCCGACGCGTACAAGGCACGTGTCTCCGAGGTCGGTCGCGAAGCGACGATCGTCTTCCCGCCAGTGTTTCACTGGGCGCTCATCGTGTTCCTGGCCGTCGGCGAGTTTCCGCTCAACACCGTCGTCTTCCGGCTGTTCGGCGAGGCGGAGTTTCTCACGTATGTCATGGCCTCCACGCTCGCGATCATCATCCCGTTGATCGGTGTGTTCATCGGCGCGCATCTTCGCCACTCGATCCCGAACTGGATCGGCAACCTCCTGATCAGCGTCCTGACACCCGGCATCGTCGCCGCCACGCTGTACGCGGTCAGCTTGCTGCGTAACACGTACATCACCTCGCAGTTCTCGAGCACCGGCTACGTGGCGAGCGAGGGCAACCAGATGGCCTACGCCCTCTTCGCGCTGAACGCCCTCGTCTTCTTCGGCGCCGCCGTGGCCTCGTACTTCGCGCACGACCCCGACGCGCGCCTGGATGCGCTCCATCACTCGCTCAAGGCGCTGGACAAGAAGAAGCACAAGATCCGGACCAGGCTCTTTGCCGCCGGCACCAAGCTCAACGGCGAGATCCAGCAGGCCAAGAGCCAGATCGAGCAGATCCGTGCGCTGACCAATCAGCGAGTGCAGCTCTACCGACAGACGAACATCCGCCATCGCAAGCTCCTGCCACCGCCTTCGTTCCGAAAAAATGCCGACTTCCCGGCGATCAAGTGGTGGCCCGAGGTCGACCTGAACAGCGGAGAGGGAGCCTGATGCTTCCGCCACGAAGAATCGCCGAGCTGCTGCTGCTGTTCGCGCTGCCGGCGCTCGTGCTCTCCACGGGCTGCACCAAGTCGACGCAGGCCGAGGTGCACCCGGGAACGGCGGTGGTGATCTTCGTGGATTTCTCGGACAGCATCGGCGGGATGGACCGGACGGGCTTCAAGCGCGAGCTCGAGAAGCAGGTGCTCCCCTGGCTCCAGCCTGGCGATAGCATCATGATCGCGCCCATCACCGACAAGACACTGACGGAGTTCCGCCCGCTCGTCGAGGCCCAGCTGCCGGCGCGGCCGCAGTTCAGTGGTTGGGTTGACAACGTGATGAAGTTCAACAAAGAGAAGAAGGAGACCGACGCGCGCATCGTCCAGGTGAAGCAATCGCTGCTCACCGACACGGCGGCGGCGCTCGACCGCAAGTACCAGGCGCGCTACACCGACATCTTCAGCTCGCTGCTGCTCGCCGAGAAGATCTACAGCGCCGAGACACGGCGCAAGGTCCTCGTCTTGATGTCGGACATGATCGAGGACTATCCGCCGTACGCGTTCGATCGCATGAGCTGGACGCCGAAGACGACGGAGAAGCTTCTCGCGGAGCTGGAAGGCAAGCGGATGATTCCGGATCTCTCGGGCGTGTGCGTGTACGTGTCCGGTGTGTCGGCACCGTCCGCCGAGCTCGCCCGGAACATCGGAAGCTTCTGGGACGCCTACTTCCGCAAGGCCAAGGCCGATCTCAGCCCCAGCCGCTACGCCCACGTCCTGCTGCACTGGCCGCCGCCGACATCCTGCCGCGCGCAGTAGCCGCCGCGCGGCGCCGCGACGACGGCGCCGCTAGTTGGTGATCGCGTAGAAGCGTCGCTGCCCGTACAGCTGTCGTCGCCAGAGCAAAATCAGGAAAATCGGAGTGATCGCCGTCGTCGATTCCATCCTGCGTACGCCTCCCTGATGGTCGTGGCCGCATAACGTACTCCTGCACGGCGAGCGTGACAAGATACCGGCAGGCGCGCGCCCACTGACGGCGGTACGCTGAGGCCGATGCCCAGGGCCGACCACGTCGCGCGCGCGTACGCGGTGCCGCTGTCCGAGTTCACGGCCACGCGGAATCGATTGGTCGGCGAGCTGCGTCGGGGCGGACGCGCCGAGGAGGCGCGGGCGCTGGCCCGATTACGCAAGCCGAGCGCGGCGCTCTGGGCGGTCAACCGCCTGGCGACCACGGAAGCCAAGAGCCTGGCCGCACTCTTCGACGCCGTCGCGCGTGTCCGCAAGACGCAGCTGCGCGACCCCCGTGCAGCGGCCGACGCGCTCCGCGCGCAGCGCACCGCTCTCGACACGCTCGTCGCCCGCGGGAGACTGCTGCTGAACCAGGCGAGATTGACGGCCTCCCAGCAAGCACTGCGGCGGCTGTCGGATACGCTGATGGGGGCGGCCGTCGATCAGGACCACGCCAAGGCGCTTCGGCGCGGTGAGCTCACTGAGGAGTTGCCCGCGCCGGGCTTCGAGGCGTTCAGTGGCGCGCGCGTCTCGGGACGGCCGTCGCTTCGACTCGTCCGCTCTGCCGCAGTGGCCACCCCGGCGCTTCGGGGCGACGACGACGCATCAGCCGCGCGGGAGGTCGAAGCGCGACGCCGCTCCGTCGAAGCCGAGCGGCTGACACACGAGGCGGCCGAGCGGGCGCGTGAGCTCAGCGCGCTCGAGAGGGACCGAGCTGAAGCGCGCGCCCGGCTGTCGGACGTCGAGCGGCGATTGCAGGCAGCGCGACACGCCGCGCGTCGTGCCGCAACGGCTGCCGAACGGGCGCGGAGACCCTCCGGGCGCGCCTAGCGCCCGGCGACCTTCGCCACGACGCGACAGAGCTCTTCCGGATCGACGGGCTTCTGCAAGTGCTCGGTGAAGCCCGCCGCGAGGACGCGGGCGCGTGAGTGCTCCCGGCCGTACGCCGTCGCGGCGATGACCGGAACGGCCGGAAGGATGTCCGGCGAAAGCTGCCGTAGTCGTCCGACGAGCCAGTAGCCGTCCTCGCCGATCATTGCTATATCGCTGACGATCACCTGGGGCCGCGTGCGAATGGCCAAGGCCAATGCCTCGCTCGCATTATCGGCGGCGGTGACGTCTCCCCCGCACGACGTCAACGCGAGAGAAAACAGCTCCAGGATGTCGGGGTCGTCGTCCACGACGAGGATCTTGAGTCCGGTGAGGATTCGCGGCAGGCTTCCGGGTCGGACGGCGGGCCAGTCGATTCGATCCGCTCGGCGAGCCGGCTGTTCGTGCGGCTGTCCCGCGGGATACGACGAGCCAGCCACCCGCCAGTGACGGTCGCGCAAGCCTTCGGCGCGCGGGTTAGGCCGGGCCTGGACGGTCGGCATCCGGCAGACGATATCCCCGCCATACGTGATTGGCAACACGTTGATGGGCCATGGATGGCGAATGACTGACAGTGTCCGCGGGGAGTGTTCATCTGTGGACATCCTCGGATTCGTCCAGCACTGAAACACGTCGTTTTTCCAAGTTTTTTCGGCCCGGCTCAGCCCTTGCTTGTCCCCCGCCGACCTCAAACGGTCATCGGTTCGAGCTTTTGTCGTAGAATGCCAACGCTCTGAACGGTGAGCTGGAGGAGCTTTCATATGTTCGGTCTGTTATCCGACATGCTGGCCAATGACATTGCGATTGACCTCGGCACCGCGAACACGCTCCTCTTCGTGCGGGGTCAGGGCATCGTCCTCTCCGAGCCTTCGATCGTCGCGTTCGACCGAACCCACCGGTCCGTCATCGCGGTCGGTCAGGCGGCGAAGGCCATGCTCGGCCGCACGCCCGGCAACATCGAGGTCGTGCGGCCTCTCAAGGACGGGGTCATCGCCGACTTCGACGTCGCGCAGACGATGCTTCGCGAGCTCATCGCCCGCGTGCATCCCCGACGGCGGATCGTCCGACCGCGGATCGTGGTCGGTGTCCCGTCGGGCATCACGCAGGTCGAGAAGCGGGCGGTGCGCGAGGCGGCCATGCAGGCCGGCGCGCGGGCCGTGTATCTCGTCGAGGAGCCCATGGCCGCCGCCATCGGCGCCGGGCTGAAGATCCAGGAGCCCGGAGGGCACCTGGTGGTCGACATCGGTGGCGGGACGACGGAGGTCGCCGTCATCTCGCTGTCGGGCATCGTGCAGTGCCGTTCGGTCCGCACGGCAGGCGACGAGATGAACGACGCGATCATCCAGTACATCCGCAAGCACTACAATCTCCTCGTGGGTGAGCGTCGCGCCGAAGAGATCAAGCTCACGCTTGGCGCGCAGGACGCCGGTCGGCAGCGGCCGCGCACCATCGAGGTGAAGGGCAGCGATCTCGTGTCGCGCGTGCCGAAGACGATCACGATGAACGAGGACGAGGTTCGCGAAGCGCTCTACGATTGCATCTCGACGATCGTCGAGACGGTTCGCACATGTCTGGAGCGCACGCCGCCGGAGATCTCCGCCGACATGCTCGACAACGGCGTCACGCTCACCGGCGGGGGAGCGCTGCTCACCGGCCTCGACGAGATCATCCGCAAGGAGACGTATCTGCCCGTCACGATCGCGGCAAACCCCCTGTCGTGCGTGGCCCTCGGTGTCGGCGCGCTGCTCGACGACATCGACCTCCTGGAGCGCGTCGCCCTCGACGATTGATTGACATGGGGGCCTCGAAGGGCCCCCAAGCCCCCCGACGTTCGGAGCGCCCCGGTGACCCGGGGCGCTCCTCTATTGGCGCGTTGACGTTATCCCGGCGTTATGACGTGGTGAAGGTCGCTTCGGCGATGCTCCAGTCGCTGGGCTGGTTGAGCAGACCGGCAGGAAGCACGCGAGCGGCGGTGTCACGGAGCGTCTCACCCGGGCGCGGGATGACGTCGTCGGTCGCGCGGACGCTCAGATTCCAGCACCACGTGGAGACGAGGCTTTCGAGCGGATCTTCGTGTTTTTCGATCGACGCCAGAACATCCTTGGCCATGGCGGTCACCCAACCGTCCAGCTGCGAGCGACCGAGCGGTCCCACCGACTTCAGCTCTTCGGGCGGCGACGATCCGATGCGCGGCGCGCGGCCGGTCACGAGCGTTCGGATGCCGTCGTGATGCGAAGCGAGCACGATCACACCGAGCGGGATTCGCGGTTGAGCACTCCGGACATCGAGCTGGTATTCGACACGCGCACAGCGTAGCGTCGTCGCGGTCATCTCCACACGCCTTTCGTCGGCAGTCTTGCGGCTACGACCGGGTGTTCGAGAGGCAAGCTCCGCGCCACAGCGGAGCCACACGAAAACGCGACGTTAAGCGATACCGGCGGATAGAGTGTTGCCCGCGTGACGTCAGGGTGCCGGCCTGACATCCGTCGGGCCGACTCGGCCGGTCTCCCTAGTCGCGCGGCGAGCGCCGTGGCGATGGCGGGCTCGCGGCCGCGCCGGTTTCCTTCGAGCGCAGCCGCTCGACGAGTGCCGCATACGAGGCCGACTGGATCACCGCGTTGAACTGCGAACGATAGTTGTTGATGAGGCTGACGCCTTCGACGTTGACGTCGAAGATCTCCCAGCGGCCATCTTTGCGATGCATGCGGTAATCGACCGGGACCTCCGTGCGCTGGGTCGTGAGAATCCGTGTCCGCACGGTCGCCTGGTCGCCGCTCACGGACTCGTCGACGTATTGCACCTCGCTTCCGCGCCCGCTCTCGACCCGGTTCAGGTACGAGCGCTCCAGCAGATCGGCGAAGAGCATCGTGAACTCGCGCCGCTCGGCCGGCGTGCGCCCATTCCAGTGCGGCCCGAGCGCGCGGCGCGACATCTCCTCGAAGTCGAATGCCTCGTCGGCGACCTTGCGGATCGCCGCGCGATGATCCCCGGGCTTGTCGATGAGAGCGAGTATCCGATCGACGCGCTGCCTCAGCACCTCGGTCGGCTCACCGGCGGCGGCCGGACTGGCGACGGCAACGATCGCGGCAATGACGGCAAGCATGTAACGCTTCATGCTCGGCGGAAATGCATCTAC
>DASTCJ010000192.1:0-12115 GCA_035605575.1 Candidatus Methylomirabilota bacterium
CGCCATGCGCCCGCTCCTTTGTGGTGGCCCGGTCGTTTTCGTGGAATGACTGCCAGCATTCTAGGAGCCCCAACGGGTGGCGTCAATGTCCGATCAAGGACACAGTACTTGGGGCTACGTCTCCTCCTGGACGGCGTAGCCCCGGCGCTCCATGCACCGGTTGAGCACCTCGGTGTCGTACCGGCCGGAGGGCCAGATGGAGAAGCGGGAGGGGCGGAACGCCTGCTTCTTGCACTGAGTGAGGTCGCGGTCGAGCTGGGCCGGCGTCGACCCGCGCTTGTCGTAGGTGTATGTCGGTCCGGCGCACGCCCCGAGCGCAAGCGCCACGACGATCAGTGCAAGCTGACGACGGCCACGGCGAGCAGCACCAGACCGAAAGCGACCGCCTCGTTCCAGCGCGGAGCCTCGCCGAGCCAGAGCCAGGCAAAGATCACGAAGACGACGAGCGTGATGACCTCCTGCGCGATCTTCAGCTGCGCCGCCGTGAACTGACCGTAACCCCAGCGATTCGCCGGCACCTGCAGGCAATACTCGGCGAGCGCGATGAACCACGAGGCGAGGATCGCCAGCCAGAGCGGCGCCGTGCGGAACCGCAGGTGGCCGTACCAGGCCGCGGTCATGAAGACATTGGAAGCGAAGAGCAGCGCGATCGTTCTCACAGAGCGATGGTCCCCTCTCTGGCCGGCGGGTCATCGCGCCAGCCGTGCGAGCTCGTGGACGAGGCGGTCGACTTCCGCCTCGGTGTTGTAGTAGTGGACGGACGCGCGCACGAGCTCGCTCAAGCCGCGTGCGCGCATGTCGAGCAGCGTTCCGCGCGCGGGCGACACGTGGACGTTGATCGACGCCGCGCGCAGCGCCGTCTTCACGGTTGCCGCCGGAACGTCGCCCGCCGTGAACGAGACGATCCCGCTGCGCACGGTCCCGAGGTCGCGCACGGTCACGCCGCGCACGGTGGCGAGGCGGTCGCGCAGCGTCTCGCCGAGCGCGTGGACGCGCGTCCGGATGCGCTCGAGGCCCAGCGCGAGCGCGTAGTCCACGGCGGCGCCGAAGCCGAGCCGCGCCGCGTAGTTGGCCTCCCAGACCTCGAAGCGCTTGCCGTCCGAGCGGAGGACGTAGCGATCGGGCGCGACCCACTCCGCCGCATGGCCTTCCATCAGCGGCGGCTCGAGACGATCCATCCACTCGCGCGCGACCCAGAGGAAGCCGACCCCGCGCGGGCCGCGCAGATACTTGCGCGACGTCCCCGCGAGCGCGTGACATCCGATGCGACACACGTCGAGCGGCAGCTGCCCCACCGTCTGCGTCGCGTCGAGCAGAAAGAAGACACCCGCCTCGCGGGCGACCTCGCCGACCGCCTCCGCCGGTTGCACGAGACCGCCGTTGGTCGGCGCATGGGCGAGCGCGATCAATCGGACCCGGTCGTCGATCCGCTTGCGAAGCGCGCCGACGTCGATCTGGCCCGCGGCGTCGGAGGGAACGACGTCGACGACGATGCCACGGCGCGCGAGATGGAGGTACGTGACGAACATCGAGTGATATTCGGCGGTCGACGTGAGGATGACGTCGCCGGTGGCGAGTGGCACGGCGTAGATCGCCATGTCGAAGGCCCGGGTGGCGTTCTCGACGAGCGCGATCTCGTCGGGGCCGGCCGCGCCAATGAGCTGCGCCACCGACGCATAGACCGCGTCGACGCGCGACTGCGCCTCCTCCTGCGCCTCGTAGCCGCCGATCTCCGCCTCGCGCCGGAGATGGGCGAGGTGGGCGTCGAGCACCGGCCGCGGCGGCAGGCTGGCGCCGGCGTTGTTGAAGTGCGCGACGCGTGTGCAGCCGGGCGTGTCGGCGCGAACGCGCGCGATGTCCTCAGCCGTCCAGCCTGCGCTCACTCCGTCATTCTACCGGCGAGGCGGCTCCGGCCAGCAGAAGGCAAGCGAGCTCCGTGTAGCGGGCGCCGCGCGGATGGAGCTGGCTCCGCATCAGCGAGACGCGCGTGACCGTCAGTCGGCCGCAGTCCGCCGGCCGCGCGAGGGCGTCGGCCAGCGCGGGGTTCCGCCGGCTCTCTCGCACGCGTCCGAGCGTCACGTGCGCGGCGAACGGGCGCGAATCCCGTTCGACGCCGAGCGCGGCGAGCCGTGCGTCGATGTCGGCGGCCAGGGCGGCGAGCGGCGAGGCCGGGGTCAGACCGACCCACAGAACGCGCGCGCGCGTCGGCGTGGGAAACGCACCGAGACCGCGCACGTCGAGGTCGAACGCCGGCGTCCGCCGAGCGACCGCCGCCAGCGCGGCGCCGATCCCGGGAATCCGGGCCTCGTCGACCTGGCCGAGAAACTTCAGCGTGACGTGCAGGTTGGACTCGGCCACCCACGCGACGTCAGGCGCGACGCCGCGCAGGCGGTCGATCTCGAGGGCGAGCCGAGCGCGCAGCGCCTCCGGCAGCGGGACCGCGACGAACGCCCGGACGCCGGCTATCGCGGCGTTTCCAGGAGTCGGATCAGCCGCGCGATCGCCTCACGGCGTGCCGTGTCCGGCTCCAGCGCGACGGCCGCCTGCAGATCCGCCAGCGCGCCCGCGTGATCGCCGTCGAGCTCGCGGGTGATCGCACGACCGGTGAGGGCGCGCGCGTCGATCGCCCCCGGCGAGGCCGCGGGCGGTGCGGCCGGCGGCGTCACCGGGACCGCCCCCGGCTGCGTCCCCAGCGGCGCTGGTGGTGCGATCGTCGACGCGGTGGTCGGCTGCGCCACCGGCGCGGGCGCGCTGACCACGATGGGGGTGACCATCGCCGTCGCATCGAGGCCGGCGCTACGCCGCATGGCGGCCTGCACGTAGGGATCGCCCTCGAGCTGCACGGCCGCCTGCCAGTCGCGGCGCGCGGCATCCGGCTGGTGGGCGAGCGCCTTCGCAGTCCCGCGATTGAAGACCGCGCGCGCATAGGTCGGCGCGAGCTGGACTGCCTGGTCGAAATCGGCGATCGCCGCCGGATACTGCCCGGCCGCGATCAGGGCGTTGCCGCGGTTGAAGTACAGCTCGGCGTCGCCGGGCGACAGCTCGATGGCCCGGTTGTAGTCCCGCAGAGCGCCATCGAGATCACCGAGGCGGACACGCGCGACGGCGCGGTTGTTCCAGGCCGCCGCGGAGAAAGGATGCAGCTTGATGTCGTCGCTCCACGTGTCACTGGCGGCGAGATAGTTCCCCGAGTCGTAGAGGGCTCGAGCTTGCGCCCCGAGTGGGACGCTGGCGGTGCTGCACGCGACGAGCGCGAGACCGGCGACGGCGAGCACGGCGGTCGGCAGGAACGTTGGCTTCATGGTCGTACGCCTCCCAGGCTCCGACGAAGCAAATCGAGTGCCGTCTGCGCCGATTGCCATTTGATGGCCACGCGATCGCCGAGGAACCGGAACCGTTTCGACGCGACGTGGCCGGAGACCGCCACGCCGACGAAGACGGTGCCGACGGGTTTCTGGGGCGTGCCGCCATCCGGACCGGCGATGCCGGTCACCGAAAGTCCGCACGCACTGCCCGAGCGCTCGCAGATGCCGCGCGCCATCGCCTCCGCACACGGCGCGCTCACGGCGCCGTGCGCGCGCAGCACCTCCTCGGGCACGCCGAGCAGCTCCTGCTTGGCGCGATTCGAGTACACGACGACACCGCGCTCGAAGTACGCCGAGGATCCGGAGACGTTCGTCAGACGATGACCGAGAAGCCCACCCGTGCACGACTCGGCGACGGACAGCGTCAGCCCCCGCGCAATGAGCAGCCGACCCACAACCTGCTCGAGCGTCTCGGCATCGCGCCCGTAGCAATCGTCGCCGAGCGCGGCCGCCACGCGCGGCTCGACGCGCGCGAGGGCGGTGGTCGCCTCCTCGGCGCTGGCACCACGCGCGCGCAGCCGGACCCACACCTCGCCGTCGGCGGGCACGGTCGCCACGGTGACGTCGTCCTCCGCGTGTCCGAGCCACTCGGCCAGGCGCTCCTCGATGTCCTCCAGGCTGGCGCCGGTCGTGCGCAGCGTGCGGGTGACCGTCGGGCGCGCGCCCGCGAATGCGCGGGCGAAGTCCACGAGCTGGCGTGCGAGCTCGGGCGACGGCGCGCCGGGCGGAAGGACGGCGATGACCGTGCGACCGGCCTCGAGTGCCCACGCCGGCTCGCCCTCGCCGACGGTCCACACGCTGGCGCCCTGCGGCAGGAGCGCCAGGCGCTCCGCGCGACGGGGCAGCGGCCGGTCGCGACGGCGATAGGCCTCTTGCAGCGCCGCGAGCATCCGTTCCTGCAGAACGAGCCGGGTACCGGTCACGCGGGCGATCACCCGCCGCACGACGTCGCCGGCGGAGCCGCCCGGTCCCGCCACCACGACGGCCACGCCGTCGCCGGCCACCGCTTGCTCGAGCGCGGCCTCGTCGTCGTCCACGAGCAGCCGACCGGCCACCGGCACGCCGGCGGCCACCAGCGTGGCGTGGGCGGGAGCGGTGCCATCGCCGCCCGCCCCCGCGCCCACCGCGATGAGACGGACGCTGCTCACGGCCAGCCGAGCAGCGCGCGCGCGGCCACGAGGAGCACCAGGGCGTAGAGTCCCGCCACGAGGTCGTCGAGCATCACGCCGACGCCGCCGCGCAGTCGCTGGAGTGCGTTGGCGGGATACGGCTTGACGATGTCGAAGACGCGGAACAGCAGGAAGCCGGCGAGCAAGACGAGCGGCGTGAGCGGCAGCGTCAGCACCGACAGCGCCATGCCCGCGACCTCGTCGATCACGATGACGCCGGGATCCTTCCCCCCGAGCGAACGCTCCGCGTCGTGCGCGGCCCAGGTGCCGACGACGATGACGACGATGACGAACAGGAGCAGCGGGCCTGGCGGCGGGGCGACGAGGCCGAGCACGACCACGGTGAGCGCGCTCGCCACCGTGCCGGGTGCGACGGGCGCGTATCCGACGCCCGCGACGGTAGCGATCAGCAGCGCGACACGATTGACCGCGGTGCGCGAGGCGTTATCGACGGGCGCCACGGGCGTCGGTCGCAACGAGCTCGTGGCCTTCGACCTCAGCGATCCGCACGCGGGCGAAGCGCCCCGGCGTGCCCGCGCGGCGCTCGCGCAGGTACACCACGCCGTCGATCTCCGGCGCCTGCCCGGCCATGCGCCCTTCCCAGGCGAACGCGGGATCCTCGCTCGGCCCGTCCACGAGCACCTCGACGACGTCCCCGACGAGCTTGGCGTTCGCTTCCCAGCAGATGGCGTCCTGGCGATCCTGGACGACGGCCGCGCGCTCCGCGGCGATCTCCGGATCGACCTGGTCGGCGAACGACGGCGACGGCGTGCCGGCTTCCGGCGAGTACGTGAACACGCCCAGCCGATCGAAGCGCACGTCGTCGACGAAGGCGAGCAGGTTGTCGAACGCCGCGTCCGTCTCTCCCGGGAAGCCGACGAGCACGGTCGTGCGCACGGTCACGCCCGGGATCGCGTCGCGGAAGCGCGCCACGACGTCTTTCATCCGGCGCGCGGTCACGCCCCGGCGCATCGACTTCAAGATGGCGTCATCGGCGTGCTGCACCGGCATGTCGACGTACGGCACGATGCGCGCGCGCGACCACTTGTCGAGCAAGCGGTCGCTCACGTGCGCGGGATGCAGGTACATCGGCCGGATCCACGGCATCCGCGTGTCGTTGCCGAGCGCCAGCAAGAGGTCGCCGATGTCGCCGTTTCCCGCCACGTCACGGCCGTACGCCAGCGTGTCCTGCGAGACCAGGATGGCCTCCTGCACGCCTCGCGCGGCGAGCCCCTGCACCTCGGCCACGATGTCGGCGAGCGGCCGGCTGCGATGGCGCCCGCGGAACTGCGGGATCGCGCAGAACGTGCAGCCCATGTCGCAGCCTTCGGCGATCTTCACGTACGCGTACGGCACCTTCGTGGTGAGCAGCCGGGGTGCCGTCGCGTCGTAGAGATAGCCGGGCGGCGCGGACGAGGCCCAGTCCTGGCGGTTGGCGGCCTGACCGACGAGCTCGACGATCCGCTCCAGATTCGAGGTGCCGAGGATGCCGTCGACCTCCGGCATCTCCTCGAGGATCTCGGCCCCGTAGCGCTGGGTCAGGCAGCCGGTGACGATCAGGGCGCGACAGCGCCCGCGCTCCTTCAGCTTGGCGAGCTCGAGAATCGTGTTGATCGATTCCTCGCGCGCGCGCTCGATGAACGCGCACGTGTTGACGATCACGCACTCGGCCTCCTCGGCACGCTCGCTGATCGGATGGCCGGCGGCGGCCAGGCGCCCGAGCATCAGCTCGGAGTCGACCTGATTCTTGGGGCAGCCGAGGGTGGTGAGGTGAACCTTCACGTGCTGCGGTAGTTGTCGAACTGGAGCGCGATGCCGAGGTCCTTCTCGCGGAGCAGCGCGATGATCTTCTGGAGATCGTCCCGCGCCTTGCCCGTCACGCGCACCTTGTCCTCGTTGATCGAGGCCTGCACCTTGAGCTTCGTGTCCTTGATGAGCCGCACGATCTCGCGAGCCTTCTCGATGGGAATGCCCTGCTGGAGTGAGATCTTCTGCCGCAGCTGGTTCCCGGCCGCCTGCTCGACCGTCCCGTACGTCAGGCCCTTCAGCGGGATGCCGCGCTTGTGGAGCTTCGACTGGAGGATGTCCGTCACCGCCTTCAGCTTCATCTCGTCGGCGACGAGCAGCGTGATGTCCGTCTTCTCGAGCTTGATCTCGTTCTTCGTCCCCTTGAGATCGTAGCGCGTGTCGACCTCGCGGCGCGCCTGGTCGAGCGCGTTGGTGACCTCCTGCATGTCGATCTTGCAGACGATATCGAACGAGTTCTCGCCGGCCATGAGGCTTATAGACTACCACCGCCCGGCCGCGGCCGGGGGCGGCGGCTAACGCAGCGGGACGGTCGCCGTGCCCTTGGGCGCCGTGAAGACGAACAGCTTGTCGGGCAGGCCCGTGTTGACCGCGAGCTTCGTGAACGTCATGGTCACGGTGTTCTCGAACTGGTCGTAGACGACCGCCTTGCGCGCGTCCCAGGTCTTGGGATCGAGCGAGAGGATGAGCCGCGACATCGTCGGCAGCGGCTGCTTCGGCGTCAGATCGAGAACGATGTTGCCGTCGCCGTCCCTCGGCTGGGCGGGGTTCAGGAAGCGCACGTTGAAGTGCTGGCGCAGCTTGCCGAGGCCGCTCAGAAAGCTGCCGGCGGGGCCGGAAAGCGCCTCGGGCGCCGGGCCCGTGTTGACCTGATTGAGCTGCGGCGTGTGGATCCAGATTGTCTTGCCGTCGGAGACGATCTCCTGCTTCGACGGCTCGGTGTACTCCCAGCGCAGCTTGCCGCCCTTCTTCAGATAGACGACGCCCTTGGCGTCGATCGTCTGGTTCAAACTCTTGTTCAGCGCGGATTGGTTGAACTCGGCCCTCAGGTCGTTCATCTTCCCGTACGCGCCCTCGACGCCGCGGATGACGTCGTCGAGCGCCGGATTCTGGGCGGCCGCCGGCACGGCGAAGGCGAGCAGGGAGACCAGCGCGATGGCGATCCTCATGGGCCTCACTCTACCGGTGTGACGGAGCCGGCGGCGGTGAAATTCACCGGACGCTCCACCACGGCGGCGAGCCGGCGCAGGTAGTCCGCGCGGGAGATGGTCACGGCGCCGAGCGAGGCCAGATGCGGCGTGGGCATCTGGACGTCGAGCAGCTCGAGTCCGGCCGCGCGGCAGTGCTGCACGAGCGCCACCAGGGCGATCTTCGAGGCGTCGGTGACGGTGTGGAACATCGACTCCGCCGCGAAGAGCCCGCCGACGGCGACGCCGTAGAGACCGCCGGCGAGCGCGCCCTCGAGCGTCCACACCTCCACGCTGTGCGCCCAGCCGAGCGCGTGCAGCCGCTCGTACGCGGCGCGCAGCGCGGGGGTGATCCACGTCTCCTCGTCGCCGCGGTCGGCGCAGCCGGCGATCACGGCCGCGAAGTCGGCGTCGACCGTCACGCGGAAGCGATGCTGCCGGAGCTTCTGCGCGAGCCGGCGGGACACGTGCAGCCCCTCCAGTGGCACGATCGCGCGCGGGTCCGGCGACCACCACAGCAGATCGATGCCCTCGGCCGGCCACGGGAAGAGGCCGCGGCGATAGGCGGCAACGAGCGTCGACGGCTCGAGATCACCGCCGCTGGCGACGAGACCCGCCGCATCCGCGCGCCGTGGATCGGGAAAGCGAAAGCGACACGGCGGCAGCGGGGCCGGGGAGTCCGCGCGTGGCGTGCCGTTCATGCACGGGCCGGGGTGTCGCGGAAAACCTTGGGGAAAGCATAGCTGAGCATCTATGAAAGTCCTAGGGGACTTTACAATGCTCGCTGCCATTCAGGGACATGCGCTCGCCGTCACGCTGGTCCTCGCGGGGGTCGCGGCCGTCGCCGCCGAGTCCGCACGCGATGCGGCGGGTACCTGGGCGTTCCGCAAGCCCATCAGCGTCCCGGCGCTGACGGCTCCGGCGTTCGTCGAGCTCCGGCCGGATGCCGATGTCGTCCGACAGTCGGCGCCGACGCTGGCCGATCTGCGGATACGCGACGGCAACGGCGCCGATGTGGCCTACGCGTTCCGACGCCGCGAGCGAGCGGCCGTCGCGGCCACGCGCGACACGCCGATGCAGCAACTCGTCACCACCGGCGACGGCGAGGTGCGCTTCGTCGTCGATACGGGCGACGGCAAACGCCACCGCCGCGTGCGGCTGTCCATTCGCGAGCAAGCTCGGAACTTCCGCGTGCCGGTGCGCGTGGAGACGGCCGACGACGGCAAGCGGTGGCGAATCGTGCGCGAGGCGGGATTCATCTATCGCGTCGAGGGCGAGACGAAAACGGCCGAGACGTCGGTCGGCTATCCCGGCAGCACGGCGCGCTGGCTGCGTGTCACCGTCGGCCCGGAGAAGGGCCGCGCGCTGCCGCTGGCCGGCGCCGCCGTCGTCCTCGACGACGCTGGCACGCGAGAGGAAGAGCGCGTGCCGGCCGCGCTCGTGCTGCGCGACGCGGAGTCGATGCGCCGGACGACGCGGCTGGTGCTGGATTTGCGCGCGCGGCGCCCGACGGATCGGCTGGAGCTCGACGTCGCCGAGCGGACGTTTCGTCGCGTCGTGCTCCTCGAGGCCGGCGACGATCGCAAGACGTGGCGGTGGGTGGGCAGCGCGCCCATCAGCAGCGTCGACGTCGCCGGCATCCGCGAGCGCCTCACCAGCGTGCGCTTTCCGGAGACGACGGCCCGCTATCTGCGGCTCACGATTCAGAACGTCGACGATCCCCCGCTCACCGTCAACGGCGCGCGCGTGTTCGCCGTGAAGCGCGCGCTCGTCTTCGAGGCGATGCCCGGCCGCAGCTACGTGCTCGACTACGGCAACCCGCGCGCCGTCGCGCCGCGTGAGGATGCGCGCGCCGCGGTGGCGTCGGTCGACCGCATCGCGCTCACCACGGCCACCGTGGGTGCCGTGCGCGCTGTGCCCGCTCCGCCGGTGACGCGATCGATGCCGGCCCACACGCTGGCCGCGTGGTCGACCACCGCCATGGCCGCGCTGGCGCTCGCCTCGCTCGGCTGGCGGATGGTTCGCGCGCGCAAGGACGGCGCCGCCTGATGCGCTACGCGCGATCGGTCCTGCTCGGCCTTCTCATGATCGGCGGCTGCTCGCCGTCCGAGACGCCCGCGCAGCAGGCGACGGCCCGGCTGGCCAGGGCCGAGGCCGCGATGGAGGCATGCAAGCGCAGCGTGGGCCTGGGTGACGTCGCCACACCGACGGGCGTCGTGCTCGACGATCCGGCCACGCGCGGCCAGGAGATGACGACCGAGATGGCCGGCCAGCTGCGCCTGAAGATCCAGTGCCGCCTGCAGCTCGACGAGCTGCTCGCCGCGCGTCGCCCGCAGTGAGGCTCAGTCTCGGCACCGCCACGCCCGGCGGCGGCTTTCCCGTCTACGGCGATGCCGTCATCGCCGCCGTCCGCGAGGTGGATTCGACGCTGACCATCGAGCCGCGCAACACGAAGGGCAGCACCGAGAATGTGCCGCTGCTGGAGAAGGGCGAGATCGATCTCGGGCTCGTGCAGGGCGAGGTCGCCTACGAGGCGCTCTCCGGCGTCGGCCGTACGCCGTCGCCCATCCGCATCGTGGCCGCGATGTACTCGACGGCCGGCATGTTCGTCGTCCGCGCAAACGCGCCCGCGCGCACGATCGAGGACCTGCGCGGCAAGCCGGTCGCCTTCGGCGCCCGCGGCTCGGGCCTGGTGCTGCTCGCGCGCTACATCCTCGACGGGCTCGGGCTCGACATGCAGCGCGACTTCCAGGCCGTCTATCTCGACCGCGCCGGCGACGGGCCGGCCATGGTCGAGGACGGTCGCGTCGCCGCACTGTGGGGCGGCGGTGTCGGCTGGCCCGGCTTCGCGGCCGTCGCCAGGAGCGCGCACGGCGCGCGGTTCATCGTGCCGGACGCGGAGGGACTCCGGCGGATCCAGGCCAAGCACGCGTTTTTGAAGCCGCTCGCCGTGCCTGCCGGCTCGTATCCCGGTCAGGACGCGCCGATCGCCTCGCTCGGCTCGTGGTCGTTCATCATGGCGCGTCCCGGGCTTGCCGACGACGTCGCGTACCGGGTCGCACGCGCACTGCACCGCGCCGAGAGGGGCATCGCGCAGCGGCTGCCGCAAGCGCGCGAGACGACGGCGGCGAACACGGTGGCGGCGGCGCCGCGCGTCGATGTGCTGCATCCCGGTGTCCTGCGCTACCTGCGCGACGCCGGTCTTCTCCGATAGCCCGGCACGTCCGCTGGTTGGACCGCGCTGTGCTATTTTTGACCACCCTACCCCGCATCCTTATATATGCGCCGGGCGCAGGAGGCTGACATGGCCGGCTATCTGATCACCAACGTGCGCGTCTTCGATGGCAGCGGTCGCGAGCCGTTCGGCGGCTCCGTCCGCGTCGAGGGCAATCGGATCGTCGAGGTGACGCCTGCCTCCGCGCCGCTCGTGCCCAACGGCAGCACGGTCATCGACGGCCGCGGCGGCACGCTGATGCCCGGCCTCGTCGAGTCGCATGCGCATCTGGGATTCGCGGACATGATGTCGTACGAGCTCACGCGGCTGCCGCCCGAGGAGCACATGCTCGTCACCGTGCGCAACGCCAGGCTCATGCTCGACTGCGGGTACACGAGCGCGTTCTCCGCCGCCTCGCCCAAGCCGCGGCTCGACGTCGTGCTGAAGCGCGAGATCGAAGGCGGCCGCGTGCCGGGACCACGCCTGCTCGCCAATGGTCCAGAGATCACCGTCACCGGCGGCCTCGGCGACACCAACCAGCTGCACGTGCCGTATCACGAGACGCCGACGTTCTGCTGGATCGCCGACGGCCCCGAGGCCATGCGCCGCGTGTGTCGGACGCTTGCCCGCGAGGGCGTCGACACTCTCAAGCTCAATCTCTCCGGCGATCTCGGCACGTCGAGCTTTCCGTCCGACCAGACGCCGATGACCGACGCCGAGGTGGCGGCGGCCATGGAAGTCGCGCGCGCGGCGGAGCTCCGCGTGGCCGCGCACTGCCGGAGCAACGACTCCGTGCGCATGGCGCTGCGCCACGGCATCGAGGTGATCTACCACGCCAACTGGTCGGACGAGCGCACGCTCGACGCGCTCGAAGCCGCGCGCGAGCGTGTCTTCGTCGGCCCCGCCCTCGGCATCACGTACAACCTGGCGCAGGCCGCCGGCCAGTGGGGCGTGACTGCCGAGCGCTCGGCGATGTTCCAGCAAGAGCTCGAGGTGTCGATCGACGTGCTGACGAAGATGCGCAAGCGCGGCATCCGCGTGCTCCCGGGCGGCGACTACGGCTTCCCCTACACGCCGCACGGCACCTACGCGCGCGATCTGTGGATCTTCGTGAAGGTGCTCGGCTTCTCCGCCACGGAGACGCTGGTCGCCGCGACGCGCCTGGGCGGCGAGCTCATGGGCCATCCGGGCGAGCTCGGCGTGGTGAAATCGGGCGCGCTCGCCGATCTCCTGCTCGTCGACGGCGACCCGCTCGCCGATATCTCCGTCCTTCAGGATCGCAGCGCCTTGCGCATGATCATGAAGGACGGGGCGCTTCACAAGGCGCCTACTGGCGTGGGGGGGGGGGGGGGGGGGGGGGGGGGGGGGCGGGGG
>DASTCJ010000084.1:0-3744 GCA_035605575.1 Candidatus Methylomirabilota bacterium
GTCGCGCCGCCAAGGCCGATGACGGTGGGAATGCCGAGCGACCGCACCAGGATGACGGTGTGGTGCGTGGGGCTGCCGATGTCGCAGACGAGGCCGCGCACGCGCGTCCAGTCGAGCTGCGCGGCAACCGAGGGCGGCAGCTCGTCGGCGACGAGGATCAGCGGCGGCTCGAGTTCCTGGACGAGATCCGCCAGGGGATCGCTGCCGGGCCGGAGATTGCGCCGCAGACGTCCGCCGACATCCGCCAGATCGGCCACTCGCTCGCGCAGCCAGGCGTCGCCCTCGCGGGCGAAGACCTGGTGCAGCTCGGCGATCGCGCGCTCGAGCGCCCAGTCGCCGTTGATGCGCTCGGCGCGGATGAGCTCGTCGGCGCGGCGCACGAACAGCGGATCGTCGAGCATCAGAAGCTGCGCCGCGAAGATCGCGGCCTGCGCCGGGCCAACCGTGCGCGAGACGCGCGACGAGATCTCCTCGAGCTCGACGCGCGTCCGCTCTCGCGCGGCGCGGAGGCGTTGCCGTTCGCGGTCGACACCGCTGGTCGCGAGCCGGTAGCGGACGTGACGCGCCTCGCGCACGGCGACGACCGCGCGGCCGACGGCGACGCCCGGCGAGACGCCATGTCCGGTCAACTTGGTCATGGTTCCCCGAATCCCTGCCCGATCAGCGTCACGAGCGCGTCGATCGCCTCATTCTCGTCCGGCCCTTCGGCGGTGATCGTGAGCTCGGTGCCGCGCGCGGCCGCGAGCAGCAGCAGCCCGAGAATGCTCTTCCCATCCATCGTGCGCTGACCGCGCGTGACGCGAATCTGGCTGCGAAACCGGCCCGCCACGCCGACGAATCGGGCGGCCGCGCGCGCGTGGAGCCCGAGCGCATTCACGACCTTCACCTGCCGCGACGTCACGCGCCGGCAGTCCGTGGGCAGAATCCCGCCACGTTACACCTCACGCCCTTCGCGATCGGCACGCAGCAAATCGGACGCGACGCGGATCGCCTCCCGCCCATGCTCCCGCAGATCGCGCGCGAGCGTGAGCACGTCGGCCGTCTCGGGCGCTCTCGCAAGCTTGATGAGCATCGGCAGATTCACGCCGGTGACGACCTCCACGCGTCCATGCTCCAGAAACGACAGGCCGAGGTTCGAGGGCGTGCCGCCGAACATGTCGGTCAGCAGCAGCACATGACCGCCGCCACCGACCCGGGTGATCGCCCGCTCAATCGCCAGCCTCGCGACGCGTACATCGTCATGCCAGCCGATCGAGACGGCCGCGAAGCGTGGCAGCGTGCCGACGATCATCTCGGCCGCGTTGAGCAGTTCGGTCGCGAGCTGACCGTGCGTGACGACCACGACGCCGATCGTGCGGACCTCTGTCATGGCGGCGTCATTCCTCCAGCGCGTCCCGATGGCGCACGCGCAGCTCGATTCCACGGACGCTCTTCAGGGCGCGCTCCAGCGCTTCGGCGATGGCGACCGACCGGTGACGGCCCCCTGTGCATCCGATGCCGATCGTGAGATACGTCTTCCCTTCTGCGATGTACTGCGGCACCAGGAACTTCAGCAAGCCAATCGTCAGCGTCAGGAACCGCTTGGCGGCGCGCGAGCGCATCACGTATCGCGCGACGCGCGCATGCCGCCCGTTGAAGCGGCGAAGCGACGGCACGAAGTTCGGGTTCGGGAGAAAGCGTACGTCGAACACGAGATCGGCGTCGGGCGGAACGCCGCGGCGGAAGCCGAAGCTCACGAGCGTCACGATGAGCGGCGCGACGCTCGTCGCGCCGCCGGCCGACTCGAGAATCCGCCGCCGCAGCTCGTGCACCGTCAGGGAGCTGGTGTCGACGACCTGATCGGCCAGCCGCCGGATCGGCAGGAGCAGCCGCCGCTCTTCGCCGATCCCCTCGGCGAGCGACTGGTCGATCCCGAGCGGATGCGGGCGCCGCGTCTCGCTGAACCGCCGGAGGATCGCGATGTCGCTGGCCTCGAGAAACACGAGGCGGATGCGTCGGCCGACCCGCTGCTTGAGTCTGCGGTAGACGCCGGGGAAGCGCGCGAGCGTCCTTCCCTCGCGCACGTCGACGACGACGGCGGCCTTGCGACGCTCCGGCCCGCGTCGGCTCAAGATGAGGTCGGCGAACGTCGGAATGAGCGCGATCGGGAGGTTGTCGACGCAGAAGTAACCGAGGTCCTCGAGCGCGCGCAGCGCGTGCGACTTCCCCGCGCCCGAGAGGCCGGTGACCACGATGAACGGCGCGGCCTGCGATCCCAGCGCCGTCCTCACGCGCCGCTGGCGAGCCGGACTCGCGCCCGAGCTCCGGCCGGGGCTCACAGGTCGTCCACCTCCACGTCGTCGCTCTCGCGATCGGCGAGCTGTTCGAGCCGGCGTTCGAGACGCGCCGCGAGCAGTTGCGCGGCATGACGGCCGCGCGATCGGAGCAACTGGTTGCGCGCGGCCACCTCGACGAGCATCGCGACGTTGCGACCCGGCGCGACCGGCATCGTCACGAGCGGGACCGAGACGCCGAGGATTTCGGCGGTTATTGGATCGAGTCCCAGGCGCTCGTATTCGCGCCCGGGCTCCCATCGCTCGAGATGCACGACGAGCTCCACCCGCTTCGAGGACCGCGTTGCGGACACGCCGAAGAGATCCGTGACGTTCACGAGCCCGAGGCCGCGGATCTCGACATGGTGCCGCGTCATCTCCGGACACGTGCCGATGAGGACGGCTTCGCCGCGGCAGCGGATTTCGACGGTGTCATCGGCGACGAGCCTGTGCCCGCGGACCACGAGATCGAGCGCGCACTCGCTCTTGCCGATGCCGCTCTCGCCGGTGAGGAACACGCCCAGCCCGAGAATATCCATCAGGACGCCGTGCCGCGTCTCGCGTGGCGCCAGGCGATCTTCGAGGATGTTGGTCAGCCGGGCAATGGCGACGGGCGTCGTGAGCGCCGTCCGCAGCAGCGGCACGCCGGCGCGCTCGGCCTCCACGGCCAGTTCCGGCGGGCCGTCGAGACCCATCGTGATCATCACGCACGGAAAGTCGCGGTGGAACAGGCGCCGCAGCGTGACGGCGCGATCGTCCGGCGTCATGCGTTCCAGGAACCGGATTTCACTCTCACCGAAGATCAGCACGCGGCCCGTGCGGAGGTACTCGTCGAAGCCCGACAGGGCCAGGCCGGTCTTCTGAACGTAGGGAAGGGTGATGCGGCGTTCGAGCCCGGCGGCGCCGGCCAGCAGGTCGAGATCGAGTCCGGTCGCTGCTCCGCGCGCGCCAAGCAACGCTCCGACGCCGACACCCGCCGTCACGTCACCCCTCGGGCTCGATGAGGCCGAAGTCGCCGTCCGGGCGCCGATAGAGGATTCCCACCGCGTCGGACTCGGCATTCCGAAACACGAGGAAGTTCTGCTGACTCCCGCTGAGCGTCAGCAGCGCGTCGTCGAGCGACATGGGCTTCACGGCCTGAGTGCGGCTCCGCACGACGCGAGGGCCGCGCACTTCAGGCACCGGTTCGGCGATGAGCGCCGCGGCGCGGACCGGGCGGCTGGTCCGCCGCCGCGTCTTCCAGCGATCGCTCAGCCGGGCGGCCTGTTGCGACACTTTTTCGACCGCCGCGACGACGGCCGACGGCAGGCGCGGATGACGCCCGACGCCGTGCAGCATGTGATCGCCGCGCGCGTGGACCGTCAGCTCGACGACGAACTGCTGCCGCTCACGCCCGACGATGCACTGCGCCGACACGGCGCTGTCGTTGAGC
>DASTCJ010000100.1:0-10408 GCA_035605575.1 Candidatus Methylomirabilota bacterium
GGCGGCGAATGCCAGCAAGGCGATGAGCATCATCACGAGCGCGGCCACGCCGCTGCGCGCGGCCCAGACGGCGGCCCGACCGGGCACGAGCGTGATGCGCCGCCGCCGCTTCCACTCGCTGCGCTCGCCTTCCTCGAGGTACTCGAGCGCCTCGCTGACGGTTCCGGCATCGATCCGCTTCTTGCTGTCCGCAAACCCGGAGAGCAAGCAATGGTCACACACGATGTTGATCACGCGCGGCGTGCCGCCGCTGTAGTTCACGATCTTCTGTATCGCGCCGTCGGTGAAGATGCCGGCATCGACGGCGCCGGCGATGCGAAGTCGATGACGGATGTAGAGGCGCGTCTCCTCGGCGGAGAGCGGCGCGATGTGACAGCGCAGAGCTATGCGCTGCTTGAGCTGTCTGAGCTCCGGGAGATCCAGCTTGTCGCGCAGCTCGGGCTGGCCGACGAGCAGGATCTGCATGAGCTTCTGATTCGTCGTCTCGAAGTTCGACAGCATGCGGACAGCTTCGAGCGTCTGCACCGAGAGGTTCTGCGCCTCGTCGATGACGAGCAGCGGGCTCCCGCCCTTGCGGTGCTGCTCGGTGAGGAACTCGTTGAGCTCGAACAGTCGCTGCGCGTGGCTGGTCGCCGTCGATTTCACGCCCCAGTCCTGGAGGACATACTCGAGGAGCCCCTCGATGCCGAGGGCGGAGTTGTGGACATACGCGACCGGCGTGTCGGCATTGAGCCGCTCCAGCAGCGTGCGCAGCAGCGTCGTCTTGCCGGTGCCGATCTCACCGGTCAGGACGATGAAGCCCTTTCGCTCGCGCACGCCGTAGATCAGCTGCGCCAAGGCCTCGCGGTGCCGCGCCGATTGGAAGAGGAACTTGGGGTCCGGCGTCGGCGCGAACGGCACTTCCCGCAGACCGTAGAAGCTCAGGTACATGACGTTACCTCCCGGCCGTCGTCGTCGGCGGCGCCGGCATCAGGAGAGAAACCATCGTCTGGTTGTTGTGCGCGACGAGAAACGACGTCCCGGCTACCAAGCAGAGGCCCACCGCGACCGCCGCGGTTGCCCACCGCCGTTGACGGATCTGACGATAGCGGTCGTGCTCGGTGGTGATGCGTGGGATCGCCGACAGCACGGGCATTGGTGCCGTCGCGCGAATTTCGTCCACGCGGCGAAATGAGGTGTCGACCTGCTCGGCGAGGAGCACAGCCACGCCGCTCGCGCCAAGCGCGAGGGCCAGACCCACGAGCAGCAGCCGGAAGCGATTGGGACCGGCCGGGTGGTCGGGCAGGCGCGCCGGCTCGATCACGCGGAAGGTTTCACCTTGCTGCCGCTGCTCGAGCTCCGAGGCCATATCGGCTTCACTGCGCTTGGCGAGCAGCGTCCTGTGCAGCTCGCGCGTCGTCTCGTAGTCGCGGGTGATGACGGCCAGTTCCTGCTCGTGCTTCGGCGTGTTCTCCAGGCGCCTCTGATAGAGGGCGATCTGCCGGTTGATGTCCGCGATCTCCTGCGTGCTCGCCTTCGCGTCGACCTGCGCCTGGTCGAGCTGCGTCATGAGGCTCTGGATGTAGGGATTGGAGGGCACGACGCGGAGGTCGCGCGCTGGCTTCTTCGTGGCCGCGGCATTCGCGGCCTGGGCGGCCTGCGCGGCCTGGGCCTTCTTCTCCGCCTCGACCTTCGCTTCCAGGATGCGGATCTGCTGCTTCATCTGGATCACGTCGGGGTAGCGATCGTGAAAGCGCGACTGCAGCGCGGCGAGCTCCTGCCGGAGCAGGTTCAGCCGTGCGGCGGCCGCGTCGGCCGGTGTCACGTTCGGACCGCTCACCGGCCCCAGCGTGCCCGACGTCGTGTCGAACTGCGCGAGGCTGTCGGTGAGGAGCTGCTTGCGCTCCTGGGCGCGCCGGCTGTTCTCGGAGGCGAGCTGCAGCTGCTGCTGGAGGCGCTCGAGCGTGCGGACGTTGGTGTCACGCTGCTCGGGTAGCTCACCGATATGCTGCTCCTTATAGGCCGTGATTCGTTGCTCCTGAGCCTTGAGCCGGTTGGCGATCTCGGAGAGCTGCGTGTCGAGAAACGCGGTGGTCCCAGCCGCCTGCTTCTCTCGGAGACGGCCATTCTCCTCGATGTAGAGCGAGGCGAGAGTGTTGGTCACGCCGGCGGCGACCTGCGGATCGGCGGCGCGGTAGCCGATCGTAAAGAGCACCGACCGCTGCTCGCGCGGCCGCCGCTCCGACTTGTCCTCAACGAGCTCGATGCGGATGTCCCGCCGCATCTGGTCCACGAGGTCCTCCGTCGCACGCGTGCGGCGGAGGTTCTGATATAGCCCGTAATCCTGGGCGATCTTCATGAGGCGTTCCGGGGTCAAAATGTCCTGGCTCAGCGTGAGCAGACGCGCCTCGGGCTCGGCCTGCACGGTTGGCGCCACCAGGCGCTCGGGAATCTGTTGGCGGTTGACGAGCACGAGCGTCTTCGCCGTCCACACGCTCGGCAGGAAGACGGCCAGCGACGCCGCCGCCGTGAGAACGAACAGGAACGGCAGGAGGGCCAGCAGCCGGCGGCGGCGGGCGATCTCGAGCAGCCCGGCGAGACCAGGACCTTTCGCACTGTCGTCGTGATGGGTCGGCGGTGTCGGCATGGGGTTCTGTCCTCTGTGCGTACGCTTATGGGACGACGACCACGTCACCCGACTTCAGCGTGACGTTGCCTTCGCCCTGGTTGTCTTTCACCACGCGGTTGTAGTTGAACCGGATCTTGTGCGTCTGGCCGTCCCCGTTCTTGCGGATGATCATGATCTTGCCGGGCGACGCGAAATCGCGGAAGCCGCCGGCGAGGGCGAGGGCCTCGAGCACCGTCGTGTCGCTCTTCAACTGCAGCACGCCCGGCCTCTGCACTTCACCAAGCACGGACACGCGGTAGCTGCGCACGTCCGTCACCGACACGGAGACCTCCGGATTCGGCATGAACTCGCCGAGCGCGTTGGCGAGCTTCTCCTGCAATTGCATGGGCGTGAGGCCGGCCGCTTGCACGTCGTGCAGCAGCGGCAGCGAGATCTTTCCGTCCGGGCGCACGGCAATCGCGCGCGAGAGCGATTCGTTCTTCCAGACCGTGATCTGAAGCATGTCCTCCGGGCCGATGACGTAGTCAGTGATGGGAATCGGCGCCGGGCTCGGCATGCTGGCGGCCGCTCCGGTGGTCGAGGGCGACGCCTGCTGGGCGGACGCGCTGGCGGCGACGCCGGCTCCGACTACGAGCGCGAGCGCGACGACGAACGGCTTGACTGTCATGGATCGTCCTCCTGCACCGCCGCTCATCCGGCGGCCGAATCCTGCTTCAGTCCCATGTCCTTGATCTTGTAAAGGAGCGCGCGATAGCTGATCTTCAGCATCTTGGCGGTCTTGACGCGGTTCCAGCGACACTGCTCGAGCGCGCGGCAGATGACCTCGCGCTCCGCCTCGAGGACGGCCCGCCGTGAGATCTCCTTGAGCGAGAGACCCTTGGTGGCGGCGAACGGCTCGGCGGCCGACGTCGCCGCCGCCGCCGTCACCGACGGCGCCATCAACGTGCGGGGCAGCGTGAAATCTTGGAGGACGATCATCCGCTTGATGAAGTTCTCCAGCTCGCGGATGTTGCCCGGCCAGTTGTATTGCATGAACGCTTGCAGCGTTTCCGGCGTCACCTCGCGCTCCGGGAAGTTGAACAGTCGCGAGTAGCGATGCACGAAGTAGCCGACCAGAGCCGCGATCTCCTCGCGCCGCTCGCGCAGCGGCGGCACGAGGATGTTGATGACGTTGAGGCGATAGAAGAGATCCTCGCGGAATCGATTGGCCGCCACCTCGCGCGCGAGGTCGCGATTGGTGGCGCAGATGACGCGCACGTCGACCCGGATGTTGTGCCGGCCGCCTACGCGCGAGAACTCCCCGTCCTGTAGCACGTGGAGGAGCTTCGCCTGCAGGGCCGGATGCAGCTCGCCGATCTCGTCCAGGAAGATCGTCCCGCCGTCGGCGAGCTCGAAGCGACCCGGCTTGCGCTGATGGGCGCCGGTGAAGGCGCCGCGCTCGTGGCCGAACAGCTCGGACTCGAGCAGCTCCCGCGGCATCGCGGCGCAATTCACCTTGACGAAGGCCGCCCGCCGCCGCGGCGAGTGCGCGTGGATGGCACGCGCCACCAGCTCCTTGCCGACGCCGGTCTCGCCGCAGATGAGCACGGTGACGTCGGCGCGCGCGGCCTGCTCGATCACGGCCTGGATGTCGCGCATCTGCGGACTGGTCAGGAGCCCCAGCTCGCGCTGGAGGCGATCACCGTTGTCCTCGCTGGAGACGGCCGCCGGCGTCGCCGCCGTCTCGCGGCGTGGCCGACCGGCCACGCTGCGGATCACCGTCTCGAGGTCCTCGGCGGTGTAGGGACGACGCAGGAAATCGTCCGCGCCCGCCTGAATGGCCTCCACGATCTGGGACGAGTGGCCGTTCTCGGCGACCATGATCACGGGGCCGGAGGCGGCCAGGTCCTCGGCCCGGCGCAGGAGGTCGATTCCGGACATGCCAGGCAGCCGGATGGCGACCACCGAGAACGCGAGACGGCCGGCGCGACCGATGAGCTCGAGCGCTTCCTCGGCCGTCGACGCCGCCAGCGGCGTGTAGCCCCACGCGGTGAGCTGCGCCACCACGCGACGTCGCTGATCGGGTTCGCTCTCGACGACGAGGACCTGTCGGCCGGCTATGGGAGGTGCGTACGGCGATGTGGCGTCGAAACTCGAGGCCTTCATCGGAGATCTTTCTTCCATGAGGCGGACAGTGAGAGTTCAAAAGACGTGCCGTACCGCGATGTCGCGGACTTGGCGCACAGGGACTCGGACGCGCCGTCGCCGGTCACGTGCGGTGAACCCAGTCTGGGCGTGAAGCTGCCCGATCGGGGAAAAGCTTTGGTGCCTTCAGTGCGAAGCGTGCGCGTGAGTTCGTTGCTGCTCATCGAGTCTCCCACTGCCCGTCCGCCCGGTGCGACTCAACGTTCACCGGGCGCGCGAGAAAGGCGCGCCGAGCGCGCCTCGAAGGTGTTGAGGTCGTGATCGTGCGCCGCGCGAAGCGGCGGCGAACGTAAAATCTTCCATTGGACGGTGCAAGTCCCTGCGCTGTTGGCATGCTGTCGGCCGAATGTCATCGGCCTGCAACCTGTGACGGCAAGGTCAGTGCCAAAGCTGCAGCGTCGCGCAGGTGGCGGTGCGTCGATGCATTTTTCCCGCAGCGAACCGCACACCGGCGCGTCGCAGCGGGAGCGCGGCTACGGGGTCAGCGCCGGTGCATTCTCAGAAAGCGGGTGCGCGCCGTGAGTAAAGGGCTGCACTACCACGGGCGATCGAAGGTAAACGGGTACCCGAACTGGAGGCCGACGAACACGCGGTTCTGATCCGCGTCCTCCGCGAATACTTCGCCGGTGCGGCTGATCACGACGCCGTCCGTGCGCTGGCGGAAGAACTGGTAGCTCGCCACCGCGGCGATCCATGCCGTGAGGCGATACGTTGCCGTCAGCGGCATCGTGAACGCCTGGATGTCGATGGGGCGCGGGCGGTCATCGTGCGACTTCACGATCGAATATCGGGGCCCGAGCGACAGCGTGAGGCCGCGCATCAGCGTGGTGACATCGATGCGTCCACGGATGCTCGTGTTGTCCGTGGGGCCGCCGATGCCTCCGGCGACACCGATCCGGCGGTCGAAGTCCAGCCGCACCGCCCCGAAGAAGGTCCGCTGATCGTAGCTCGCCGCCACCGCGGGCGTCACACGGTCGTCACGATCACCGCCCTCGAACACTTCGAAGCTCGGTCCTCCGCTGGCCGCCAGCGTGATCGTTTCGGTCAGGCGATAGCTCAGCCCGACCCGGGGCGTGTGCGTCCAGACGCTTGGCTCGAAATCGATGTCGAAGTACGCCGCTTCGTACGCCAGTGTGGCCGTCAGTCGCCGCGACAGCGCGCGATCGATCGCGACATCGGCGCTATAGACGTCGGAGTCTTGACGTTCGTCTCCCTGGTAGCGCTGCACCTGATACCCGGCGCCGGTGCGGAGCGTGGTGAACGGCCCGAGACGGTAGCCAAGCCCGGCGCGTAGATTGTTCGACCATGCCCGATCGCGACCGGTGGACACGCCTTGGGGGGAGATGAGGTTCGTGTCAGTGCTGAGGGAAAAGCCGTCGATCAGTGACAGCGTGAGCTGCTCGTTCGGGCGCCATTCCGTGTCCAGGTCGAAGTTCTGGCGATCGAAGGCGGCGTTGCGGTTGGGATTACGCGCGTACATCTCGGCGGTGAAGTTGTAGCCGGCGCTCAGGCGATACCTCTCACTCTCGAGAATGACGTTGAGCGCCGGCGTGATGCCGGTGATGAAGTCGGAGGTCCGGTTCGCGTTGCTCAGGTTGATGTTGTCGTTGTATTCCTCGCTGACCGTGATGCTCGGCAGGATCGTGAGCGGCGCCCGTCGCGGCATTTGAAGCCGCTGTGGATCTTCGGCGGTGGTCGACGGTAGGTACGGAGCGAGCGGCAGGCGCTGCGCCAGCGCCATACCCGGCCACAGCGGCACGAGGACGACGATGGCCACGCGCACGAGCCGGGCGATCACGCGCTCACGCATATCACACGTCACCGAGACGCGGAAGGCCCTTCTTCTCAGCGTGCGTGTGCAGCCGCTCGATCGCCTGGTGATAGTGCGTCAGCGCCGACGGCTTCTGGATCACGTCGACGGCGCCCATCCTCTTGACGTCCTCGATCTCATCGGCCGTGGCGTGGCCGGTGATGACCACGACGGCGAGCGCGGGACGGATGCGGCGCACCTCCGCCATCACATCGAGGCCGTTCATCCCGGGCATCGAGACATCGAGAAACAACGCGTCGTACGCCCCGGCTTTGATTCGATCGAGCGCCTCACGACCGGAGTGGACCACGGTCGTCCGATGGCCCTGGCGCTGGAGCGATGTCGCGAGGACCTCGGCTACCTGGGGCTCGTCGTCTACGATCATGATTTCCATTTCCTTGCCTCCCCGATTGTAATCTTTGCAGGTATCCTGGTGTATTTTCTACAAGACTCGCGGTAATCGATAGGGCAGCGTCGAGTCAACTCCTTGTAATCACTGGAACACGGAGTGGGTAAACCCTTGGCACATCGAGTGCAATTCGCTGCACGCCAGTATGGGTGAGGGCTTCATACGCGGTGTCAACGAGGAGAACACTCCGATGAGCGAGCCTTTGATGAACCTCTGCAGCAGCAGCAAGATGCAGCCGATTCGGGATCTCATCTCGAAGGTTGCCGGTACGAACACGACCGTCCTGCTGCGCGGCGAAAGCGGCGTCGGCAAGGAGGTCGTGGCCCGGGCCATCCACAAGGCGTCGCCGCGGGCCGGCAAGCAGTTCTTGAAGGTCAACTGCGCCGCGCTGCCCGGCGAGCTGCTGGAGTCGGAGCTGTTCGGTCATGAGAAGGGCGCCTTCACCGGCGCATATCGTCAGAAGCCCGGCAAATTCGAAGCGGCGCATCAGGGAACGCTCCTCCTCGACGAGATCGGTGAGATGCCGCTGCGGCTCCAGGCCAAGCTCCTGCACGTCCTGCAGGACGGCGAGTTCTCGCGCGTCGGCGGCGAAAAGATCATCGACACCGACGTGCGGTTGATCGCGGCTACCAATCGCGACCTGGAAGCGTCCATGCGTGCCCACCAGTTCCGGGAGGACCTCTATTACCGGCTCAACGTGATCGAAATCCGCATTCCGCCGCTGCGCGAGCGCCGGGACGAGATCGCGCCGCTGGTCGATTTCTTCCTCAAGAAGTTCAACGCGCAATACGGCCGCAGCGTCGACATCCCGCCCGACACGATGCGTGCGTTCATCGACTATCACTGGCCCGGCAACATTCGAGAGCTCGAGAACGCGGTGAAGCGCGTGGTCGTGCTCGGCACCGCGCGTCCCGTGCACATCGAGATCATCGGTAACATCAATCGCGGCGCGCGGCCCACCGGCGCCGGCGCGCCGTTGCTCGCCGCCTCCGTGAATGGCGATGCGCCGATCAGTCTGAAGGATATCGCCCGGCAGGCCGCACGGGAAGCCGAGCGCGTGGCCATCAAGGAAGTCCTCGACCGTGTCCACTGGAACCGTGCGAAGGCGGCGCGGCTGCTGCAGATCAGCTACAAGGCGCTGCTCTACAAGATCGTGCAGTGCGGTCTCGTGAGCCACGACGTCGAGCCCGAGAAGACGAAAGAGGTCATCGCCTCGTAGCGATCGCGGCTTCGCATCGGTCATTCCTTTCGGAGCGCACGGTGAGAGCAACTCCTGTGCCCCACCGTGGGCGACGCGTGCAAGTGGCCGTCGTGATGGCGTCGAAGGAACGCGCGTTGCGCCTCTCTGCGGGCCGAGGACGGAAAATGTTTGCCGTATTCGGGCACGCCGGGCGGCCTCGATCACGCGTGTTACTCTAACCGCATGTTCGACATCGGTCTCCAGGAGATGCTCGTCATCGGCGTGCTCGCGCTCCTGGTGTTCGGTCCGTCGAAGCTGCCCGAGCTTGGTCGCATGGTCGGTCGGTTCATGCGTGAGTTTCGGCGTGCCAGCGACGAGTTCCGTTCGACGGTCGAGACGAACCTCAACTTCCACGACATCGAGCCGCCGCCGGCCGTCCCCGAGTTGACGGCGGCGGCCGAGTTGCCGGTGCCCCTGCCATCGGAGATGGAACCAGCGCTCGCCGAGACAGCGACGGCGTCGGTCGAGGTCGCCGAAGAGCACGGCGAGCCGTTCTGCGCGCAACGCGGCTCGCGAATTTTCCACCGCCGCACGTGCAGCTGGGTGCGTCGGATCCCGGAAGCCGAACGCAGCTATATGAAGACCATCGCGGAGGCGAAGGAGGCGGGGCTCACGACGTGTCCGGTGTGCGAGCCATGGGAGCCGGCCTGACGGCCCCTCTTTTTTTGATGGTGATTATCCCCTTGACACAGTATAGATTCGGCCCTAGAGTGTGGTCGGAGGCTAGGGACATGGCTAAGCGGAAGCGCTCTTGGGACTACAAGAACGAAGGCACTGGCGGGGGGTCTCCGGTCCCTAGGGGGCCGTCGCTTATCGAAGTAGCGGCCAAATACGCCACGGAGGAAGCCTGCATCGAGCATTTCGAGCGCATCCGTTGGCCCCAAGGGCTCCGCTGCAACCGCTGTGGCGGGCTCCGGGTCTTTAAGTTCGACACCAAGGGCAAGACCGATAAGGTCCGGCATCTGTACGAGTGCGTCGATTGCCGGTACCAGTTCAGCGTCCTGACCGGGACCATCTTCCACGACAGCCACACTCCGCTGACTAAGTGGTTCTTGGCGATCTACATGATTTGCTCGGCCAAGAAAGGCATCAGCGCAAAGCAATTGCAGCGGGATCTGAAAGTCACCTACAAGACCGCGTGGTACATGGCTCATCGGGTCAGGCTCGCCATGAAGGAAGACGCAGCGTTCTGCGAGAAGTTCGGCGGGGTCGTCGAAGTTGACGAGACCTATGTAGGCGGCAAGACCAAAGGGCGGCCTGGGCGCGGAGGCCCCAATAAAATTCCTGTAGTCGGAATGAAAGAGCGGACCAGCGGGAAGGTCCGGCTTCAGGCGATGAAGGATGTTTCTCAGTCATCGCTGGCCGCCTTCGTGCGTCGTCACGCCAAGCCGAACACTTGGGTCTACACCGACGAGTTCAGCGGCTACAACTGGATCGACTCGTCGGAATTCACTCACGATGCCGTCAAGCATTCGGAGACTTACGTGCTACGTGGACCGATCGGTCAGAGCATCCACACCAACGGCGTTGAAGGCGTGTGGTCGCTGTTCAAGCGCGCCATCGTCGGCCAGTTCCACAAGGTCAGCGAGAAGTACCTGCCGCTGTACCTCGATGAGTTCGCCTACCGCTTCAACCATCGCCACTCCGTCAACCTCATGGACAGGGTTTTGGAAACGAGCTGCTAAATCGCCGCCAAATCCGCGACTTTTATAGCCATCCCAACAGGAACCGCTATGTTCGTAGCGGTGTTACACTTCACGGCATGGCAAACGGGCAGAGCCTTAACTTTCTCCTTACGGAGGGTGAGAACTCTTGGTATGCGCGCTGCCTTGAGTACGACTTTGTGACCCAGGCACCAACGCTTATAACTCTCCTTTACGAGATTCAGCGGACGATCATCGGCCGGTTGGTGATTGGCGCTCAGCAAGGCATCGACCCGTTTCTGGGTTTGAAACGCGCCGACGAGCGCTATTGGGAGTTGTTCCGAAAGTCTGGGACTGTCGTACAGCCTCAGAGGATCACCTTGTCGGGAATCAGCACGGTTCGTCCGGTTCGCGCTCCAGAGCTTCACGAGCTTCGCATCGCCGAAGAAGTCGCTTAAAACCTCTTGCCGCAGTTCTCGGAGATGCCTACTCTCGGTGAGTTCATCGAGAGAGT
>DASTCJ010000158.1:0-17703 GCA_035605575.1 Candidatus Methylomirabilota bacterium
TGGAATTCGGCCGCCCGACTCGATGGCGTCCAGATCCGCGCGCTCGCCGTGACCGGCCCCGACCGCCCAGGCCGCGCCGCCCTCGAGCACACGAGCCAGGCCGCGCGCGTCGAGCGAGACGGCTCCGCGCCCGCCGACGCCGGACGGAATGTCGGAGTAGAGCGCATCGACGAGCGCGCCGAGCTGGGGTCTGAGCGACTCCGCCTCGAGCCCCGTGCGAACCAGGCGCACGCCACAGTTGATGTCGAAGCCGATCGCGCCCGGACTGACGACGCCGTTCACGGCATCGGTGGCGACGACGCCGCCCACGGGAAGGCCGTAGCCCTGATGGATGTCGGGCATGGCAAGAGCAGCGCGCACGATGCCTGGAAGCGTCGCGGCATTCGCGAGCTGCGCGAGCGCGGCATCGGTCTGGATCTGCCGCATGAGCGCCTCGTCGGCCACGACGAGTCCCGGCACCCGCATGCCGGGTGCCGCGTCAGCGGGTATGCGCCAGAGGTAAGGACCCACCTGCTCGACGCGCATGCACTGTCACCCGCCGCCCACTCAGCCCGCGGCGAGACGCGCGGAGCGCCGGCGCGTCCACAACAGTCCGAGCCCCGCCACCAGCAGACCGACCAGGCTCGCGATCTGCGGCACGCGGAAGGAGCCCACCCAGAAGCTGTCGAGGCGGAGCGCTTCGATCGCAAAGCGACCGATCGAGTAGAGGCCGACGTAACAGAAGAACAGCGCGGCGGGACGATTGCGCAAGCGGGGTCGCAGCCACAGGACCAGCGCGAGGAACACGCCGAAGTCCCAGAGGGACTCGTAGAGAAACGTCGGGTGGAAGTAGTCGAACTGCGCGAGGCCGGCCGGTCGATGGGGCGGGGAGATGTAGAGCTTCCAGGGTAAGTTCGTCGGCCGGCCGAACGCCTCCTCGTTGAAAAAGTTCCCCCAGCGCCCGATCGCCTGCCCGATGGCCAGCGGCGGCGCCGCCACGTCGAGTCCGCGCGCGATCGGCAGGCGCCACTTCCACGCGAGGAGCGCGCCGACGAGCGGGCCCGCGATCAGCCCGCCGTGAATCGCAAGCCCACCCTCCCACACGGCGATGATCTTGGACGGGTACTGACCGTAGTAGTCCCAGTTGAATGCCACTTCGTAGAGGCGTGCGCCCACGAGGCCAGCGAGGATCGCCCACTGCCCCGCACTGATGATGTCGTCGGCCGGCAGGCCTTCCTTCCGTGCCTGGCGGTGACCGAGCCAGAGGCCCACCACGATCGCAGTGGCCATCAGGATCCCGTACCAGCGCACGACGAGCGGACCGATCTGGAAGGCGACCGACCCCGGAGAGGCGAACATGGATGTCTAGCGTATCAGGATTTCAGGCGTCGAGCGCCCTTCAGATCTCGACGTGGGCGCGCTCCACGGGGGCGATCACCCGCGTCTCGGCGCTGTGTCCGGCGAGCCACGTCTGGACGCCGGCGAGCTTGGCGTCGATGGCATCGTCGTTCTGGCTCGGGTCGTGGTGGACGAGGTACAGTGTCCGCACCCGCGCGCGCCACGCCAGCTCGGCCACCTGGCTCACGGACGAATGACCCCAGTGCATGTAGCGCGGATATTCGGCGTCCCCGTATGTGCAGTCCGTGATCAACGCGTCGGCGTCGCGGCAGAACTCCGCCAGGCGCTCGACGTATTCGTCGGAGCGGCTCGGCGAGTCCACGGGGTAGAGCTCGTTGTCGGTGACGTAGCAGATGCTGCGACCGGCGTGCTCGAGGCGGTAGCCCAGGCAATTGCCGGGATGAGTCAGAAGCATCGTGCGCACCGGGACCCCGCCGATGTCGTAGGAGCCCTCGGCGAGATCGCGATACTGCACGTCGGCGGCAAACTCCCGTGTGGTGATCGGGAAGTACACGCTGTTCATCTGCGCGTTGATCAGACCGCGCATGTCGATGTCGCCGTGCGTCGGCCCGCACACCTCGAAGCGGTTGCCCTGCATGTAGAACGGCACGAAGAACGGCAGTGCGTTGATGTGGTCCCAGTGCGGGTGCGAGATGAGGATGCGCGCGTCCAGCCGCGAGCGGCCGGCGGCGAGCAGCGCGTCCGAGAGGGCGCGGATGCCTGTGCCCGCATCGAACACGAAGAGCCGCCCGTCGGGGAAATCGATGCTGAGCGACAGCGTGTTGCCGCCGTACCGGCGGGCGTCAGGCCGCGACACCGGCAGGGTGCCGCGCACGCCCCAGAACGTCAGCGTGAGGATGCCGGCGACGAGCCGCTCGACGTCGCCGGCGAACGTAGCGGGCGACAGTGGCTTGACGAAGTACGCGTCGGCCCCCATCTCGAAGGCCCGCTTGCGCTCGAATGGGTAGGCTTTGGACGACACGACGACGAGTTTCGTCGTCGCGAGCTCCGGCATGGCGCGCAGACGGCGGCACAGCTCGTAGCCGTCGAGCCCGGGCATCATCAAGTCGAACAGCACGAGGTCAGGCGGCACGCCCGGAATCCGCGCCAGCGCTTCCTGGCTGGAAGTGCTAATGATGACCTCGTGACCGGCCTTCTCGAGCAGGGCCCGCGTGATCTCCGCCTGCGTGCGGCTGTCGTCCACCACGTAGACCGTCAGCTTGCCCCCCATCGGCGTCCTCCCGCGGGGGCTATGGTGGGAGACAGGCCCGGCCGTGTCAACACAGTGTGGGTCGTATGAATCGGCTGCTGGCTCCGGCCGTCATCCTGATGCAGCGCTTGCGCACCGTGCACAAGTTCCTGCTGCTGTCGCTGCTCGTCGCCATTCCGCTTGGCCTTCTGACGGCGCTCTGGCTCGCCGAGCTCGACCGTCGTCTCGCCGATGCCCGGCAAGAGCTCCGCGGCGTCGAGTACTTGACCGCCTTGCGAGCCGTCCTGGAGCCGCTCGCGGAGGCCGACGCGCGCGCCACCATCACGGGCGGACGCAATGACCGGGAGCTCGGCGAGCGGATTCGCGCGGCGGCCGCCCAGGTCGACGCGGCCGACCGACGGATCGGCCGCACGCTCGGAACGACGGATATGTGGAGCGCGCTGCGCCCGCGCGTCGTGCACGAGGCCATCAGCCCCGGCATGTTGATCGCCGAGACGTCGGCCCTGCTCAATCACGTCGGCGATACGTCGCGCCTCATGCTCGACCCGCAGCTCGAGTCGTACTACCTGATCAACGCGGTGGTACGCCGCCTTCCCGCGCTGGCCCGGCACCTGAACGCGCTCGGCATCCACCTGGCCCGTCCCGCCGACCGCGCCGACGCGCTCGTGGCGCTGCGGCTCGTCGAGATGGAAAAGGCCGCGCTCGACCGCGGCCACGCCGTCGCCTTTCGCGCGACCCCGCAGCTCCGGCCGATCGTAGAGCCGGCGCTCGCCGCGACGTGGACGGCCGTCGAGCAGCTCGCAGCGCTGGCACACCGCGACGCTTCGCCGCCGTCGGCGGAGGAGGTGATCGGGCGCCACCACGTCGCCGTCGCCGCGGTCTGGGCGCATTACGACCGCGCGGCCGCCGCGCTCGCGGACCAGCTGCGCAGCCGCGCGAGCACCCTCGCGACCCACCGCGCGCTGCTGCTGGCGCTGGTGACCGGCGTCGTCGGCGTCGTCGTCTACCTGTGGCTCGGGTTCTACGTGAGCATGCGACGCGCCGTCCACGCACTGGAGAGCTCGGCGCGCGGCATGCAGAGCGGCGAGTTCGGTGTCCCCGTTCGCGTCGAAGGGCGCGACGAGCTCACGCGCGTGGTCGAGGCGTACAACACCGTCGCGCAACGCCTGCGCGAGGAGTGGCGCCGCGCCGACGCGGCCACGCGCGCCAAGTCCGAGTTCCTCGCCGTCATGAGCCACGAGATTCGCACGCCGATGAACGGCATCCTCGGGATGGCCCACCTGCTTCTCGACACGCCGCTGACTCCGGAACAGGGCCGGCAGGTGGAGACGCTCCGCGATTCCGGCGTGGCACTCCTGACCATCCTGAACGACATCCTCGACTTCTCGAAGATGGAGGCAGGGAAACTCGAGCTAGCGCACGAGGATTTCGATCTCGGACGCGTTGTTGCCAGCGTGACCGCGCTGATGACGCCGCGCGCGCAGGAGAAGGGCCTCGTGCTCCGCGCCTCGGTCGGCTCCGACGTGCCGACCGCGCTCCGCGGCGACGCGGGCCGCCTCCGCCAAGTGTTGCTGAACCTCGTGGGCAACGCGATCAAGTTCACCGAGCGAGGCGAAGTCATTGTCGAGATCATGCTGAGCGGCCCTGCGGGTGGCCGCGTGCCGCTTCGCATCAGCGTCCGTGACACCGGGATCGGCATCCCGCCCGAGGCGCAGGCGCGGCTGTTCCAGGAGTTCACCCAGGTCGATGCGTCGGCCACGCGCCGCTTCAGCGGCACCGGCCTCGGCCTGGCCATTTGCCGGCGGATCGTCGTCGCCATGGACGGCGCGATCGGCGTCGACAGCAAGCCGGGCGCGGGCGCCACGTTCACCGCCACCGTCATGCTCGACCGCGCGCGTGCGCCGATCGCGCGAGAGACGGAGGCGGCCGGCCGCTCGATGCAACCGCTCCGCGTGCTCTTGGCGGAGGACCACCCGGTGAACCGCGAGGTCGCGCTCGGGCTGCTGAAGCGTCACGGCCACACCGTCACCGTCGTCACCGACGGCGCGGAAGCGGTCGCCGCGGCGCGCCAGGCACCGTTCGACGTCATTCTGATGGACGTGCACATGCCGAACATGGACGGCACTGAGGCTTCACGCCTGGTCCGGAAGTTGCCGGCGCCCGCGGGCCGCGTGCCGATCGTCGCGCTGAGCGCGAGCGTGCTGAAGGACGAGGTCGAGCTGTGCTACCAGGCCGGAATGGATGAGTTCCTGGCCAAGCCGATCGATCCGGTCGCGCTCGCCCGCGTCCTTTCCCGATTGGGAGCATCGCGCGCGACGGTGGCTACCGTTTCGCCGCCGCCGCCACCGGCCCCGACGCTGCTCGACGAGAGCTACGTCCGTGCGCTGGTCGACGCGCTCGGAGCCGCTCATGTCGCGAGCCTCACCACGGCCGCCCCCGAAGAGATGGCGTCGCACCTGCAGAAGCTCGTGGCGATCGACCCTGGAAATGACGTCACCACGCTGCGGGCGCCGGCTCACGCGCTGAAGGGCGTGGCCGCCAATCTCGGACTGAGCGCGCTCGCGGCGCTGGCCGGTGCGCTGGAAGAGGCGGCGCGTGGTGGCGACGCCGCGCGCGTGAGAAAACTGGCGGCCGACCTGCCGTGGTGCGTCGACGCGTCACTCGCGGCGCTGCGGCGCGTTCTCGGATATTGAGCCTCTGAGTGGCCCATTCTGGAGGCTCGCGGCGACCGGGGCCTATACGGTGACGGGATACCTGACCTGAGCGACCTGGCGATGAGTTCGGTCGACGCATGAGGAGGTTCAGAGGTGTCCGTGCTGGGGTAGTAACGCGCCTCGCTACGGGCATCGCCGCTCTTGTTCTGTTGATCACGCCGGCCGCCGGCGAAACGCAGCAAGCCGCCACGGTGCCGCGGATCGGCGTGCTCCTGCACGACGGAGCCCCTCCTGGCTTCCTTGAGGCCTTCAGGGACGGGCTTCGGGACCTCGGGTATCTCGAAGCGAAGAACATCGTGCTCGAACTGCGGAATGCCGAGGGCAAGAACGCCCGGCTCGCCGCGCTGGCCGATGAACTCGTGCAGCTCCGGGTCGACCTCATCCTGGCCTTGAACACACCAGCGGCCATGGCGGCCAAGAAGGCGACCGCAACGATTCCCATCGTCATAGCGCGAGTCACGGATCCGGTGAGGTCCGGGCTGGTGGCGAGCCTGGCTCGCCCCGGTGGGAATGTCACCGGCTTGAGCTTCAATAACTCGGAGCTCGCCGTCAAAGGGCTGGAGATCCTCCGAGAGGCGCTCCCCGGGATCACCCGGGTCAGTGTGCTGTCAAATGCTGGTAACCCTGCCCACAAGCCTCAGGTACTGGCGATGGAGTCGGCCGGAGAGCGGATCGGATTGAAGCTGCATAGCGTTCCTCTGCGCAGCCCCAACGATCTCCAACCATCCTTTCAGGCAATAGCGAAGGCTCGTGCAGAGGCGCTTTTTGTCCTCGACGACACAGCTCTCACCGGGCAGCGGAGCGAGATCCTTAAACTGGCGAGCGCGCAGTCCCTACCGGTGGTCGCTCGGTACAAGGACTTCGCCGACGCTGGTGCCCTCATCGCCTATGGGCCGAATTTGCCCGCCGTATACCGACGCGCGGCCTACTACGTGCACAGACTCCTGCAGGGAGCGAGCGCGAGCGACCTGCCCCTGGAAGAACCATCCGTATTCGACCTCGTTGTGAACCTCAAGACCGCGAAGGCGCTTGGGCTGACAATTTCGCGCTCGGTCCTCGCGCGCGCGGATGACGTTATCGAATGATTTTCAAAGCTGGAGTCAGCCGTATGAAGGCAGAAACGGTGAATAAGCGGGCCTCAGTGGTGGTAGGGGCGGCAGGATTCGAACCTGCACGTCCTTGCGGACAGAGGATTTTAAGTCCTCGGCGGCTGCCAGTTACGCCACGCCCCCGCTGAACGCGCTGACAGCCGAGTATACGATCGCACGGCGGCCATCGGCCGCTCAGAAGCGGTACGAGACTCCGAGGAGGAAGTGGCTCGTGTTGACGGTGGTGTCCGCCTCCGTCGTGTTATCGAACGGCCTGATGTCGAATGACGGCGATACATGCGTGAAGCGGTACTCGGCGAAGAGCGCCCAGTTCGACTCGATCCGGTAGGACACCCCGGCGCGGGTATCGAGACCGATGTCGACGCTCGTCCCCGAGCCTTCGAATCGCCCGAGGGAGCCGTCCAGGTGTGAGATGAACAGGCCGCCGCCGACGCCACCGTACACGTGCAAGCGGCCTTCCTTGAATTCGTCGTCGGGCAGGAAGCCATATCGCGCCAGGGCGAGCACCGTGACGGGAAAGACGTGGAGGTCGGCGCTGGGCCGGAAATACGAGACGTCCGCCGCCACGCCGAGCCACGGAAGTCCGGTGAGCCAGGTGCCGCCACGCACGCCGAAGATCGAGGAGCTGCTGTACTCGGCGTCGCGCTCGAGTTCCGCATCGAAGGCGCGGAACGTGAAATCGTCGTGGTGCGTGAGCGAGGCGCCGACGTAGCCGTCGAGGAACCACTCGGCCGACGCGGGCGCCGCCGGCGCTAGCACCGCGAGGATGAGCAGCAGCGTGAGGCGTGAGCGTCGCATGGACGCCTCCTTGGGAAGGATGCGTAGCCGGGATCGTGCACCGCCATGGAAACACGCCGCCGCGCAAAGCTCAAGCGCCCTTACGAGCATTGAAACATTTACCGCCACGCGGAAATCTCTTTCCCGTTGGCCGGCACTCGCCGGTCGGCTAGACTCCGGTCCTCTGGAGGAGGGCGCGATGAAGATCGAGCTTCGACCGGCCGGACACGAGTGGACGTGGGTCGTGCGCGACGGCAACATCGCGAGCCTTGCCGGCAAGCGCTTCAGCTCTGTGCACGACGCGCTCCGCGACGCCCGCTCCGGACACGAGAACCAACCCGACGACGACGATCCGCCGCCGCTGGTCGCGTGAGCGCCTAGGCCGCGCCGCGCTCCTCGTCGCCGACGTCGTCGAGCGGCAGCTCTTGCTGCCGACGATCTTCGTCGCGAGCCGGCATCGCCATGAGCGGGCGTCGTGGCGGTGCTGGCGTGAACAGCTCGCTCTGCTCGGCGCCGCCGTCGCCGATCTCGATGCAGTCGGCGCACATCGGGACGAGCAACACGTCGTCGTCACTCACCACTCGCACGACGTCGACGGCCTGTCGACCACAGCCGCACAGGTCAGCGTTCATCGAGAAGGAGCGTAGTCCGAAACGAAGCCGCTCGGCAAGACGACGCTGCCGGCGGAAGGTTGGAGGCGGCGGCCGGATTCGAACCGGCGCATAACGGATTTGCAGTCCGCTCCCTTAACCACTTGGGTACGCCGCCGTGACGAGGACGAACGCACACTTATACCACATACGGCTCGACCCTCTGTCGGCCGGGAGATTGCACCGCGGAGAACCGAGACCGCGATGTCGACGCCATCCCGCGACGAGACAGCCGTGTGAAAATGACTCCGGGCCGACGACAGCGCCCCACGATGCCGACGAAGCTTTTTATCGTCCAACCTAGGAACGAGCGTCTCTACGCGGCGCTGTGTAGCGCGCTCGCGAATGAGCTCGACGTCGAGATTCTTTACGACCGGCGCCACGGCACCCCCGGCATGCCGCCGGGCGGCGTTGACCGCCGCGCGCAATCCGACGTTTCCGAGCGGATCGAACGAGACGGATTTGCGGTGATCCGCCTGACCACATCACCGAAGGCGTCGCAGAACATCCGCTGGGCGTGATCCTCGCATCGGCGGAAGAGACGCCCTCGATGCGCGCTAGTCGAGGCCCACCAGCTCGCGGACCGTCCGCTTCACGCGCTCCCAGTCGCGAAGGATGTCGCTCCACACGCGATCGCCGAGCGTCGTGGCCGCCACGCGAGGCGGCCGTAGGATGTCCGCGGTCGGCGACGTGCTGGCCGCGTCCTCTGCCGGTGACGTCGAAGTCGTGGCAACCGCGCGCTCTTCGTCATGTTCCCCTGTGAGCATCGTGAGGGCGTCCTTCAGGGTGGACCGCTCCCGTCGCCAGGCATCGACGGACTGCGGATCCCCCGCCGCCGGGACCGCAGAAGCGAACAGTCGTTGCTGGTCTACGGCCGCGACCACGATCAACGCGGCGGCGACTCCGCAGCAAAAGGCGGCCGCGACCGCTGCGCTGCTGACGATCCACGGCCGGCGCGGCGTCCGACGGCGTCGCGTTACAACGCCGATCGTCCCGAACATGGCACCGAGAGCCATGACGCCCACCGCCAGCGCTATTGGATTTCCGAGGCCGAGGGAAGACCGATCCGTTGCCGGCGGCGCGGACGCATGACGCGGCGATGCTCGCGGTGGCGACGGTGGTTGCGTTTCGGGTGCCGTGCGGTTGCTCGGACGCAGCTCGCCGGTCGTCACGACAGAGCGCCGAAGGGGAGTATTTCCGGGCCCGAGTATGACGGCGACCAACACCGCGAACATCGCGATCGTGACCACGAGAGCGGCCACGGCCCCCGCCACCCGACGGCGCTCGACCAGCGCCGTACGCGCAGCACTGGCGATCGACCGCGTACGGCCGTACAGATGCTCGACGTGCGGTCTTACGGCCTCCGGTAGACGGCGGCGGGCGGCGTCGGCCAGACGCAGTGCGAGCACCGCGCCGCATTCCGAGCAGGCAGATTTCGTCGACGCAAGCCGCTCGCCGCACACCGGACAGGCAGCGACGGCCCCCGTCATCTCGCCGCTCGACGTGTTCTATCGTCGGCCATAGTCAATCCGCGACATAACGGCAATTCGCCGTGGCATTTGGCTGGAGCGGGAAACGGGATTCGAACCCGCGACCCCGACCTTGGCAAGGTCGTGCTCTACCACTGAGCTATTCCCGCGACCAGCGAGGTTGGATTCTACCACGAGGGTCGGTCAGCCGACGTCCCGCAGGGCGGCCGCGGCGTCCTCGGGCGGCACGGGATTGATGAAGAATCCGCTCCCCCACTCGTACCCCGCGACCCGTGTGAGCTTCGGGATGATCTCGAGATGCCAGTGGAAATGGTCGAGCGGTCCGTCGTGCAGCGGGGCCGTATGGAGCATGAAATTGAACGGCGGCGTGCCCAGCACGGCGTTCATCCGTCTGAGGAAGTCGGTCACGAGCGCGGCGAACCCGCGGATCTCATCGACGTCGGACTCCTCGTAGGCCGAGCGATGACGCTCGGGCAGGATCCACGTCTCGAAGGGAAATCGCGGCGCGAACGGCGCCACGGCCACGAACCCGTTGGCGGCAGCGATAAGGCGGCGGCGGTCCCGACGGTCCTGGCGCACGACGTCGCACCAGACGCAGCGCTCCTTCATCTGCCAGTAGAGCGCCGAGCCCGCGAGCTCCTCGGTGACCATGATCGGGATGATCGGGGTGGCGATCAGCTGTGAGTGCGGGTGCTCGAGCGAAGCGCCGGCCGCCTCGCCGTGATTCTTGAACACGAGCACGTACTCGAAGCGCGGGTCCTTCTTCAGGTCGATCAGGCGCTCGCGAAACGCCAGGAACACGTCGGTGACCGCGTCGATCGACATGGCCGCCATGGACGCGTCGTGCTCCGGCGTCTCGATGACGACCTCGTGAGCGCCTACGCCGTTCATCCGGTCGTAGAGCCCCTCGCCGGAGGGCTCGAGCTCGCCCTCGATCCTCAGCGCCGGGAACTTGTTGGCCACCACCCGGAACGACCAGCCAGGACTGTTGTGCGCGGAGTCGTGCGGGCGACCGGCCAGGATCTCCGGCGGGGTCTTGTCCTCGTTGCCCGCACAGAACACGCACGGGCCGCCCCGCGCCCGGACGGGCTCGATGTTGAAGTCCGACGGCCGCCGTGCGCGCTCCGTGGAGATGATCACCCAGCGGCCGACCACCGGATCTTTCCTGAGCTCAGGCACGGCGCGCTCCGGTGGTGACGTCCTCGCGAGTGGGCGCGCGGCCGAGCAGTGACGCGAGCGCCTCGGCGGGGGCCTTCTGACAGAACAGCACGGCTGCGACCTCGTCGCAGATGGGCATCGAGATCTGATGCGCGGCGGCCAGCGCGAGCGCCGTGCGCACCGTCGGCACCCCCTCGGCCACCATGCGGGTGCTGGACGCGGCGTGGGCCAGCGAGTCACCTCGTGCGAGGGCCATACCGAGCGCGCGATTGCGCGAGAGCGTACCGGTCGCGGTCAGCACGAGATCGCCGAGACCGGCGAGGCCGGCGAGCGTGGACGGCTCGCCGCCGAGGGCCACGGCCAGGCGCGTCATCTCCGCCAGTCCGCGCGTCACGAGCGCCGCCCGTGCATTCTCGCCGAGCCCGAGACCGTCGGCGATGCCGGTGGCGATGGCCATGACGTTCTTCAGGGCGCCGCCGGCCTCGACGCCGATGAGATCGCGATTCGTGTAGAGCCGCACCTCCCGCGTCCGGAGTCGTCCCTGGAGCTCCGAGGCCAGCGCGTCGTCGGTGGCCGCGATGACAGCAGCCGTCGGTCGCCCCAGGGCCACCTCCCGCGCGAATGTCGGCCCCGACAGGACGGCCAGCGGTGCGCCCGGAAATCGCTCGCGGACCAGCTCGCTCATTCGCAGGTGACGCTCGGGATCGAAGCCCTTGGTGGCCGATACGACCGCCGCGCGCGGCGGCGGCGTGAGTCGCGACAGCGTGGCGGCGAAGAACTCCGACGGTACGGCCACGATGACGACGTCAGCGCCGGCGAGCGCGATGGCCGCGTCGGCGGTCGCCTCCACACCGGACGGGATCTCGAGGTCCGAGAGGTACCACGGGTTTCGCCGCCGGGCGGCGATGGCCTCCGCCACGTGGGCCGCGCGCGCGTAGAGCCGGACCGCCATCCCGGCCCGTCCAAGGTGGATCGCCAGCGCCGTGCCCCAGCTCCCCGCGCCCACGATGGTGATCACGGGCGCGACCCCTCGGCGCTCGGTCCGCGGCGCTCGCCGAGACGGCGCTCGGTGCCGGCGCGCAGGCGCATGAGGTTGTCGCGGTGGCGCACGATGACGATCACGGCGACCACGAGCGCGCCAAGGACGTACGCGCGCGGGGCGCCGAGCGCCAGCGCACCGAACGGGACACACCCCGCGGCGAGCACTGATGCGAGCGAGACGAAGCGCGTGGTCGCGGCGACGACGAGGAACACGGGCAGCGCGGCCACCGTGGCCAGCGGCGCGAGCCGCAGCAGCGCGCCGAGGCCGGTGGCGACGCCCTTGCCGCCGCGGAAGCCGAGGAACACCGACCAGCAGTTGCCGATCACGGCGGCCGCGGCGGCGGTCGCGGTCACCGCTGGCACGTCACCGGCGATCCACGCGGCGAGGACCACGGCCGCATAGCCTTTGGCGATGTCAGCGAGCAGCGTGATGATGGCCGGCAGGCGCCCGAGTGTGCGCAGGACGTTCGTGGCGCCGATGTTGCCGCTGCCGTGGCGGCGGATGTCGCCCACGCCGAAGGCGCGCGCCACGAGGAACCCGATCGGCACGGCGCCCACGACATAGGCCGCCGCGAGAGCCAGCAGGTTCACGACCAGCGTTCTTCGTCCGGCACGATCGCCCGGTAGTCCGCCTTCCGGAAGAACCGATAGAAGTAGTCGACGGCGGAGACGATCGTCAGCGCCACCGCCACCCACAGCACGCCGGTGGCGAGGGCGTGAAAGCCCGGCGACGCGATCCCCTTCTCGAGGATCAGCATGGTGACGGCCACGTACTGCGTGACCGTCTTCCACTTCGCGAGCCGCGAGGCGGGGACGATCACGCCGTGGCCGGCGGAGACCGCGCGCAAGCCCGTCACCGCGAGCTCCCTGCCGATGATGACCACGACGATCCACGCGTCGATCTTGTCGATCGTCAGCAGCGACACGAGCGCGGCGGCCACGATCAGCTTGTCGGCGATGGGATCGAGCAGCGTGCCGAGCGTGGTCACCTGGTTGCGCCGCCGCGCGACCACGCCGTCGAGCCAGTCGGTGAACGCGGCCGCGATGAAGATCGCGGCCGCGATGAGGGCGTGAACGCGGGAGGAGGAGATCAGAAACAGGATCAGCAGCGGGACCGCAACGATCCGGGTGATCGTCAGCCCGATCGGTAGATTCACGCGGCTTCCTCGCTCGATCGATAAATGGCCGCGCTCATTATCGGCGGGCGGCGACGATCTTGTCAACGTCGCGCCGATATTCGGGGACGAGCGAGCGGGTGTCGAGCGCCAGACAGGCCGCCACGTCCCGGCCCCGACCGACCGACGAAAGGTGGCGCGCCCATGAGGAGTCCTGCGCCAGCCGCCCGACGTCCTTGCCGTACGGCCGGGCGACGCCGAGCGCGCGCTCGGCCTCCGCAGTCGGCGCCGCTGTCGCATCGCCGGCGGTGATCCGCTCCACCAGCATACCGGCGCAGACGTCGTCCTCGAGCGATCGCGCGCCTCGCTCGCCGGCGCACAGGAGCAGCACGTCGCGACCGCCCGCAAGCGCCCACACCGCCGCCGCCGCGTGGTTGATGAAGGCGGCGACGGCCACGGCCGGCGCCGGTCGCGCCGCCATGAGCGCGCGCGTTCCGTTGGAGGTCGTCATCACGACCGTGCGACCGCCGACGCGACCGCGCGTGAACTCGAGCGGCGAGTTGCCGAGATCGAAGCCGGCCAGCGGCTCGCCGCGACGCTCACCGGCGATCAACGCGCCGTCGAGCGACGCCGCGCGGCGCCGCGCGTCCTCCGGGCTCGCCACCGGAACAATCGCGGCGCAGCCGTTGGCCAGCGCGGTCACGATGCAGGTGGAGGCGCGCAGGACGTCGATGACGAGGACCGTCGATTTCGCCACCGCCGCCGGATCCAGACCGTCGGGCGTGACGGCGACGTCGACCCGCACGCTCAGGCCCGGCGGTCCCGCAGCGAGCGAATTTTCAGCCGCAGCGCGTTCAGGTTGATGAAACCCTCGGCGTCCCGTTGCCGGTAGACGGTGTCGGCCTCGAACGTCGCAAAGTCGCTCCGGTAGAGCGAGCGCGGCGAGCGCCGTCCGGTCACGGTAACGTTGCCCTTGTAGAGCTTGAGACGTACGGTGCCCGTCACGTCCTGCGCGCACTCGTCCATGAAGCCTTGCAGTGCGCGCCGCTCCGGCGCGAACCAGTAGCCGTAATAGATCATCTCGGCGTAGCGCGGCACCAGGCTGTCGCGCAGGTGAAGCAGCTCGCGGTCGAGCGTGAGGGACTCGAGAGCCCGCCGTGCCACGTGCAGGATGGTCCCGCCGGGCGTCTCGTACACACCGCGCGACTTCATGCCGACGTAGCGATTCTCCACCAGATCGACGCGGCCCACCGCGTGCTCGCCGCCGACGCGGTTGAGATGGGTGAGCAGATCGACCGGGTCGCGCCGGCGGCTGTCGACGGCCACCGGATCGCCGCGCTCGAACTCCACCTCGATCGACACCGGCACGTCGGGCGCGGCCTCCGGCGACTGCGTCAGCAGGAACATCTTCTCCGGCGGCTCCGACCACGGGTCCTCGAGGATGCCGCCCTCGTACGAGATGTGGAACAGATTGCGATCGGTCGAGTACGGCCGCTCGGCAGTGACGGGAACCGGAATGTCGTGGCGCCGGGCGAACTCGATCAGCGAGCTGCGCGAGTTGAGCTCCCACTCCCGCCAGGGCGCGATGACACGCAGGTGCGGCGCCAGCGCCGCGTACGTGAGCTCGAAGCGGACCTGATCGTTGCCCTTGCCGGTGGCGCCGTGGGCCACGGCGTCGGCGCCCGTTTGTAACGCCACGTCGACTTGCGCCTGCGCAATGAGCGGCCGGGCGATCGACGTGCCGAGCAGGTAGCTGCCCTCGTACACCGCGTTGGCGCGGAGCATCGGAAAGACGAAGTCGCGGACGAACGGTTCGCGGAGATCGACGATGTGGACGCCGGCGGCACCCGTCTTCATCGCCTTGTCGCGGATCGGAATCAGCTCCTCGCCCTGGCCCAGGTCGGCGCAGTAGGCCACCACCTCGCACCGGTACGTCTCGATGAGCCAGCGCAGGATCACGGACGTGTCGAGGCCGCCCGAATACGCGAGCACGACCCGGCGGACATCAGGCATCGCTGCCGTAGCCTCCCAGCAGGTCGACGATGACGGCCTTCTGCGCGTGCAGCCGGTTCTCGGCCTGATCGAGGACGATCGAGTTCGGACCGTCCAGCACGGGGTCGGTGATCTCCTCGCCCCGGTGCGCCGGCAGGCAGTGCATCACCAGCGCGCCGACCTTGGCGAAGCTGACGATCGTCTCGTTGAGCTGGTAGCGCCCGAACGCTTCCAGCCGTTTCTCGCGCTCGGCCTCCTGTCCCATGCTGACCCACACGTCGGTGTAGATCACGTCGGCGCCGCTGGCCGCCTTCCGCGCATCCTCGGTGACCTCCACCGCGCCGCCGAGGCGTCGCACCTGGGCCAGCACGCGCGGATCCGGCTCGTAGCCCGGCGGACACGCGATCACCTGCTCGGCGCCGAGCAGCGCACCCAGCAGCGCGACCGAATGGAACACGTTGTTGCCGTCGCCGATCCAGGCCAGCCGAGTGCGCGAGAGGTCGAGGCCGCGCTCCCAGAGCGTGAACCAATCGGCCAGCGCCTGGCACGGATGCTCGAAGTCGGAGAGAGCGTTGATGACGGGAATGGTGGCGGTACGGGCCAGAGTCTCCACGGTGGCGTGCGTGAAGACGCGGGCGGCAATGGCGTCGACCCAGCGCGAAAGATTGCGCGCCACGTCCGCGGGCGACTCGCGCGTCCCGAGGCCGATCTCGCCGCCGGAGAGGTAGACGGCGCGGCCGCCGAGCTGCACGACGCCGACCTCGAACGTCACGCGGGTCCGCAGCGACGGCTTCTCGAAGATCAGCGCGATGGATCGGCCGGCCAGCGGCGCGTCGCGATGGCCTGCCTTCCAGCGCTGCTTGAGGTCGGCCGCGAGCTCGAACAGCGCGAGCACCTGCTCGCGCGAGAGGTCGCCGGCCGAGAGCAGATGTCTCATCAGCCGGCCTTGGCCAGGACGTCGTTCAGGATCGCCAGCGCGCGCGTGATCTGCGCCGGCTCGGTCACCAGCGGCGGCGCGAGCCGCAGCACCTTCTCGCCGGCGGTCAGCACGAGCAGCCCGTTGTCGCGGCACGCGTCCATCAGCGGCGCCGCCGGCTTCGCGAGCTCGATGCCGATCAAGAACCCGCGGCCGCGGACGTCCTTGATCAGCGGGTTGCTCGACTGGATCGTGCGCAGGCCATCCATGAGCTCGCGACCGAGGCGAGCGGCGCGCTCCGGCAGCTTCTCGCCGATCATCGTGGTGAGCGTCGCGAGGGCGACCGAGCACACGAACGGCGTGCCGCCGAACGTCGACCCGTGGCTGCCGGCGGTCAGCACGCTCGCCGCCTCCTCGCGGCAGAGCATCGCGCCGATCGGCACGCCGTTGGCGAGGGCCTTGGCGAGCGTCATCACGTCGGGCTCGACGCCCCCGTGCTCGTAGGCCCAGAGCTTGCCGGTGCGGCCCATGCCGGTCTGGATCTCGTCGAAGATCAGGAGCGCGCCCGATTCGTCACAGAGCTTCCGAAGACCGGGAAGGTAGTCATCGTCGGGGACGTGCACGCCCCCCTCGCCCTGGATCGGCTCCACCAGGATGGCCGCGGTGCGGTTGTCGATGGCGCGCTCCATCGCCCGCAGATCGTTGTACGGAACGTGCTTGAAGCCCGGCAGCAGTGGCTCGAAGCCATGCTGGTACTTCGGCTGACCGGTGGCGGTCACCGTGGCCAGCGTCCGGCCGTGGAACGAGTTGTGCGTGGCGATGATCTCGTAGCGATCGGTGGCGAGCTTCTCCTTGCCGTACTTGCGGGCCAGCTTCAGAGCCGCCTCGTTGGCCTCCGCCCCCGAGTTGCAGAAGAACACGCGATCGGCAAACGAGTGTTCCACCAGCATCTTCGCCAGGTGGATCTGCGGCGCGGTATGGAAGATGTTCGAGACGTGCAGAAGCGTGGCGGCCGCCTCGCGGATGGCGCCGGTGATCACGGGATGGCAGTGACCGAGCGAGGTGACGGCGATGCCGGTGGTGAAGTCGAGGTATTCACGCCCATCGGAATCCCACACGCGGGTGCCCTCGCCGCGCACGAGGAGGATCGGTGACCGTCCATAGTTCGGCGTGTGATACCGCGTCGACCACTCCATCAGCGTCTTGGTGTCCATGAACCGCCCCCTAGAGCACGATCTCGGTGCCGATGCCTTCGCGCGTGAACAGCTCGAGCAGAATGGCGTGCGGGAGGCGGCCGTCGATGATGTGCGCCTTGGCGGTGCCGCCCTCGAGTGCGCGCAGCGACGACTCGACCTTGGGCAGCATGCCGCCGTCGATCACCCCCGCCTTCATCAGCCGCTCCGCGTCCTTGCGCGGGAGCGTGCTCACGAGCTTGCCGTCCTTGCCGTTGATCCCCTGCACGTCCGTGAGATGGATGAGCTTCTCGGCGCCGAGGGCGGCCGCGATCTCCCCTGCCACCAGATCGGCGTTGATGTTGTACGTCTCGCCGCCGCCGCCGACGCCCACCGGCGCGATCACGGGGATGAAGCCGCGCTCCTCGAGCAACCGGATAGGCTCGGGGTTCACCCGCTCCACCTCGCCGACGAGCCCGATGTCGATCAGCTCCCCGTTCTTCATACGGTGCAGTCGCCGCCGGGCCAGCAGGAGCTGCCCGTCTTTTCCCGAGAGACCGACCGCCTTGCCGCCGTGGTGGTTGATGAGGCCGACGATCTCCTTGTTGATCTTGCCGACCAGCACCATCTCGACGATCTCGACCGTCTCCTCGTCGGTCACTCGCATGCCGCCCACGAAGCGGGGCTCCTTGCCGAGCCGCTTCATCAGGGCCCCGATCTGCGGGCCGCCGCCGTGCACGATCACCGGGTTGATGCCGACCAGCCGCAGGAGGATGACGTCGAGCGCGAACGGCTCCTTGAGGTCCGCGCGCTCCATCGCGGCGCCCCCATACTTGATGACGATCGTCTTGCCGCGGAACTCGCGGATGTACGGCAGGGTCCCCAGGAGAATCTCGGCGCGCCGTGGGTCGCGGGAGGCCATCACAGGATGTACCGCGACAGATCCTGGTCGCGGGTGAGGTCGCCGAGCCGCTGGTGAACG
>DASTCJ010000160.1:0-16511 GCA_035605575.1 Candidatus Methylomirabilota bacterium
CACGCCCTCGCGCATGGCCTGATCGGCGATCGCCGCCGCCCGGCGGAGGTACTCGATCTCGCGCGGCGACTTCCGGAGCCGCAGCTCACGCAAGACCGCCGCGAACGGGACAAACGTGGCGCGTGGCAGGGCGCGCCGGAGCGCCTCGTAAGTCTGCACGGTGAGGTAGTGCGAGTCGGTCTCGACGCCGATGCGACCCGCGTCCCACTGACGCGCCGCGATCGCTCGGGCGATGACCTCGACCGGGTCCTCGGTGTCCGCGAAGCAGAGCCGCTTGCGCAGCCAGCTTCGCTCGAGGAACGCCGGCTCGTCGAGGCGGCGGAACACCATCACCGGATCGCCATCCGCCGGCACGAGGCAGCCGTGATAGCGGGAGCCCGACGCGTGCCACCCGGCGAGGTAGGCGAGATGCTCCGTCTCGTCCACGATCAGGAGATCGACATGCCGGGCGGCCATCTCGCCGCGCACCGCTCGCAGGCGATCCTCGTACTCCGCTCGTGAGAAAACGCGCCCTGCCTCCTCGTTCACGTCGGCCATCATAAGCCACCCGCCTTGACACCGGGCAAACCGGCGTGCTACCCCCGACACACTCTCCAGGCCGGGCTGTCCTCTCCCACGCGCAAGGAGGATCCCATGATCGAGCGCAGCGAACACCAACTCACGCGCCGCGCGTGGCTGCGCGGTGCGGCCACGGTGGCCGCGACCGCCGCCGGCCCGTTCGTCTGGACACGCCCGGCGAGTGGAGCCGGCAAGGTCGTCATCCGGACGATCGGTGGCTCGTACGAGGAAGCGAACGTGAAGGCGATCTTCGAGCCGTTCACGAAGGCGACCGGGATCGAGGTCGTCAAGGTCCCGGCCAGCCTTGGCAAGCTGCTGGCCATGTTCGAGTCGGGAAACATCGAGCTCGACATCGTCGACGCCGGCGAGCTGGGGCTGCTATCGCTCAACCAGAAGGGCGCGCTCGACAAGATCAACTACAAGGCCTGGAAGCTCACCAACCCGGAGGACATGGACCACCGGCGGGACACGATGGTGGCCGACATCTACTTCTCCACGGTGCTCGGCTACAACACGCAGGTCTTCCCCACCGGCAAGCATCCGAAGAGCTGGGCCGAGTTCTGGGACCTCAAACGATTCCCCGGGCCGCGGATGCTCACCGACCTCGCCGCCGGCGCGATCGACGTCGAGTTCGCGCTCCTCGCCGACGGCGTCCCGAAGGACAAGCTCTATCCAATCGACCTCGACCGCGCGTTCAAGTCGCTCGACCGTGTCCGTCCCGCGATCCGCAAGTTCTGGGACACCGGGGCGCTGTCCGCGCAGATGCTGGCGGACAAGGAGGTCGTGCTGGGGTCGATCTGGAACGGGCGGCTGCAGGCCGTCGCCGACAAGGGCGCGCCGCTGGCCATCGAGTGGAACGAGGCCGCGCTGCAGGTGCAGTTCTGGGGCATCATGAAGGGCGCCAAGAACGCGGAGAACGCGCAGCGCTTTATCGAGTTCGCCTGCCAGCCGCAGATCCAGGCCGCCCACGCCGGCTTCATCCCTTACGGCCCGACCAACCGCGAGGCCTTCAAGCACATCAAGCCGGACCTGGCGGCGCGGCTGCCGTCGGCGCCCGAGCACAAGCAGAAGGCCTTCTTACACAACGCGCAGTGGTGGGCCGACAACCGTTCGAAGGTGAGCGAGCGCTGGTCGCAGTGGCTCCTGCAGAAGGGGTAAGCAGCGGCGGAGAGGTACGACTCCACGAGCTGACGAAGACGTTCGGGTCGGTGGTCGCGGTGCAGGACGTCTCCGTGACCATCGACCGGGGGTCGTTCTTCACGCTGCTCGGCCCAAGCGGCTCGGGAAAGACGACCACGTTGATGATGGTCGCGGGGTTTGCTTACCCGACCCGCGGAGAGGTCTTCGTGGACGGAAATCCCATGGCCGGGCTGCCGCCGCAGAAGCGCGAGCTCGGCATGGTCTTCCAGAGCTACGCCGTGTTCCCGCATCTGAGCGTCTTCGACAACATCGCGTTCCCCCTCCAGATCCGCCGCGCGCGTCGGGCCGAGATCCGACGGCGCGTCGGCGAGGCGCTGGAGCTCGTGCGGCTCCAGGGCTACGATCGGCGACTGCCACGCCAGCTCTCGGGTGGCGAGCAGCAGCGCGTGGCGCTGGCGCGTGCGCTGGTGTTCCGTCCCCGCGTGCTCCTGATGGACGAGCCGCTCGGCGCCCTGGACAAGAAGCTCCGCGCGCACATGCAGCTCGAGCTGAAACACATCCAGCGGCAGCTGCACGTGACGGTAATCTACGTGACTCACGACCAGGAGGAGGCGCTGACGATGTCCGACCGCGTGGCGGTGATGCACCGCGGCCGCATCGAGCAGCTGGGAACGCCGGCCGAGCTGTACGAGACGCCGGCGACGCGGTTCGTGGCCGACTTCCTCGGTGAATCGAACTTCGTGGACGGCGTGACCGTCGGAGCGCCGACCGCCGGGCGCTGGCTGGTCCGCGCCGCCGGCGGGCTCGAGCTCCGCGGCGTCGGTGCGGTGCCGCTCCAGCCGGGACAGCCGGTCACCGCCGCGGTGCGGCCCGAGAAGCTCGTGCCGGTCGACGATGCGACGGGCGCCTCGGAGCGCGGGGCGTTGAATTCGTGCAAGGGCACCGTCGAGGAGGCGATCTACGTGGGCGACACGACCCGCTATCGCGTCGCTCTCGGCGCCGACGGCGTGATGACGGTGAAGGTCCCGAATCGCCTCGGTCTCCGCCAGCACGCGGAAGGCCAATCCGTGGCGCTGGCGTGGTCGCCCGACGAGACGCGCATCTTTCCGCGCGGCGACGCATGATCGCGACCGATGACGCGGCGGCACCCGTGGCCTCGGTCGACGCCTCGCTGACGCCGGAGCGCCGCGAGGCCCGGCGCTATCTCCTGTTGTTGGTGCCCGCCGTCCTCGTGTTGCTCGCGCTCTTCGTTTATCCGCTGCTCGGTGTCGCGGATCGAAGCATCTACAAGCCTCGCGTCGGCTACACCCTGGACTATTACGCCCAGATCTGGCGCGTCCCGGTCTACCTCACCGTCATCTGGCGGACGTTCGAGATCTCCGCGCTCGTGACGCTCCTCTGCCTCGCGCTCGGCTATCCCCTCGCCTACCTGCTGGCCACGCTTCGCCCACGCGTGGCCCAACTGCTGATGATCGTGGTCATCCTGCCATTCTTCACGAGCATCATCGTGCGGACCTACGCCTGGATGGTCCTTCTCGGCCGGAACGGTGTCGTGAACCAGTACCTGACGTGGCTCGGACTCACCGACGTGCCGCTGCCGCTGCTCTACAACAAAGGCGGCGTCCTGATCGGGATGACGTACGTCCTGCTGCCCTACATGGTGCTGACCGTCTATAGCGTCATGCGTGGCATCGACCCCGCCTTCATCCGCGCGGCCCACAGCCTGGGCGCCTCGCGCTGGCAGGCGTTCCGGAAAGTATTCCTCCCGCTGTCGGTGCCGGGGATCGCCGGGGGGACGCTGCTGGTGTTCATCCTCAGCCTGGGATTCTTCATCACGCCCGCACTGATGGGCGGCCCGTCGGATGTCATGATCGCCATGCTCATCGAGCGCGAGGTGGAGTTCACGCTCAACTGGTCGTTCGCCTCCGCGCTCGCGGTGATCCTGTTGGTGCTGACGCTGATCGGCTTCGTCGGCTACAACCGGATCGTGCGGCTGGAACGCGTGTTCGAGGCGCGCAGCTGATGGGCCCGGGCAGGATCGCGGTGACCGGGCTGGCTGCCCTCGTCCTTCTCTTCCTCATTGCGCCTGTCGTCATCATCGTCATCGTCTCGTTCAGCAGCGCCGATTATCTGCGCTTCCCCCCACCCGGCCTCTCGCTCCGCTGGTACGAGCGCTTCTTCGGCGTCGCCTCCTGGCGGCAGGCCATCTGGGTGAGCACGCAGGTGGCGGCGCTCACCATGGTGTTCGCCACCGTGCTCGGGTTCCTCGCCTCGCTGGCGCTGGTGCGCGGCCGGTTCCGCGGGAAGGGCGCGATCTACGCCTTCCTGCTCTCGCCGATGATCGTGCCGACGATCATCACGGCGATCGGACTCTATTTCTTCTTCGTGCGGCTGAAGGCAACCGGGAGCATCCTCGCCATGGCCCTGGGCCACACCGTGCTGGCGCTGCCCATCGTGGTGATCATCATGGCGGCCACCCTGCAGGGATTTGACGTCCGCTTCGAGCAGGCCGCGCTCAGCCTCGGGGCGAGCCGCCTCACCGCGCTGCGGCGGGTAACCTTGCCGCTCATCATGCCGGGCGTGCTGTCGGCGGCGCTGTTTGCATTTCTCACGTCCTTTGACGAGCTGCTGATCCCGCTGTTCCTCGCGGGCGTCGAGGTGCAGACGCTGACCGTGCGCGTGTGGAACAGTCTCCGTCTGGAGGTCGATCCCACGATCGCCGCGGTCAGCTCGTTCCTCATCGCCGTCACCATCGCGGTCCTCGGCGGCAGCGCCTTGCTCCGCGGACGCGGAGAGAGAGTCTGATGGCCCTGCACTTCAGCAACAGCGAGCTGGCGACCCGGCGGCGCCGTGCGTGTCGGGCAATGATCGCGCGCGGTCTGGATGGTCTGCTGCTCTTCCGGCAGGAGAGCATGTACTACCTGACGGGTTACGACACGAGCGGCTACAGCATGTTCCAGGGCATGTACCTGGGGGCCGACGGCACGCTCGCACTCTGCACGCGCTCCGCCGACCTCCGGCAGGCGCGCCTCACCTCGGTCGTCGAGGATGTGCGAATCTGGCGCGACCGTCAGGGCGCGACACCGGCGGAGGACCTCCGCGACATGCTCGACAGCCTCGGATGCCGTGGCAAGCGGCTCGGCGTCGAGTACCACGCCTATGGACTCACTGCGCAGCGCGGCCAGATGGTCGACGCCGCGCTCGGCGGCTTCTGTCGCAGCGAGGACGCGAGCGACCTCCTGCGACTGCTGCGCCTCGTCAAGAGTCCGGCCGAGCTGCGCTATGTGCGTCGCGCGGGTGAGCTCGCCGACGAGGCGCTGGCCGTGGCCAACCGGCTCACGGTGGCCGGCGCGGCGCCCGGCGCCATCTACGGAGAGATGATGAAGTCAATCCTCTCCGGCGACGGCGACCCTTCGGCGAGCCGGTGGCCGATGGGAAGCGGCCGCGAGGCGTTGCTGGTCCGCTACCACACGGGCCACGCTCCCATCGGCCGGCGTGATCAGGTGACGTTCGAGTTCGCTGCCGCCTATCGCCACTACCACGCGTGCCTCATGAACGTGGTCGTGACGGGTCGTGTCGATGCACGGCACCGCGACATGTTCCGCGCCTGCCGCGAGGCGCTCACCGCGTGCGAGGCCACGCTTCGCCCGGGACGGACCGTCGGCGACATCTTCGCCGCCCACGCCCGGGTCCTCACGCGGGCGGGCTACAAGGACCACATGCTCAACGCGTGCGGGTACACGCTCGGAGCGACGTATCCGCCAACCTGGATGGACGAACCGATGATCTATGCCGATCATCCGCAAGTACTGGCGCCCGGAATGGTGTTCTTCATCCATATGATCCTGCTCAACAGCCGCACAGGACTCTCCATGTCGCTGGGCGAGACGTCGATCATCACCGCGCGAGGGTCGGAGCCGGTCACCCACGCACCACGCCAGCTGGTTTGCAACTGACGTGTCGCTCAATGGCCGCCGTGCGTTCGATCTTCGGGACGGGCGCGGAGATCGCGGTCCTTCTTCAGCTGGTAGAGCAGGGTGTTGACCGCGTAGCGGCTCTATGACAGCCGCCATTCGACGGCGGCGAGGTTGATGCGCGGCAGCTCGCCGAAGTAGCGCACGTCGGCACGGGCCGGCGTGATCGCGCCCAGCAGCACCATCCAGTTCAGGAACTCGTGGCTGCCGGTCTTGTGAAGCTCGTCGGCAGTCAGGTCCAGCAGCGCAGGAGCTCCGGGAAATGCGAGAGTCCGTCGGTGGCGATGATGCCCACGTTTCACGGGCTCCGGCCCACCACGCGCGCGATGTGCCGACCAACTCGAAGCACCGGCGCGCCGTCGGCTGCGGCGCGATGAAGGCGTTGACGAAGATGGGCACGAGCGGCGGAATGGGGCCGCCGTCCTCCCTCCTCTCGCGTCGACCTTCAGTCGACGACGGCCACCGCCTCGATCTCGATCAACGCGCCGGGGATCGCGAGCGCAGAGATCTGGACGAGCGTGCTGGCGGGCGGGTCCGCGGGAAAGAATTCCTTGCGCACCTCGCCGTACGGCTCGCGGTATCGGATGTCCGTCACGAACACGGTGACCTTCACGATGTCCCGCAAGGCGGCGCCGCCGCCTTCCAGGACACGCTTGATGTTCTGGAAGATCTGACGCGTCTGCGCGGCGATGTCGTTCGGCCCGACGAGCTTGCCTGCCTTGTCGAGCGCGAGCTGCCCGGCCACGTAGACGGTGTTGCCGACGCGCCAGCCATGGGTATAACGGGGCCGCGGATCGGCCATGTCGGCGGGTTGGATCGCGGTTCGCGCCATTGCGCTCTCCTTCGATGATGATGAGGTGCGTGCCCCAGCATATCCTCGATCGGCGCCGGCCGGTTGTCGCGCGCCGAGCTGCCGAGGATTCGTCCCCGCTTACGCGGAGCTCGCGCGGAGGCGGCCGCGTCCGGCCGCCATTGCGAGCGACGCGCCGAAGGCTTCGGTGACGCTGTCTTGCAGCGCACCCCACTTCTCGTCGTCCAGGTCCTGATGTGAGGCGATGAACTGCAGGAGGTCGGCGAACGGTGCGATGGCGCCGGCATCGGGCGCACCGCTCTGCTGCTCGAGCGCCGCTCGCAGTGTGCGGGCTTGCTCCTGGCACCGCTGCAGAGGCTCGAACGTGCTGTGATCGACATGCGCGAGCAGGCCGATTCGGTCGAGGATCCGCAGCGCGGATTCACGAGCCTCGGCAAGATCAGCTTGTCGCTTGGCGGCTTCGACGCTGATCCGCAGCGCGGCGAGCATCGTCTTGAGGTCAGCGGCCGACGTCACCGTCTCGTGCGGTGGCAGAGGAAGCGCGAGACTGGCCGCCGCCTCGAATGCATTACTGCGAAGCGCGACAAACAAGCGCCCGAGTTCGACAAGCTCCTGCACGAACGCCTCCCGCGGCGGCGCCCCCCTGCTCGTCAGCGCCGCCGCGACGTCGGCCGCCTCGATACCGAGCTCGGCCATCCGACGCAGCAGTGTGTCGTTGTCGTCGATGAGCTGTTGCACGTCGTCAGTCGTCAGCGGCACGGCGAGACGCTGCCCACCGGCAGATGACCGACGCGATGGCGCACACTGGATGCGGAGGTCACCGACCCGCCGCTCGCGCCACCGTCTTGGTGAGCAACGATAGACCGATCGGTTTTGCGAGGACGTCGAAGAAGCCGAGCTGGCGCAGCTCGACGAGGCCCCGGTCGTGCAGATGTCCCGACACGGCGATCACGGGCACACCAGGCAGCCGCGTCCTCAATTCGTCCAGCAGCCAGACACCGTCGCGCTCCGGCATCTGGAGGTCCGTCACCACGGCGTCGGGCGCCTGCAGGTCGATGAGGTCTACCGCCTCGGTGGCCAGCCCCGACGAGACGACGGCCGCGCCGGCGTCTTGCAGCACGGAGACGTAGAGCCCGCGAACGACCGGGTCATCATCGACAACGAGTATCCGGAGTCCGTCCAGCATTGGCCTGGATACGCGACAGTGCAAACCGAAAACCAAGGCGGCCGGAGCGCAAAAGGCTTACAACGACGCGAGATTCAGAGAACAACGCAGGCCAGGGAGCGCCCACCGCCGGCGAGAAACTGTCCAGCCGGTGCCAATCGCGCATCCTTTAGCCGGCGGCGACGGCGTAGAGGCGCCATTCACCAGGCAGTCCCCTGAGCACCTGCACGCCGCGGTCTTCGAACCCGAGACCCGACCCGGCGACGAGGTCCTTCACGGTGCTCGACACGAGCACCTCACCCGGCCCGGCCAATGAAGCGACCCGCGCTCCCGTGTGGACAGCTACGCCGCTGAGCTTGTCGCCGAGAATCTCGCACTCGCCGGTATGCAGGCCGGCACGGATGTCCAGACCAAGGCGGCGCATCTCGCGCACGATGGCGCCCGCACAGCGAACGCCGCGCGCCGGGCCGTCGAAGGCCGCCAGAAACCCGTCGCCGGCGTTGTCGATCTCACGCCCGCGGAACCGCGTCAGCTGCTCGCGGATCACCGCGTGATGCTTGTCGAGCAGATCGCGCCATCGCCGGTCGCCCAGCGCGACGGCGCGCTCCGTGGCGCCGACGATGTCAGTGAACATGACGGTGGCGAGGACGCGATCCGGCTCCTGGCCGCGCCGGGCACCCGTGACGAACTCCTCGACCTCGTCGAGGATGGCGTCGCTGTCGCCCACGAACGGCAAATGATCGCGTCCGGGCAGCTCCACGTACTTTGCGCCCCGGATGCGCTCGGCGATATACCGCGCGTTCTCCGCGCGAATGATGCGATCGCCCTCGCGATGAATGATCAGCGTGGGAACACGAATCACGGCCAGCGCGTGCCGCGCATCGGTGTCCTCCGTCACACGAAGCAAGGCCTTGATCCCGGCGGGACTGACGGCAAGGCGCTCGAAGCGCGCCCAGGATCGCCGAAAGCTTTCGTCGTGCGCCATGCTCGGGGCGAAGTAATCGGCGCTCATGGAGCCGGTGCCCCAGGACTGCTCCACCAGCTCCAGAAACTGCTCGAACATCGCGGCCGGAACGCCGATCGGATAGTCCGCCGCGCGCACCATTCGCGCGAACGTCCCGTAGAGCAGCAGTGCCGACGTTCGGGATGGATAGGTGGCCGCGAACATCATGCACATCGGCCCCCCTTCCGACAATCCGAAGAGGGCCGCCCGCTCGGCGCCGGCCGCGTCCATCACCGCGCGCACGTCATCCATCCGCTGCTCCAGTGTGGGCAGCTCGTTCACGCGGTCCGACAATCCGGTGCCGCGCCGGTCAAGGAGGATGAGCCGTGAAAACTCCGCGAGGCGCCGCACGAACTGCGAGAACGACGGGTCCTCCCACGCGTACTCCAGATGCGAGATCCAGCCCGGCACGAGCACGAGGTTCTGCGCGCCCTCGCCGATCACTTGATAGGCGACGTGAACGTCGCCGCTCTTCGCATACTTCGTGGTTGGGATCGTGGTCATCGCGATTGGGCAGGCCGCCACCGCGGTCGATTCTCCGCCCGCCGTCGATCGATCGCAACCCGATGGGCATCGGTCGCTGACCAGAAAACTATTCTCCTCAACACGAGGAGCTCCTTACAACGCGGCTGGCATCGTGAATGCTCCATTGGAAGGACGCATGAACCACAACGAAGAGTGCTTTATTTGTCGCCGCATCGACGGACACGAGAATCTTGGCGTCTGGTTCATACGGGACCGGCGCTTCCCCATACACCTGGAATGCTGGCTCGACTGGTACGCGCAGCGCGCGCCACGCGGTAGAGCGCGCCAGCGTCATTCGAGGCCTCCATCAAACCGCGACAGCGAAGAAGCGTCATAACCTGCCGGTGCTCTCGCCGACTGCCCACGATCGTGGGCACCAGGCCGGTGTGACTCGACACGTTTTTGTGCAGTCCACGAGACGACCTGCGCGCACGTCGATGCCGCGTCGCCAGCTTTCACGTGGTAGCATCGGCACTCACCCCGCTCCTGAGTGAGGTCGCCCATGACTACCACCAACGTCTCGCCGGTGTCCGTGCCCCTCCACCCGCTCGACCCTCTGACGGCGGAGGAAATAAGTCAGGCGGTCGCGATTGTCCGCAAGACGAAGACCGTCGACGACGACGTGCTCTTCATCCGCGTGTTCCTGCACGAGCCGCCCAAGGAGATCGTAGCGGGCAAGGAGCCGCTCGACCGGCAGGCGTTCGTCCTCCTTCGTGACCGCCGCGCTCGAGGGACGGTCGAGGCGGTCGTCTCCCTCGGACGCGGCGTCGTCGTGTCGTGGCGGGACGTTCAGGGAGTGCAGCCGCCCATCACCGTCGAGGAGTTCTTCGCATGTGAGCGCCTGGTCCGATCGAACCCCGGGTGGCTCGACGCCGTGCGCAAGCGCGGCGTGGCCGATCCAGAGATGGCCATTGTCGATCCCTGGTCCGCCGGCTACTACGGTGGAGCCGACGATCCGCGCCGGCGCTTGATCCGGGCGCTGACCTGGATCCGCACCAGCGAAGACGACAACGGCTACGCGCGCCCGGTCGAGGGCCTCGTGGCGCTGGTGGACATGGATGCGATGCAGGTCGTGGAGATCGAGGACCACGGCGTGGTCGCGCTGCCGCCGCGAGCCGGGAACTATTCGGCCGCGGCGCTCCGCGATCCGAACAACGTGCCCCACGTGCCCACCGGGCCGCGGACCGATCTCCAGCCACTGGAGATCGTGCAACAGCACGGCCCGAGCTTCGAGCTTCGCGGCCACGAGGTGCGGTGGCAGAAGTGGCGCCTGCGGATCGGCTTCACGCCGCGCGAGGGTCTCGTGCTGCACACCGTCGCGTACGAAGACCAGGGACGCGTGCGCCCGGTCCTCTATCGCGCGTCGCTCTCCGAGATGGTGGTTCCCTACGGCGACTCTGCGCCCACCCACTGGCGCAAAAACGCCTTTGACGAGGGCGAGTACGGCATCGGCATGCTCGCCAACTCGCTGGAGCTCGGCTGCGACTGCCTCGGTGAGATCCGCTATCTCGATGCCATCGTCACGGACGCGGAGGGCAAGCCCGTGACGCTGCGCAACGCGATCTGCCTGCACGAGGAAGACTTCGGGATCCTGTGGAAGCACACCAATTTCCGCACCGGTCAGGTCGAGGTGCGGCGCTCGCGACGGTTCGTCGTGTCGTCGATCGCTACGGTCGGCAATTACGAGTACGGTTTCTTCTGGTACTTCTACCAGGACGGCACCATCGAGTGTCAGGTGAAGCTCACCGGCATCGTCTCGACCGGCGCCGTCGCGCCCGGCGTCCGACCCGCTCACGGCACCGTCATCGCGCCCGGCCTGTACGGACCGCACCATCAGCACTGGTTCAGCTTCCGGCTCGACATGATGGTGGATGGGCCGCAGAACTCGGTCTACGAGGTGGACAGCGCGGCGGTGCCGCTGGGCCCGGACAATCCGCACGGCAACGCCTGGGTGACGCGATCGCGGTTGCTCGCACGTGAGGGCGAGGCCCAGCGCGACGTCGACCCGCTCGCGGGACGCTACTGGATGGTCGTGAGCCCGCAGACGACGAATGCGCTTGGCGAGCCGACCGCGTACAAGCTGGTGCCCGGCGAGAATGTTCGCGCGTTCGCGCATCCCGACTCGAGCATTGCCCGGCGCGCCGGCTTCATCGCGCACCATCTCTGGGTCACGCGCCATGACGAGCGCGAGCTTCACGCCGCCGGCGACTACCCCAACCAGCATCCCGGCGGCGCGGGACTGCCGGCCTTCGTGCGTGCCGATCGTGAGCTGGTGAACACGGACGTCGTGCTCTGGTACAACGTCGGCGTCCATCACATCGTGCGTCCGGAAGACTGGCCCGTCGCGCCGGTCGCTTACGCGGGCTTCACGCTCAAGCCGGTGGGATTCTTCGACGCCAACCCGGCCCTCGACGTCCCGGCGCCGGCGCACCATGGCAACGGCCACTGCCACGCGTGATGGCGCGTGCTACGGGGTCTCTCAATGCCCCCCGTGCGTTCCGATCTTCGGGACGGACATCACGAGGTGGAGATATCCGCCGAGCTCGTTGATCGTCTTCATGTCACCGGCGATGAAGGCCGCGCGCTCCGCGTCCGTCAGATCGGCATCGGCGATGGCGGCACGGGGGTCTTTGATGAACCGCGCGCGGAGCGCCCGGTCCTTTTTCAGGTTGTAGAGGAGCGTGTTGATCGCGTAGCGGCTCATGACAGCCTCCACTCGACGGCGGCCAGGTTGATGCGCGGCAGCTCGCCGAAGTAGCGCACCTCCGCGCGGGCCGGCGTGATGGCGCCCAGCAAGACCATCCAGTTCAGGAACTCGTGGCTGCCGGTCTTGTGCAGCTCGTCGGCCGTGAGGTCCAGCAACGACTCGTGCTCCCCCGTTTCCATCCAGTGAATGAGCTTGCGATCGAAGACCGTGTCCGTCTCACCGACCCGGCTCAGCAACAGCTCCGGAAAATGCGACAACCCGCCGGTGGCGATGATGCCGGCGTTCCACGAGCTCCCGCCCACCACCCGCGCGATGTGCTGACCGAACTCGAAGCACCGGCGCGCGGTCGGCTGGGGCGCGATGAAGGCGTTCACGAAGATCGGGACGAGCGGCGGGATGGGACGCTTGCCCAGCAGGGTGTTCACCGGGCTCAGAAAGGCGTGATCGACCGGCGCCTCCCACGACAGCGCCAGGTCGAAGCCGCTTCGGAGTCCCTGCTCGAGAATGCTGTTGGCGAGCGCCTCGTGCAGCGGATACTCGAGTGGCATGTGGTCGAGGACCTTGTCGAAGGCTTCCGCCTCATCCTGCACCATGCGCTGGACCTTCCGGCCGATCCGCACGCAGATGGCCGGCACGCAGTTGAACGAGAACGCGTTCATGTGGTCGTCGGCGACCACGATGAGCGCGTCGGCTCTTCGGTCCGCAAAACGGTCACCCATTTTTGCGATGGCGTCCATGGCCGCCGTCACCTTCTGCCGCCCGATATCACCGCACGCCGCCTGGTAGTAGTCGGGATCGAGCACATGCGACATCGCGCCGCCGAACACAATCTTTCCCATCGCGCTCTCCTATCCTCCGGTGAAGATCAGCTCGGGCACGGTCAGGCGAAGACGTCCGTCACGGCGAAGCTGACGTCGGGAAACGCCAGCGGCGCGACGGCCTGGCCGGGCCCGTGCTGCGTCACGTCGGCGTAGCCGCCAGCGCTCGGCCGCCGATAGACCTCGACGACACCGTCCGCCGCGAGACAGAGCCAGAACTCTGAGATCCCCGCCCGTGCGTACAGACGCGCCTTCACGATCCGATCGAAACGGACGGTGGTGTCGGCCACCTCGACTGCGAGGAGGACGTCTTGCGATGCCGGAAGCTCCCGACTGTAGGAAACGGCCCGCGGCCGCAGAAGAACGACATCCGGCTGCGGCTCCGACCGCGGCAAGATGACGACCGGATTCTGCGGCGAGACGATCGCTCGATTACCGAGGTGGATAACGAACAACCGGGTGAGGTTGATCACGCAGCCGGCGTGCCGAGGCCCGATCGGAGCCATCTTGACGATCTCGCCCTCGATCAGCTCGATCCGTTCGTCTTCGCCGAAGATGCCGGCGTCAGCCATCCGGTGATACTCCTCGACTGTGAACAGCCTGCGCGCCACTTCGACGTCGACAGCCATCGGCAACCTCCGGAGCGAGTATAGGCCAACGCTCGAGTACGATCGGTTCGCCGCCCGACCGGCGTCAATGCGGCGAAGCGGATACAGCGCTATACCGTGTCCTTGCGCTATGCCGCCCACCGTGGTCGAGGACGGATGACGCCGCGCGGCGCGACGGTCAGCACGTGCGCGCTCGCGACCGCCACCGCGCGCTCACCGCGCGGAGCCCGCCGCGAAACCCTGCCATCGTCGGGCCGATGCCCGCGTGCATGATGGTCCCCGCCTCGAATCGAAGACCGAGGCCGATCTGCGACAGTCGGCCCATCGCGACCAGGTCGCTTCCCTTGGGGTTTGTCCAGCCTGCCCGATGCATGACCCGCCCCAGTGCCGCTTCGTGCAGCATTCGACGTTCCGATGGCACAACGGTCGCCTGGAGCGCCACCGCGAGCATGTCGAGGCAGTGGACGATCCATGCCGTCATCCTGCGTCTGTGAGACCACGTCCACCATTGGGTGTGGGTATTCGTCGCGTGATAGCGCTTGCGATACGAGACGATCGGCACTCGCACGAGATCACCGTGGAGCGCTTGCCGCGCCATCCAGACCGTGTCGGCTGCGAAGTCGTCACACCGATTGCCCGCGATCGGGATGATCGAACGCAGGGTCGATGCGCGCATCAGCCCTCGAAAGGGAGCGGCCGCGAAATGCTCGCGCAGGAGAAGGAGCTGCCGCTCGAATGGCGAGCCGGCCACCGTCGACTGGCGGATCAGCGTGTCGTCCGCCCCGAATCCCTGAATGTCAGAATAGACAACGGCCGCTGCCGGATTAGCTGCTGCCGCTGCCGTCAATTCGCCGAGATAGTCGTTCTCGAGCACATCGTCGGAGGGCTGAAGACAGGCGTAGTCCGTGTCCTTCGAGACGGCTTCCGCAAGCACGGCGGAGGAGTTGCCGACCCAGCCAAGTCGGCGCGGTTGCACCACCAGTGCGACACGCGAATCAGCAAGGAACGGCCGGCAAGCCACCACGGATGTCTCGTCGGCACCGTCGACCGAGACCACGACGCTCAACGTGACGCCGCGCTGTGCCAGAAGCGATTCCAGCGTCTCGGCCACGTACTCGGCGCCTCGCCAGACCGGGACGCCGACGCAGACCGTCGGCATCCGGGGCGTCATGGCGCGACGATGCGATCCGCGCAGACACCGGCAAAGTACGGTGTCATCGTCAGCTTGCCGGGGTCGACGGAATGATAGCGGCCGTTCGATGTCACGCCGATCTCGTACCGCCGGTGCAGCTCGCTGGCGGGATCGTCGATGTCGGTGTGGCCCCAGGCGACGATGACGCCCCCCTGCACCGTGCAGTCCGGCAGCGCCGTCGCGTCAAGGTCGCGCAGCGGAAGGATGATTTCGGCCATCGCGTGAAGCGTCCCGGCCACGATGTCTCCCCGCCGCGCGTCGGCCGGAATCCGGGGCCACTCGGGTGGACTCACCGCATGCGAGATTCCCGCGAGGCACGTCGGATACCAGTTGAGATAGACGACACCCTGGCCGTACGTCACCAGATCGCCGAACGGGCCCAGCATGATCGCCACCGTCGGCAGGGAACCCGGGGCCACGCGGAATCTGACGCCGTACTTGAAGCGGTGAATCCACGGACGCGATGGCTGCAGTCCACGCGTGCCGTCGATGCGCAGCCGGCCATCCCACAGCGCGTTGACCACGTGGTCATAGCGCTCGCGCGCGAGCCCCTCGGGCCCGTCGCTGATCACGCGTAGTGCCGCGCCGTCATCCTCGACCGCAGTCACCGTATGTTGCAGCCTCATCTCGATGCCCGACGTCCCCTTCACGCGGTCTCGCACAGCCTGACCGAGGATGAAAGGATCGATCGCGATCTCCGGCGTATCGAAGGCGGCGAGCACGAGTGACCCGTCGAACAGCGTGTCACGCTCGGCCGCGGACCACCGTCGCGGCGCCGCAGCGAGGTCGACTCCGAAGTAGGCGTCGTTCCGACCGCCCACGGCCTCCCGGACCAGGGCATGTACCGCCGCCAGGTAGCCCGCCAGCTCGTCCACCGGCCGCTGAGTGTCGCGGTGCACCACATACGTGGTCGGTCGCGACGCCGCCAGATCCTCCGGCGAAAGGCCGACATGACGCTCGATGAACGGAGCGAACGCGAGCCCGCCCCGGATCATCATGCGCGCGGTCGCGAGGCTCGCATCGGCGGCATAGATGTAACCGAGATGCATGCGTCCTTCATTGACGACGGCGGCCTGCGTCATCAGGGCGTCGTTGCGGTCGTACAAAGTGACCCGGGCACCCCGTTCGGCAAGCGCGAGCGCGATGCAGCAGCCCTGCATACCACCGCCGAGCACCGCGACGTGGGAGTGTCGACTGGAAAAAGGCATAAGCGCCATCATACCGGCTAGATATCCTTCCGTCTGCTCGCGCGTGGCGTGCTAGGCTCGGAACGCGGAGGCGCAATGAAGATTGTGAAGATCTTCGTCTGGGTCGTCGGCCTTGCTATGTTCCTCCTGACCCCCGCTGACACGCTCGCCAGATACCCCAAGTTCGTCGTCGGGAAGGCCTATTGCACGTGCACGTGCACCGCCAAGAATGGCGACACCGAGGACTACGCCTGGGAGAACGCCGGAAGCTGCGTTCGCGCCAACAGCGACTCGTGCTCCTTCACCCGGAGCGGCAAGAAAGTCACGGGCAAGCTGGAACAGTGCGCGATCTGCAAGGCCGATATCCACGGCGCGTGCAACTACGTTCGCGTGGGCAATGAGCCGCTCCGCCCGCAGGCCAAGCCGCCCGTCACCGACACGAAATAGTTCGTCGCTCGCCCGCCTCGTCCGCGCCGGCCGTCAACGCTTGCACTTTACGGTGCGGATGAAGTCCGTTCCCTGAAACAGCGCACCGCCGGACGTTACGCCTTTGAGCACAGCCGACGTGTCGCCGCAGCGGATCCCTGTGTCGGCGATTGCGAACCGCAGAACGAGGTCGACGGTCCCGTCGCGATCGATGTCTCGTCGGACGACGTCGACAGGAGTCGCCTCTGTCCCCGTTCGACCGAACCGGACCGTGTCGGCCACGACGGTCGTGGCATCGAACCCGTTGACCGACAGCACGGCAACCTGGATGTGGCCCGCGCCGCGTGGGTTGATGCGGTTGGCCTCGCCCCGCGGTCTGATCGCTACGGCGACACGG
>DASTCJ010000062.1:0-2333 GCA_035605575.1 Candidatus Methylomirabilota bacterium
GGCTCGACGACCGCCACGGGGGAGGAGAATCGCGGAGCTGCGGCTCTACGGGGTGATGTACTCCACACATCCCTCCAGCGGCTGGTCCAGCCGAGACCACTCGCTCTGGAAGAATCCGGGTGGGTGGGGTTCGGACTGTCCCTCCGCGACGAAACCGTGCGCGATCTCGGCGCGGGCGCCGGGTTGCCCAGCGATGCTCGCACCCACCATCCCGGGGCAGCTGGCACGGAGATCTGCGGCGGCCGCCGATCCTGCGAGACTCAATCCGAGAGCCAACGCCAGCGCGGCAGATCGGGCAAGCAACGAGCGTCTCATCACAGTCCCTTCCATCCAGTGAAGCGACGAAGCGACGATACTCCGAGGTGCCGACCCTCACAAGTCCTCGTCCCGCCGCTGCGTGGCTGGAGCGGCCGACCGAAACCCGCCGGGCGCGCTAGCGCTTCCGCCTGAGGCTGTCGCATAAGTCGGTGCCGGCCGGGGCGGTGATGACCATCCTGGTCATGGGCCTGCGCTTCATTTCGTGCGACCGTGATCAGTCGTTTCTGATGCCGCCGGATCTTCGTGACTGGCTGCCGGAGAATCACCTTGCGTGGTTTGTGCTGGCGGCGGTCGAGGAGATGGATCTGTGGCCGTTCTACGCGGCGCATCGCATCGATGGCAAGAGCCGCCCGGCCTACGAGCCGGCGATGATGGTCGCGCTGTTGCTCTACGCCTACGCGCGCGGGATTCGTTCTTCGCGCGTGATCGAGCGCGCGTGCATCGAGGACGTCGCCTTCCGCGTGGTCGCCGCGCAGCAGCGTCCCGACCACGCGACGATCGCGCGGTTCATCGAGCGCCACGAGACCGCGATAGCCGGGCTGTTCGGCGAGGTCTTGCTGCTCTGCGCGCGGTCGGGGCTGGCCAAGGTCGGCGTCATCGCGATCGATGGCACGAAGGTCCATGCCAACGCCAGCCGCGACGCGAATCTCGACTACGAGCAGCTTGCGCGCGAGATCATCGAAGAGGCCAAGGCCGTCGACGCCGCCGAGGATGAGCTCTATGGCGATGCGCGCGGCGACGAGCTACCCGAGGAGCTGTCGACGTCGCGGGGTCGGCGCGGGTGGCTGCGCGAGGCCAAGCGGCGCCTGGAGGCCGAGCGCGATCGCGCGCCGCAGCCGGTGCCGCGGTCGCGATCCAAGCGCGTCAAGGAGGCCAAGCGCCGCCTCGAGGAAGAGCTGTTCACGGAGGTCCGCGCCAACGAGGCCTACGAGGCCTACCGGGCCCGCGATCGGATGCGCAATGGGCGGCGGTTGGGCACGCACTCGCCGCCGAAGCCTTACACCCCGCCAGCCACCCCGGAGGGGCGCATCAACACGACCGATCCGGACTCACACGTCGTCAAGGGCCTGCGCGGGTTCATCCAGGGTTACAACGCCCAGGCCGTCACCAACGAGTACCAGATCGTCCTCGCCGCCGAGGTGATGACCGCCGGCGGCGACTTCGGGCACCTCGAGCCGATGCTCGCCGCCACCCGCCGCGAGCTTGAGGGCGTCGGCGTCGACCAGACGCCCGGCGTCGTGTTGGCCGACGCCGGCTATTGGCATCAGCGCCAGATGGAGCGCGCAATCGCCAACGGCAGTCAGGTACTCATCCCACCCGACACCAGCAAACGCAAGACGCCACGGCCGGGCTGGACCGGCGGCTACTACGACTTCATGCGACGGGTGCTGGCCGGCGAGCGCGGCGGCGAGCTCTACGGCCGCCGCCAGCCGATGATCGAGCCCGTCTTCGGCCAGACCAAACACAACCGCGGCATGGCCCGCTTCCACCGACGAGGCCGAGGCGCGGTCAGAACCGAATGGCGGCTCATCACCGCCACCCACACTCTCCTCAAGCTTCACCGGCACGCTCTCGCGACCGCCTGACGGCGCCGCGGCGCTCACCCCGCGCCCAGCAGGCGTCGCTCCCGTTCACCGTCGACGATGCCCGGTCATCGCAACGGACTTCCGCGACAGCCTCGCCTGCCACCGAGAGCGAACGACGGCGCGGGAGGGGAGGTCGCGCGAGTGCTGGTCGTCGTCCCAGCCGGGTGTCTGTCGATGCTCGCCTGAGGCGTCCGCGCGTCGCGCATGGCGGCGGCAAGACGCGTGGCGTGTCGAGCCGACGGCTATGGCATTGAGGCTGGCTGGTCGGGCTGCGCGCGCGGTTCGCCTAGGGCGTAGGCGATCGCGTTGTCGAAGGTCAGCTGAGCTCCTTGGCGGGCGGCGGCGTCCCAGGCGTCGGCTCCGTGGTGCCTGCGGGCGGCTGCGAAGAACGCAGCGTCGAGTCTGGCCTCGATGGCGTCCTGCTGCTGG
>DASTCJ010000172.1:0-14610 GCA_035605575.1 Candidatus Methylomirabilota bacterium
GGAATCGCCGCCACCGCGCCGTCGGGATCAAGGATCAGCGCAAAGAATTGTTCGCGTAGCATCCGCTTGAACTCGTCCAGCGTCAGGTCGCCATGCTCGGCGCGCATCTGGCGTAGCTGGTTGAAGGCGCGCTCGTCCACGTCCGGGCCCCCCATGCCGATGTAGACGCCGCTGCGGATCACCGCCTCCCGCAGGCCGCCCTCGGCGATGCGCGCTTTGATCTCCTTGATGCGCTCCTCGATGAAAGCGACCCGCTCCGGTTCCATGCCCGGCTGCCGTCGTGGGCTCTCATCGGAGGCGCGCATTCCCAGGACGGCCTGCAGCACCGGCGTGCCGTAGATCGCCAGGAACATCTGTTCGAGGGTGCGATCGCGGAGGTCGCGCCAGGCGTCGAGCGCCGCGATTATCCGCTCCGACACCGCCGCCTGTAGCTGCAGCAGCGGGTTGTCGGGCGAAGCGGGCCGGCGCTGCTGGCGCACCTGCTCGGCAAGCTCGGCGATGTGTCGCATGAGCGGGTTGCGCTCGGAAAAAACCTCGAACGGCAGCTCCGAAGGATGGACGGTGTGCAGCCATTCGCGCGTCTGCTCGCTGGCCGCTGCGCGAACGAACGGTTGCACGAGGGTCCGATACAGGCCGAGGTTGATCTCCGAGAGGCGCCGCACGGTGGCGAACCGGCGTTCGTTGTCGGGGTCGGGGCAGACGATGGCCCGGATGTCGTTGAGGGTGCGCCGCTCGAAGCGGACGATCCACTCGCCGCTCACGAGCTCGGGATGGATCGCGTCCGGCGTCTTGCGCGTCATGACGGCTTCGTACAGTCCGGGTGGCAGCACGTCGATCAAGTCGATGTTCGAGGCGAACTCGCCATACTCCTTACGAGCCACGTCGCCGGAGACGAAGATGCCGAGATGGCCGGCGCTTTCGTGGATGGCGTACACGATCGTCTGGCCCTGAGCGAGGATGTCCTCGTCCTTATCGTAGAGATCGCAGATCCAGCCGAGCGCCTGCTGCGGCGGGGTAATGTTGTCCCCCTTGGAGCAGAAGCACACGATCGGCGAGCTGATGTTCCGGAGATCGATCCGCACGCCGTCGCGCGTGATGATCTCGGCCGTGGCGAGCCGGTTGCCGACGAACAGCTGATCGACGATCCACTGGATCTCCTCGGCATTGAGGTTGACGTGGCCGCCCCACCACTTCTCGAATTCGAGGAAACGCTGCGCCTCGGTGTCGACGTTGGACCATACCTTGTAGTGCTTCGTCCACAGCGTGTTCGACGGGTTCAGGTTCTCGAAGTTTGCGACGAGATTCGCGCCGTCGAACTTGCCGGCGCCGAGGTCGCTGCTGAGTGCGGTCAGCCAGCTTCCCCCGAGCAGCCCGCCGCTATAACGCATCGGGTTCTTCCCCTCGAGTCCGGCCCAGTAGGACACCGGAGAGCCCGCCAGGATGATGGGTCCGAACAGTTCGGGCCGGGTCGCGGCCAGCATCATCACCGCCCAGCCGGCCTGACAGTTGCCGATGACGCAGGGTTTGCCGTCGGCATCGGGATGAAGCGCAATGACCTTCTCGAGGAACACCGCCTCGGCGCACATCACGTCTTCGATCGTCTGTCCCGGCATCGGGTTCGGGGTGAAGCCGACGAAGTAGCACGGGTGGCCGGCGCGCATCGCCACGCCGAGCTCGCTGTCGGCCTTGAAGCCCGCGATTCCCGGTCCGTGCCCGGCGCGCGGATCGATGACGACGAACGGGCGTTTTTTCGGCTCGATCACGACGCCCCGCGGCGGCTTGATCCGCACGAGCCCGTAATTGACGGGCCGCTCGAACGTCCGCCCGTCCAGCAGCAAGTCCGCGTCGAAGCTCAGGACATGCGGCGCTGGCTTCGCCTTCTCCGCGTAGTACTGCTCGCTGCGCTGCCGCAGCACGTCCCAGAACAGGATCGTGCGTTGCCACGCGTCGACGTAGTAGTCCCAGGTCGCCTGCCAGACGGCCAACCCGGCGCCGGACGGCGCCAGGGCTGGCTCGCGCCAGACGTCAGCCATCGTGCGGGTCTCGGGCATCGTTCGCGCCGCTTTAGCCGTCATCATCCGGGTCCTTTATATAGAGACGACAGATCCGGTCATCGAGCTGCCCGGCCAGGCTGGTCAATCCCCGCGCTGGCACTCGCAGCAGCGCTTCAACCTCGTGCGCGGCCAACTGAACGCCGACCTCGAGACAGGCGCGGGCGGGATTCCGAAAGAACGCTCGCCGGAAACCGGCGTCCGTCAGCAAGCGGCCGAGCGTCCGTTCAACGTCGCGTTGGCTCATGCCGCTGGTCCGGACGCAAGGATCGCACCACTGCGTCTTCCCGCCTCTCGACGTACGGTTTGTGCGCGATCACACGTGAATGTGCGAATCCACACTCGAACGTGGCCGTGCGAACTACGGCCGCGTCGAATCGCGCGCAGTACGTCGGAGATTGGCCGCCGTGTTCGCTTGGCGCACGCCGTGCACTCTGGCCGCAGCGGAGGAACGCACTCGTGATGAGGGATTGCCGATCCTTACTGATCGCGACCGTGCTCGGTGCCATGCTCGGCGGCTGTGGCGACGGCTCGCGTGCCGGCGCGCCTGCGCCGCCGCCGCCGGTGGTCAAGGTCGAGCCCGTCATCGTGCGGGACGTCCCCGTCTCGGCCGAATGGGTCGGGTCGCTGGTGGGCTACATCACCGCGCAGATCCGCCCCCGGGTCGGCGGCCACCTCATGACCCAGAACTACACGGAGGGCTCGGTGGTAGAGGCCGGCCAGCTAATGTTCCAGGTGGACCCTCGGCCTTACCAGACGGCCCTCGAGCAGGCGGAGGCGAGACTGCTCCAGGCGGAGTCGCAGCTCAGCCAGGCAAAGGCGCAGGTCAGCGCGAGTGTCGCGCAGCTCGAGCAGGCGCAGGCGAAAGTCGCGCAGGACGAGGCGCAGGTCAAGCGCGCCGAGGCCGACCAGCACCGGACCGAGCTGGACGTCGGTCGCTACACGCCGCTGGCCGAGCGCGGCTCGGTGAGTAAACAGGAGCTCGACAACGCCGTTCAGAACAACCTCGCCAACATCGCGACCCTGGCGGCCACGCGGGCCTCCGTGCAGAACTCACAGGCCGGCGTCTCGCAGGCGCGAGCGGCCGTCGAGCGCGCCCAGGCCGACGTCAAGACGCAGGAGGCGAACATCGCGGCCGCACGGGCGGCGGTCGCCGACGCAAAGCTCAACCTCGGGTATACGAGAGTGCTCGCACCGATCTCCGGCGTGGCGGGTTTCCGTGTGGCGAACATCGGCGACTACGTCAGCCCCAACGATCCCAATCCCCTGACGACGGTCTCCCAGGTCGACCCCATCTATGCCGAAGTCCCGATCAGCGAGCAGCGAGCGCTTGGCGTCTTTCGGCGGCGCGACGCGGATCCGCGCGCGTACCGCGACCTGGAGATGGAGCTCATCTTCGCCGATGGCAGCGTGTATCCGAAGCGAGGACGGCCCGTCGCGCTGGATCGACAGGTCGACATCACGACGGGGACGGTGCTCGCCCGCAGCGTCTTTCCGAATCCTGGCAACGTCCTCCGCCCCGGACAGTATGCGAAGGTGCGCGCCGTGGTCGAAGTGAAGAAGAACGCGCTGTTGATCCCGCAGCGCGCCGTGCAGGACGTGCAGGGGGTCCATCAGGTCGCGGTGATCAAGCCCGACGAGACTGTGGAGGTCCGCACGGTCAAGACCGACGTCACCGTCGGCTCGCTCTACGTGGTCACCGAGGGGCTGAAGCCCGGCGACCGCGTCATCGTCGAAGGCGGCGATCGCGTGCGCCCCGGGCAGAAGGTTCGTCTCGCGTCGACGGCGCCGGCCGACGCCGCCGGGCGGAGGTAGGGCGATGGCGAAGTTCTTCATCAACCGGCCGATCGTCGCCATGGTGATCTCGATCCTCATGGTGATCGCGGGCGTCGTCGTGATGGTGCAGCTGCCCATCGCGCAGTATCCGAACATCGCGCCGCCCGAGATTCTCCTCAGCGCCAGGTACCCGGGCGCGGATGCGCTGACGCTGGAGCAGTCGGTGGCCACGCCCATCGAGCAGCAGGTGACCGGCGTGGACAACATGCTCTACATGTACTCCACCAGCCAGACCGCCGGCGGCCAGATGGACCTGCGCGTCAACTTCGACATCAAGACCGACCCGAGCTACGACCAGGTGCTCACCAACCTGCGATACACGCAGGCGCAGTCGCAGCTGCCGCAAGACGTCATCAATCAGGGAGTCACCGTCATCAAGTCGGTGACGAGCCCGCTGGGGATCTTCGTCCTCTACTCGCCCAAGGGCACCTACGATCCGTTGTTCCTCAGCAACTACGCCTACGTGAACCTCAACGACCCGTTGACGCGCGTCCCGGGCGTCGGCCAGGTGCAGATCTTCGGCGCGGGCAAGTACGCCATCCGGCTGTGGGTCAATCCGGACACCCTGGGGAAGCTCGACATCACGGCGAGCGAGATCATCGGCGCGCTGCAGGCGCAGAACACGGTGAACCCGGCCGGCCAGATCGGCGGCGAGCCGGCGCCGAAGGGCCAGGAGTTCACGTACGCGGTGCGCGCACAGGGCCGGCTGGCGAACGTCGCGGAGTTCGAGAACGTCATCGTGCGGGCCAAGCCGGACGGCTCGGTCGTGCGGGTGAAGGACGTGGCCCGTGTGGAGCTCGGCGCGCAGACCTACACGACGCAGGGCCGCCTCGATGGTCGTCCGGCGGTGTTGGTGATGATCTACCAGCTGCCTGGCTCGAACGCCATCGAGACGATGAAGGCTGCGACCAAGCTGATGGAGGAAGCGAAGGCGCGGTTTCCCGACGATCTCGAGTACGTGACCGCGCTCGACACGACGCTGGCGGTGACCGAGGGCATTCATGAGATCGTCAAGACGCTGTTCGAGGCGGTCATCCTCGTCGTCCTCGTCGTCTTCGTCTTCCTGCAGGGCTTTCGCGCGACGTTGATCCCGCTGCTCGCGGTCCCGGTCTCGCTGGTCGGCACGTTCATGGTGTTCCCGCTGCTGGGCTTTTCGGTCAACACGCTGTCGCTGTTCGGCCTCGTGCTGGCCATCGGCCTCGTCGTCGACGACGCCATCGTCGTCGTCGAGGCCGTCGAGCACCATATCGAGCACGGGATGTCGCCGCGCGACGCCGCCTTCAAGGCGATGGAGGAGGTGTCCGGACCGGTCGTGGGCGTTGCCCTGGTCCTGTCCGCCGTCTTCATCCCGACGGCGTTCATCCCGGGCATCACCGGGCGCATGTACCAGCAGTTCGCGGTGACGATCGCCGTATCAGTCGTCATCTCCGCTTTCAACGCGCTGACGCTGAGCCCGGCCCTCTCGGCGCTGCTCCTGCGGCCGAAGAAAGAGATGCGTGGTCCGCTCGGTGCCTTCTTCCGCGGCTTCAACCGCTGGTTTGCACGAGCGACCGACGGGTACGTGGGAGCGTGCGGTCATCTCATCCGCAAGTCGGCCTTCTCGATGCTCCTGCTGCTCGTCGTCGCCGGGTTCGCGGGGCTGATCGGTTCACGCTTGGCCGGTGGATTCGTACCGGAGGAGGACCAGGGCTACCTGTACCTGAACGTCCAGCTGCCGGCGGCCGCATCGCTGCAGCGCACGGCGGCGGTCAACGACGAGATCGACGCGATCCTCAAGCAGACGCCGGGTGTCAAGTACGCCACCGGCGTGGCCGGCTTCAGCCTGTTGAGCTTCGCCTTCACGACGTACAACTCGTTTTACTTCGTCACGCTGGAGGACTGGAAGGAGCGGGACAAGCACGGGCTCACCGCCGACGCGGTCATGCGCGATCTCAATCGCCGGCTCGCGGGCGTGCCCGAGGCGCAGGCGTTCGCATTCTCGCCCCCGGTCATCCCGGGTATCGGCACCTCCGGTGGCATCACGTTCATGCTCGAGGACCGCGCCGGCAAAGATCCGCAGTTCCTGGCTCAGAACACCGAGAAGTTCCTCGCGGCCGCGCGTCAGCGTCCCGAGTTCGCGCTGCTCTTCACGACGCTGCTGCCGAGCGTGCCGCAACTTTTCGCCGACGTCGACCGGGACAAGGTGCTGAAGCAGGGCATCGATCTCGCGTCGGTGTACCAGACGCTCCAGGTCTTCATGGGCAGCGCCTTCGTGAATTACTTCAATCAGTTCGGCCGCGTCTGGCAAGTGTACGTCCAGGCCGAAGGCGACTTCCGCACCACGCCCGACACCGTCGCTCAGTTCTACGTCCGCAACGCCAAGAACCAGGCGGTGCCGCTCTCCTCGCTGGTGACCATGAAGCCTGTCAACGGCCCGGAGTTCACCGTCCGCTTCAACGGATACCGGTCGGCGCAGATCAACGGTGTCCTGACCCCCGGATTCAGCACTCAGCAGGGCATGCAGGCACTGCAGGAAGTGTTCGCGCAGACGATGCCGCGCGACATGGGGTTCGACTACTCGGGCATGTCGTTCCAGGAGAAGGTGGCCGCGGAGGGCGTGCCGGCGTCGGCGGTCTTCGGCGTCTCGCTGCTGGTCGTCTTCCTGCTCCTCGCGGCGCTCTACGAGAGCTGGACGCTGCCGTTCGGCGTGCTGCTCGGCACGCCGATCGCCGTGCTCGGCGCCCTGGCCGCGCTGTGGCTCGCGCGATACGAGCTCGATGTGTTCTCTCAGATAGGACTCATCATGGTCATCGGCCTCGCGGCGAAGAACGCCATCCTGATCGTGGAGTTTGCCAAGACGGAGCACGAGCGCGGTGCCTCGCTGACGGACGCTGCGCTTGCCGGCGCCCGCATCCGGCTGCGTCCGATCCTCATGACCGCGTTCGCCTTCATCCTGGGCGTGTTGCCGCTCGTGCTGTCGACCGGAGCGGGCGCCAACTCGCGAAACATCCTGGGCGTGACGGTGGTGGGCGGCATGCTGGCGGCGACGATGCTCGCGATCTTCATCATCCCGGTTACGTTCTACGTGAGCGAGCGCTTCCGGCGACAGCCGGCACAGGCGGCGCTCCCACATGCGGCGCCCGCGCCGATCGCCGGAGGAACGAACGGCGAGCATGGCGCGGCGCAGGGAAAGACGTCATGAGACGCTCGGTCACCGTCATCGCGAGTGTCGTCGCCGCCGCGCTCCTCGGCGGCTGCGCGATCGGCCCGGACTACCAGCGTCCCCCCGTGGCACAGCCGGCGACCTTCCGCGGCCAGGCGACCGGCGAAGCGGCTTCGCTCGCCGACGCGCCGTGGTGGGAGGTGTTCCAGGATCCGACCCTGAAAGGGCTCATCCAGGAGGCTCTTCGCAACAACTACGACGTCGGCATCGCCGCCGCGCGCGTGCAGGAGGCGCGGGCGAATCTCAGGATCGCGCGAGCGGATCGTTTCCCGTCGCTCGACTACAACGCCACGGTGGGCCGGGCCAGGCTCCCGCTCGGCGGCCTGAACCTCCCCGACAACACCGACCACCGAACTGACGACGTCTTCATCGGAACGATGAGCATGGCCTGGGAGCTCGATATCTGGGGCCGTGTCCGTCGCTCGAACGAAGCGGCGCGGGCCACCCTGCTCGCGACCGAGGACGCCCGGCGCGCCGTGTGGCTGACGTTGGTCAGTGATCTGGCGCGGGCGTACTTCGAGCTGCTCGCGCTCGATGTGCAGCTGCAGATTTCCCGCGACAGCACGCAGGCGTACCAGAGCACGTACGACATCTTCCTGGACCGCTTCAACGTCGGCACGGCCTCGCGACTGGAAACGTCGCGGGCCCTTGGCGCGCTCGGCGGGGCCCAGGCCACGGTGCCGCAGCTCGAGAGCAGTATCGTGGCGAGGGAAAACGAGATCAGCATCCTGCTCGGCAAGGAACCGGGCCCGATCCCGCGCGGCCAGCCTATGTACGCGCAGCCCGTAGTCCCCGCGGTGCCGGCAGGGCTGCCCTCGACCCTGCTCGAGCGACGCCCCGACGTGCGGGAGGCCGAGCAAGAGCTCGTGGCCGCCAACGCCCGCATCGGCCTGGCGAAGGCGGAGTTCTTCCCCAAACTCAGCCTGACGGCGCTGTTCGGGGCCGCCACCCCCGAGCTGTCTGCCTTCACGGGTGGCGGGGCCACCGTGTGGGCGGTGGCCGGCATGGTGAGCGGACCACTGTTCAACGCCGGCCGGACCACGGGGCAGTACCGCGCGTCGATCGCGCAGTGGGAACAGGCGCGACTGCGGTACCAACAATCCGTGCTCAACGCGCTCCGCGAAGTCTCGGACGCGCTCACCGCACTGGCGAAGCTCAGTGACGCGGAGACCGGACAGACCACCGCCGTCGACGCGCTCGCAGAGGCAGTCGAACACGCGACGAATCGGTACCGTCAGGGACTTGCCGGCTACTACGAGGTCCTCGAAGCGCAGCAGCAGCTCTACCCGGCGCAGACCAGGCTTGCCGAAATTCGGCGCAGCCGCTTGACTGCCTACGTCGACCTCTACAAGGCGCTCGGCGGCGGCTGGCGCCTGCGCGACGAGGAGTGGACGCGACCGTAATACATCGCCCGCCGGTCTTGTAATAAAATGCCGCGCGGGAGACGGGCATGCATTCTGCTGCGCCAGACGGGAGACCGACGCCGCCGGAATCCGAGATGCTTGCCTGTCTCGAGGCCATCGCGACGGCGCTCCACGGCGAGTTTCAGCCACGAGCCTTCCTCGCCGATTTCTCGAAGACGCTGCAACCCTTGCTGCCCCACGATAGGCTGGGTGTCGGCTACCTCTCCGACGATGGAAAGACGTTCTCGGTCTTCGCGGAGCATGGCGGCCCAGGATTCCTTCCCCCAACTGATCGCTACACGACGGATCCGGCCGGGGCCAGCCGATTTCCCGTCGCGGAGTCACCGCTGGCGCCCGTGTTCGATGGACAGGTGCTCTGCGTCGCGGACCTACCGTCCGATCCGCGTTTCGCCGATCATGCGGCGGAACTGCGATCCACCGGGCTGAGGTCGGCGATATTCGTACCGCTGTTCAGTGGCAGCCGCGTCATCGGTAAGTTGAGCGCGGCGAGCCGCGCGGCGGCCCTCTACGGCGACGTGCATGTCGGCCGCCTGCGTACCGTCGCGCACATGGTGGGCCCCTTCATCGATGCCATCGCGCTGCTCTATCGCGACCGGCGACGGCGCCAGCGCATGGAGCTGCTGGCCGGCATCACGAAGATGCTAGGGACGACCCTCGACCTGCGTGGGATTCTTGCGCCCCTCGGAGAGGCCGTCCGCCCCGCTATCGCCTTCGATGCAATGGGCGTGATCCTCCTCGACACATCGGGCTGGCAGTGGACGTTCTTCGGCACCGCGGGCGAGCCTCCAGCGGCCGGCATTGACCGCATCCCGGCCGGGGAGTTCTCGTACGGGCCGGCGTTGATGGCGGGCCGTACGGTGCTCTTCGATGAGGCTTCGAGGGAAGTCAATCGGGCCTTCGCCGGCGATCGCGTCCTGCTCACGGCCGGGCTCGAAAGCTGCCTCTGGGTGCCAATGCATTTCGGCGACGAGGTGGGCGGTAGCCTGTTCTTTGGCAAGCACGAGCCCCGTTCGTACGACAGCGTAGACGTCGAGATCGCCACCGTGGTCGCAAGCCGGGTGGTCCTTGGAATCCAGCACCAGCGACTGGCTGAGGAGCAGCGTCGGCTCGTCTCCGCCGAGCGGCGCGCGCGGTCGCTCGAGCAGAGCCTCAGGACCGCCCGCAGCGAGCTGCACGAGCGCTACGGCTTCGAGCAGATCATCGGTCGCTCAGGACTCCTTCGCGACGTGCTAAGCCGGGCGGCCAAAGTCGCGTCCACGGAAACCACCGTGCTCCTCACTGGTGACAGCGGGACCGGGAAAGAGCTGGTCGCCCGCGCGATTCACTACGCCAGTCCCCGCGCGGACGGCCCGTTCGTCGCGGTCAACTGCGCCGCGCTGCCGGACACCCTGCTGGAGTCTGAGCTGTTCGGTCACGAGCGTGGCGCGTTTACCGGCGCGGACCGTCAAAAGCCCGGGCGGTTCGAGCTCGCCGCCCGCGGAACGCTCTTTCTCGACGAGATCGGCGAACTGTCAGCTGCGGTGCAGGTCAAGCTGCTTCGCGTGCTGCAGGAGCGCGAATTCCAGCGCGTCGGCGGGACCGCGACGCTCAAGGCCGATGTCCGTCTGATCACCGCGACGAACCGCGATCTGGCGGCCGAGATGGCCGCTGGCCGGTTCCGCAGTGACCTCTTCTACCGGCTCAGCGTCTTCAACGTGCACCTGCCACCGCTCCGCGAACGAGGCGACGATGTCCTGCTCCTTGCCGACTCGTTCATCCGCAGCCTCGCGGCCAGGATGGGCAAGGGTGACGTGACGCTGAGCCGGGACGCCCGCGAGGTCCTGCGGCGGCACGCCTGGCCGGGAAACATCCGTGAGCTGCAGAACGCCATTGAGCGGGCACTGATCACGTGCGAAGGCGCGCTCGTCACCGCCGCCCATCTGTCCATTCCCCTCCCCCCGGCAGACACGACGCCACCGTCGGAGTCCGAGCCGGCGCGTCCTGCCACCGCCTCCATGGCGCTCGATGAGCTCGAGCGCAAGGCCATCATCGACGCGCTGCAGAGGACCCACGGGCACAAGGCGCGCGCCGCCCAACTTCTCGGTCTGACTCGATTTCAGCTCTACAGCCGCCTGAAGCGTTACCAGATCGAGGTTTCTGCCGAATAGGTCGGGTTCAGAACGGCGCCTCGAGCGTCGGTCCCATCCTCCCGTGCACCAGCACACAACGACGTGCGGCCGTGCACGACGATGTGCGCAAATCAACATCCGATCGAATTTCTCGGTCCGACATTCCCGCATATCCCCCGCTGGGATGGTTTGGCAGCCGCGATGCAATCCCCGATGTCGCGTGCATCGGAGGACCCGGCGATGAACAGGGCGCTCGTCGTATTGGCTACGCTCGGGACGATACTCGGGACGACGACGGCGGCGAGGGCACAGACCGCCATCGCCAGTGACGAGAGCCCGTTCCGGTTCGACTTCGAGTCAAGCACGGGCGTTCGTGGCCTGGCGGTGCAGGGCTACGTCTACAACACACTTCCATGGCGGATCACCAACGTGCGCTTGCAGGTCGACAGTATCGACGCGAATGGTACGCTTGTCGCGTCCGCCTCGGGCTGGGTCATCGGAGACGTCGCCGCCGGTGGGCGCGGCTATTTTTACGTTCCCATCTCGCAGCAAGCAGCCACGTATCGCCCCCGCGTTCAGACCTTCGACAAGGTGATGCGTGAAGCGCCGGCGCCCCAGGCGCCTTGAGTGAGGACGGGCGAATGGACAGCGCCGCAAGGACACTCGTCACGGCCTTGGTCGAAGCTGGCAACATCGACACCGTCTATCGAGACGTGTATCTCGACCGCGCACGGAGCGTCCTGGCCCCCGTGCTGTCGCTCGAGGCCTTTCGTCGATTCGAGCAGGAGCGTGCGGCGCTCGCGGAGCTGCCCCTCACGATCGCCCGCGCGCTCGACAACGCCAACTGGTCGCTGGTCAAGCAGCTGAGCGAGCGCGCGCAGACACTGTCGCACGCGCTCGACGACAAGGCCGCCCTGCTCCAGACGGCGCGGAGCGTCTATGACGTGCGCGACGTTCGGCTCGACCCGTTCTCGCCCGGTCTCGAGGCATTCACGCGAATCGCCAGGCGCGAGCTGCCGACGCTCCGGAAGCGAACGCTCGAACTCCTCGGGACGCTGGAGCGAACGGACATTGGGTGGAGAGATTTTTACGGTGCCCGGTGGCGCGTGTTCCAGGCACGGCCGCAGACGGATGCGGAGGTCGAAACCGTTGTCACCTCGTCACCGGCGGAGGCGCTGGACTCGGCTCGAGAGGCTCTGAAGGCCGGAGACCTGAAGCGGTTGGCGGCCTTGGCCGAAGTGCAGATCGGCGGAGGGATGCCGAGCGCATCGGCCGTTTCGCACGCCGCCAGTCTCGGCGGGGCTCGGGTCGACGACGAGCGGCGTCAGGAGCTGCATCCAGCCGCCTATTCCAGCGAGACGCTGGCCCGGGCGCAACACCTGGGGCTGACATCACGCCACCTCGAACCGCGGATGGAGCTCGCCTCGCTTCGCCGGTACGCATGGACGCCGTCGTCGGACGAGCGCGGACCGGGTGCCGCGGCGGACATGCCGCTGCCGTCGGGATCTCCCGAGGGTCTTCGGGACGCAGTGGCGATGTTCGCGATCCACCCGCTCGTGACGTCCGGCGGCGCGCGGTATCTACCGAGCCTGGTCGCCGAGGACGTGCTCGTCGAAGACTTCCCCGATCCCGCAGACGCTGAGACGCCCGCGGCGTCCGAGCTCGTGAAGAGCCTGGGACTCCCGGGGCGCCGAGGCTTGCCGCGCATCGCCATCGAGCAGGCGCTGCTAACGCACGGTGCCCGCATTCTCGAGAAGGAGCTGGGCCTCGATCCACGCATCTTCCGCCTGGTCTGCATCCCGCCGGATGTCTACGTTCGGGTCGGTGAGGCGGAAGGCTGGGGACGACAACCATTCTGGACGCACTTCGATGGGTACCTGATCAGGACGGTCATGGGCCAGGTACGGCTGCAGGCGCTCGCCGGCGGCGACGTGCGCTACGGCGGGCTCTACGAGCTGCTCGCGGTCGGTCGCGAGTACGACTCGGACCGATTGCTCGCGCGGTTCGCCGTCGTGCAGCGCGCCCGCATGGCGGCATGGTGACGACATGAGTCTGCTCGATCTGGCGGGCAAGAAGGGCCTCGTGGTGGGCATCGCCAACGCGAACAGCATCGCCTATGGCTGCGCAACGGCCTTTCACGCGGCTGGCGCCGAGCTCGCCATCACGTATCTCAACGCGAAGGCCGAGTCGTACGTCCGGCCGCTGGCCGAGAAGCTCGCCAGCCCGATCATCGTGCCGTGCGACGTCCGCGAGCCGGGGCAGCTCGACGCCGTATTCGAGCGTGTGCGCGAGCACTGGGGTCGGCTGGATTTCCTGCTGCATTCCATCGCGTACGCACCGACAGAGGATCTACACGCGCGCGTCGTCGATTGCTCGCAAGCGGGGTTTCTCGTGGCCATGGACGTCTCGTGCCACTCCTTCATCCGGATGGCGAAGCTGGCCGAGCCGCTGATGAAAGACGGCGGCTGCCTGCTGACCGTGACATTCTACGGCTCCGAGCGGGTGGTCGAGCACTACAACCTCATGGGGCCGGTCAAGGCGGCTCTGGAAAGTGCCGTGCGCTACATGGCGGCCGAGCTCGGTCCGAAGGGCATCCGGGTTCACGCCATCTCGCCAGGGCCGCTCAAGACCCGAGCGGCATCCGGCATCGCGGCGTTCGATGAGCTTCTCGAACGGGCGGCCAGGCGAGCGCCCACGCACGACCTCGTGACGATCGATGATGTCGGCGCGGTGGCCGCGTGTCTGGTCAGCGACGCTGCGCGAGCGATGACCGGAAACACCGCCTACGTGGACGGCGGCTACCACATCGTCGCCTAGGACTTGCGCCGTGACCGACATCATTCTCGTCCTCAACGCCGGATCGTCGAGCATCAAGTTCTCGATGTTCGCCGTGGCCCCGCGTGGCGAGGATCTCCCCCTGTCCTATCGCGGCTCGATCGACGGTATTGGATCGGATGCGCGATTCGTCGTGGCGGACGCGGACGGCCGGCGCGTCGTGGATCAGGCCGTCGCGGCCCAGCGCGGTGCTACGGACCACGAGGCGGTACTTCCCGTGCTTCACGAGTGGATCGCTGGGCACACGGATCACTTGCACGTCGCAGCGGTCGGCCATCGAGTCGTGCACGGCGGCGAGCAGTTCTCGGCGCCCGTGCGGATCGACGATGCGATCCTCGACCAGCTGGAGAAGCTGGCACCGCTGGCGCCGCTTCACCAGCCACACAACCTCGCACCGATCCGTGTCATCGCGCGAATCGCGCCAGACATCCCGCAGGTCGCGTGCTTCGATACCGCATTCCATCGCACGCAGCCGCCCGTGTCGCAACTCTATGCGTTACCCCGCGATCTCTCCGTGACCGGAATCAAGCGGTACGGTTTCCACGGCCTGTCGTACGAGTACATCGCCAGCGTGTTGCCGCGGATCGTGGGTGATGCGGCCAGAGACCGCGTCGTGGTCGCCCATCTCGGCAACGGCTGCAGCATGTGCGCCATGCGGGACGGCAAGAGCGTCGCGACGACGATGGGCTTCACGGCGCTGGAAGGGCTGCCGATGGGGACACGCTGCGGCGCAATCGATCCCGGGGTCGTTCTCTATCTGCTCACCGAGCGGGGGATGAGCGTCGCCGACGTGAGCGACCTTCTCTACCATCGCTCCGGGCTACTGGGCGTGTCGGGTGTCAGCAACGACATGCGGAAGCTTCTCGCGAGCAACACTCGCGAGGCGGCCGAGGCCATTGAGCTCTTCGTGTATCGGATCAATCGGGAGCTCGGCTCACTCGTCGCCGCGCTGGGCGGCCTGGATGTTCTCGTGTTCACCGCCGGCATCGGCGAGCACGCTCCCTCGGTGCGAGCGCGCGTCTGCGAGCAGGCGGCGTGGCTCGGCGTGCAACTGGATCCTGCCGCCAATGCCGGCGGCGGTCCGCGCGTCAGCAGCGCCCATAGTCGCGTATCGGTCTGGGTGATCCCGACCAACGAGGAATTGATGATCGCGA
>DASTCJ010000132.1:0-32183 GCA_035605575.1 Candidatus Methylomirabilota bacterium
GTGAGGCGCTCGAAACCGTCCACCGGCAGCGTACCGGCCTCCGCCGCCGCGCAGTACCGCCCGAGGGGTTTCAGGTTGCTGTAGCGGACGTCGCCGATGAAGCCGCAGCCGCCGGGACCCGCGGCCAGGTACTCCGCGGCGTGCCAGTACGTGAGGTTGTGGCGCGAGCGAAAGCCCGGACGCGCGTAGTTGGAGATCTCATAGTGCTCGAAGCCTCGCCGCGCCGCCGCTGTCGCGAGCGACCAGTACTGCGCGATCACGTCGTCCTCGGGCGGCAGCCCGCTCACGCCGGCGGCGCCCCAGAGACTCCCGGCGTCGAGCGTCAGGCCGTAGGCGGATAGGTGCTCGGGCTGCCACTCGAGCACCGTCTCGATCGCGCGCGTCCACGCCGCGACGTCGAGACCCGGCAGCCCGTACATCAGATCGACGCTGACGTTGTCGCATCCCGCCGCGCGCGCGGAGTCGAACGCTGCCCGCGCGCCCTGGCCATCGTGGAGCCGCCCGATGCGCGCGAGGATGCCATCGTCGAGCGACTGCACGCCGAGGCTCAGCCGGTTGATGCCGGCCGCGCGGTACGCCGCGAGCTTGTCGCGCGTCACGCTCTCGGGATTGCATTCGACGGTGATCTCCGGGTGGCTCCCGAGCACGAACCGCCGCCGCACACGGTCGAGAATGTCCGTCATGGCCTCGGCGGACAGCAGCGACGGCGTCCCGCCGCCGAAGAAGACGCTGGCGATACGCACCGCGCGTGTCCACGGCAGCGCGGCCAGCAGGTCGAGCTCGCCGGCGAGGGCACGGAGGTACCGGCTCATCGCGGCCGGGTCGTCCAGCGGGCTCGTGTTGAACGAGCAGTAGTAGCAGCGCTTCGTGCAGAACGGGACGTGGATGTACAAGCCGAGCGTGGCCGCGGTCGGCGCCGTGTCTGCGAGGACATCGCCGGCAGCCGCGATGGACGTGATGGCGGGCGTCAGGGGATGTAGCGCGCGAGCCTCCGCCAGCGGAGCCAGTGGTGGTCTCCGTCCCACGACCAGTAGATGAGGAACGCCTTGCCCTTGATCTTGTCGCGCTTGACGAACCCCCAGTAGCGAGAATCCTGTGAGTTGTTGCGGTTGTCGCCCATCACGAAGTACGAGTCGGGCGGGACCACCGTCGGCTCGCAGCCGTACGCGTACCCACAGTAGGCCGGCTGGCCGCGATCGCCGAGGGCGCTGTCGGTGCGGCGCACGTACGGCTCGCGCAGCGCGCGACCGTTGACGAGGACCTGATCGCCGCGCACCTGGACGGTGTCGCCCGGCGTGCCGACGATGCGCTTGATGAAGTCGCGCTTCTCGTCCTGGGGGTACTTGAACACGATGATGTCCCCGCGCGTGGGCTGACGGATGCCGGGCAGCCGGTAGTCGGCCACGGGCAGCTCCGGACCGTAGAGGAACTTGTTGACGAGGATGTAGTCGCCAACCAGCAGGGTGTCCATCATCGAGCCGGACGGGATCGTGAACGCCTGGACGATGAGCGTCCGGATGACCAGCGCGAGGAGGATCGCGATGGCGATCGCTTCCGCGTACTCGCGGACGACGGACTTCCGCTTGCGAACGGCGGTCACCGGCGGCGCCGCGACCTCCTCCGGCTTTTCCACCTCGCCCGGATGGACGTCGGCCATCAGCTCTTGAGCACGGTGAGGAACGCCTCCTGCGGCACCTCGACGCGGCCGACCTGCTTCATGCGCTTCTTGCCTTCCTTCTGCTTCTCGAGCAGCTTGCGCTTGCGCGTGATGTCGCCCCCGTAGCACTTGGCGGTGACGTTCTTGCCCATGGCCTTCACCGTCTCGCGCGCGATCACGCGGCTGCCGATGGCCGCCTGGATGGCCACCTCGTAGAGCTGACGGGGAATGACGCCACGCAGCTTCTCGACGAGCGACTTGCCGCGCTCGTAGGCCTTGTCGCGGTGCACGATGATCGACAGCGCGTCGACGGGATCGCCGTTCAGCAAGATGTCCAGCTTCACGAGGTCCGACGGCCGGAAGTCCGCGAACTCGTAGTCGAACGATGCGTAGCCCTTGGAGATCGACTTGAGCTTGTCATAGAAGTCGACCACGATCTCCGACAACGGGAAGTCGAAGCGGATGTGCACCCGCTTGCCGAGATACTCGAGCGACTTGTGCTCGCCGCGCTTCTCCTGCGCGAGCTTGTAGATGGCCGTCATGAACTCGGTCGGCACGTAGATCGACGACTTCACGTACGGCTCTTCCATCTGCTCGATGCGATCGGGCGTGGGCAGCTTCGACGGGTTGTCGATGTCGAGCACGTCGCCGGCGGTGGTGAGGACCTTGTACTGCACCGACGGCGCCGTCACGATCAGCGAGAGGTTGAACTCCCGCTCGAGCCGCTCCTGGACGATCTCCATGTGCAACATGCCGAGGAACCCGCACCGGAAGCCGTAGCCGAGGGCGAGCGAGGTCTCCGGCTCGAAGTTGAAGGCCGGGTCGTTGAGGCGCAGCTTCTCGAGCGCGTCGCGCAATGCCTCGTAGTCCGTGTCCTCGATCGGGTAAAGACCCGCGAACACCATGGGCTTGGCATCCCGGTAGCCGGGGAACGGGTGCTCCGTGGGACGGAGCGCCTCCGTGATGGTGTCGCCGACCTTCGCATCCGCCACCCGCTTGATGGCGGCGGTGATGTAGCCGACCTGACCCGCGGAGAGCTCCTCGACCTGTCGCATGTCAGGACTGAACACGCCGACCTGCGCGACGTCGTACGTGCGGCCATTGGACATCATGAGGATTTTCGTCCCGGGCCGCACGCGACCGTCGCGCAGCCGCACGTAGATGACGACGCCCTGGTAGGAGTCGTAGAACGAGTCGAAGACGAGCGCCTTGAGCGGCGCCTCCGGATCACCCGTCGGCGGCGGGATGCGGGCGACGATGGCCTCCAGCACCTCGGGCACGCCGGTGCCGTGCTTGGCCGAGATGGCGAGCGCCTCGGTGCCGTCGAGATCGAGCGTGTCGTGGATCTGCTCGCGCGTGGCGTCGACGTCGGCGGCCGGCAAGTCGATCTTGTTGATCACCGGAATGATCGTGAGGCCGGCGTCGGAAGCCAGATAGAAGTTGGCGAGCGTCTGCGCCTCGATTCCCTGCGCGGCGTCCACGATCAGCAGGGCGCCTTCGCACGCCGCCAGGGCGCGCGAGACCTCGTACGAGAAGTCGACGTGGCCCGGCGTGTCGATGAGATTGAGCGTGTATTGCTGACCGTCGCGTGCCCGGTAGAGCAGACGCACGGTATGCGCCTTGATCGTGATTCCGCGTTCCCGTTCCAGGTCCATGGAGTCCAGAACCTGGTCGACCGCTTTCTTGGCATCCATCGTTCCGGTCAGCGCGAGCAGGCGATCGGCCAGCGTCGATTTTCCGTGATCGATGTGGGCCACGATCGAGAAGTTGCGGATGCGGCTGAGACTCACCGACTCAGTCTAACATGCGGATTTGCCGGTCTTTGTAGCGAGCGCGTTTGCTCGGGTCGAAACGTGGGTGGCCTGTTCGAGATGGTGGTGGCTCCGGCCGACACGTGGATGGCTTGTTCAAGATGGTGGTGGCTCCGGTTGACACGTGGCTGCCTGTTCAAGATGCTCGTGGCTCCGTGGTCAGCCGCGTGTGGTCGGGAATGACCGCGCCGGACTCGAGCACCACGCCGGGACCGATGTCGACGTCGGCGCCGATACGGACGTCGGCGCCCACGACGCAGTCGCGCAGCACGGAGTGCGCGCCAACCTCCACACGCTCCCACAGCACGGCGCCCTCGACGCGCGCGCCCTCGTCGATGCGACAGCGGTTGCCGACAACCGCGAGCGGCCCGACGCGCGCCCCGCCCTGCACGGCCACGTTTGCGCCGAGCACGATCGGCGCCGTCAGCTGCGCGTCCGTCGCCACGGAGGTGTCGGGCTCGATCCAGCAGCCGTCGCGCAGCTCGCCCGGTGGCGGCACCGGCATCCGCGCCTTTCCCTGGAGCAGATCGACGTGCGCGGCCCGGTAGGCCGCCGGGCTGCCGATGTCGCGCCAGTACGCCTCGGAGATCCAGCCGTAGGCGGGCGTGCCGTCGGCGATGAGCGCCGGGAAGAACTCGCGCTCGATCGACACGTTCCGGCCGCCGGGAATGCGATGCAGGAGCGCGGCGTCGAGCAGATAGACGCCGGCGTTGATCGTGTCGGTGGTGATCGCCTCGTCGCCGCTCGGCTTCTCGCGAAAGCGCCGCAACCGGCCATCGGCAGCCGTCTCGACCAGACCGTACTGACGCGGATCGCTGACCCGTGTGAGGAAGATCGTCGTGCGCGAGCCGCGCGCCTCGTGGAACGCACGCATCGCGGAGAGATCGACGTCACTCAGCACGTCGCCATTGAGCACGAACACCGTGCCCGACGTCAGATCCGCTGCGTTGCGCACGCCGCCGCCGGTGCCGAGCGGCTCCGCCTCGATCACGTAGCGCAGGCGCACGCCGAGATGCTCGGCCTCGCCGAGCGCGCTGCGGACGTCATCCACGCGGTAGGAGCAGGCGAGCACCACATCGGTCACTCCGTGCTCGCGGAGCAGCGCCAGCTGCCAGGCGAGGAAGGGACGATTGAGCACCGGCACCACGGGTTTGGCGCGCGCCAGCGTGAGCGGCCGGAGCCGCGTGCCCTGGCCTCCGGCCAGGATGACCGCCTGGGTCGCTCGCGCTACGCGCCTTCGGTCCAGGGCTGCGCCTCGCTGATGAGCATCACCGGAATGCCGTCACGGATCGGATAAACCTTGCGACAGGCCCGGCAGATGATCCGCGTCTCCTCGAACTGCAGATCGCCCTTGCACGCCGGGCACACCAGGATTCGCTTCAGCTCCTCGTCGATCATGGTCCACCCCCTTCCGCGCGCGGCTCAGCCGCGGAGCTTCGCCCGGAACCACTCGAGCGTCCGCTTCAGGCCCTCGTCGGTGTCGACGCGTGGCTCCCAGCCGAGCACGGAGCGCGCGCGCGTGATGTCGGGCTGCCGAACCTTTGGGTCGTCTTCGGGCAGCGGCCGGAACACAATCTCGCTGCGCGAGCCGGTCAGCCGGATGATGCGCTTGGCCAGCTCGAGCAGCGTCATCTCATGCGGATTGCCGATGTTCACGGGATCGTTGGTCGGCGCGTGCATCAGTCGCCACAGCCCGTCGATCAGATCGCTGATGTACTGGAACGAGCGCGTCTGCGAGCCGTCGCCGAAGACGGTCAGCGGCGCGTTCGTCAGCGCCTGCGTCATGAACGCGGGGATCGCGCGCCCGTCGTTGAGCCTCATACGTGGCCCGAAGCTATTGAAAATGCGGACGATCCGTGTGTCGACTCCGTGCACGCGATGGTAGGCCATCGTCATCGCCTCCGCGAAGCGCTTGGCTTCGTCATAGACGCCGCGCGGACCGATGGGATTGACGTTGCCCCAGTAGTCCTCGCGCTGCGGGTGCACGAGCGGATCACCGTAGACCTCGGAGGTCGAGGCGAGCAGGAACTTGCCCCCCTTGGCCTTGGCGAGGCCGAGCGCGTTGTGGGTGCCGAGCGCGCCCACCTTCAGGGTCTGGATCGGCAGCTCGAGATAGTCGAGCGGCGACGCGGGACTGGCGAAGTGCAAGACCCAATCGAGCGGACCGTCGAGGCCGATGTACTCGGTGACGTTGTGCTCGACGAAGGTGAAGCCGGGCCGCTTTCGCACGCCGTCGAGATTGTCCGCGGAGCCGGTGATGAAGTTGTCCATGCCGACCACGGCGCAGTCGTGGTCGAGGAGGAACTCGCAGAGATGGGAGCCGATGAAGCCGGCGGCGCCCGTGACGAGTACCCGCATTCGCGCGCGTCCGATCAGGCGGGCAGGACGGGCTTGCGGCCGATGGAGTGGTACTCGAAGCCGAGGCGGCGCATGCGCTCGGGCTCCCAGAGATTGCGACCATCGAAGATGAGCGGCCGGCGCATGACCGAGCGCAACCGTTCGAGGTTCAAGAACTTGAACTCGTTCCACTCGGTGATGAGGGCCACCGCGTCGGCACCAGTGGCCGCGGCGTACGGTGAGTCGCAGTAGACGACAGGCGCGGGCAGGATGCCGCGCGCGTTCTCGATGGCGACGGGATCGTACGCGCGCACGATGGCGCCACGCTGCAGGAGGTCGTTGACCACCTCCACCGACTTCGCCTCGCGCATGTCGTCGGTGTTCGGCTTGAAGGCGAGGCCGAGCACGGCGATCACGCGTCCTTCCATCGGATTCAGCGGCTTTTCCATCATGCCGACGAAGTGAGCCGCGCGCTCCTTGTTGATCTCCACCACCGCGCGCAGGAGCGGGAACTCGTAGCCCAGGCTGGCCGCCGTGTGCACGAGCGAGTCGGTGTCCTTCGGAAAGCACGAGCCACCGTACCCCAGGCCCGCTGACAGGAAGGCGGCGCCGATCCGCGCGTCGAGGCCCATGCCCTTCATGACCTGTGTGACGTCGGCGCCGGCCAGCTCGCAGATGTTGGCGATGGCGTTGATGAACGAGATCTTCGTCGAGAGGAACGCGTTCGAGGCGTACTTGATCATCTCGGCCGACGGTACGTCGGTGATGATCATGGGCCGCTCGAGCGGCGCGTACAGCTCGAGCAGGCTCATGGCGACTTGCTGGGTCGGCGCGCCGATGACGATGCGGTCGGGCCGCAGCGTATCCTCGATGGCCGATCCCTCGCGCAGGAACTCGGGATTCGACACCACGTCGAAGGCCACCGGCTTCTTCTGATGGCGGACGATCACGTCGCGCACGAAATCGCCTGTGCCGACGGGGACGGTCGACTTGTTGACGACCACCGTGTAGCGCTCCATCGCGCGGCCGATGCCCTTGGCGACCTCGCCCACGGCGGTGAGGTCCGTCTGACCGTCGGCGCCGGGCGGCGTGCCGACGGTGATGAAGACGATGACGGCGCGGCGCACGGCATCGCTGAGATCGGTGGTGAAGGCCAGGCGGCCGTCGGCCACGTTGCGGGCCACCATTTCCTCGAGACCCGGCTCGTAGATGGGCATGCGACCGGCCCGGAGCTCGGAGATCTTTTCGGGAAGGTTGTCGACACAGACGACGTCGTTGCCCAGGTCAGCGAAGACCGCGCCGGTGACGAGTCCCACGTACCCCGTCCCCACCACGCAGATGTTCATACGCGGTCGATCATAGCAGGGGGCTGGGCGGGGGAAGAAGCCGGCAGTTTGGAGAACTTACGCGCGCTCCGGCCGCCTGACGGCGGCCGGGGACGAGTCACGCAGCGAACGGGTCGTCGTCGGGATCCCGATCGTCGTCCAGGCCGTCGATGTGCACATGCGCATCCCGCACGGCGTCACCGAGGGAGTCGAACCGCTGCCCGGAGATCGAGATGGTGTTGCTGTCGTCCCGCGCTTTCCACATCCATTCCCGGCGCTCGCGTCCGACCGGCACGAACTGAACCTTGACTCCCATGACTGGTGCTCTCCTTCGGACCACGTCCGTACGTGGAAGCGGTCAGCGCCCCGGAAGGGCTGCAAGGCAGATGCCACGCACAACGACCGCCCGTCCGCCGCCTCGGGCGGCGGCGTTCCTACTGTGGGTTGAGCGCTTCAGACTCGTCGGGCTCGGCGGCGGCCCAGCGGAAGAAGACGACGGTGAACGCGACGAGCGGCACGACGCCCGCGGGAACCCACATGATGATTCCCGCGAGCTGCTGATCGGCGAGCGGACTCAGGCCGAAGAGCCGCGGTACGGCCGCGTACCAGGGATAGAGCGGCGCGTCGGCGGTGGTGATGAACGCCGCCACGACGGTCATCGGCATCCCGAACACGAACAGATAGAGGAGCTGCGCGGCGTAGGGCAGCGCAGGCAGGTGGCGGGAAGTGGAAAGGATTGGCCACCAGCCGAGGACGGCGGTGGCCAGCAGCGTCAGATGCTCGGCGATGTGCCAGCCGTGGCCTTCGAGCGCTGCATTGAACGGCGGCGGCAGGTGCCAGCCGATGAGCACCACGGCGTAGGCGGCAAAGGCCATCAGCGGTCGGGTGAGCGTCCGGGCCACGGCGGCCGCGGGTCGCCGCCGGAGCACCGGCGCGAGCAGGCGATCGAGAAGGGGCCCCGGAGTGCCGGCCAGCCAGAGCGGCGCCACCACCAGCGTCAGCACCAGGTGCTGGACCATATGCGCGGACAGCAGATAGTAGTCGCTCAGATCGTGGAGCGGCCCGTTCAGCGCGGCCAGCAGCGCAACGCAGCCGCCGAAGAATGCGACCGGAAGCCCGAGCGGGATTCGGCGGCCGCCCGTGATCACGCCGTACGTGTAGACGCCGGCCAGCAGGAGCACCCCGAGGAGGACCTCCGCGTGAACCTCGCCTCCGAGCCACGTGAACGGCGGCGGTGCCATCAGCGCTTGAACACCAGGAAATCGCCGAAGAGTGTCGTCAAGGCCACGGCGAGGCCGAGGGCGAGGACCAGCGGGGCCACGAAGAGCAACGTCAACGATCGACGGTCGTAGCGCAGGTGCATGAAGAACATCACCACGAGCGCGAACTTCCCGGCCGACAGGGTGAGGAGCAAAGGGATCAGGATCGGCGTGAGCCGCCGTATATAGATGACGGCGAACTCCAGCGCCGTGATCACCGACAAGATGACGGCCACCTTCACGTAGGTGCCGATCGACGCGTGCTCGACGTGCTGCGGGTTGGTCGCCGGGTGGGCGGGGGCGCTCATGGAATCAAGTAGACCACCGTGAAGATCACGATCCAGACGACGTCGACGAAGTGCCAGTAGAGACCGGCCACCTCGACCTTGGTGGCGTCCGGCGCGCCGAGGCGCCCACGCAGGTCGAGAACGAGGAGCGCCAGCAGCCAGATCACTCCGAGCGTGACGTGCCCGCCGTGGAAGCCGGTCAGCACGAAGAACGTGGAGCCGAAGAGATTCGTCTGCAGCGTGAGCCCCTCGTGCACGAACTGTGTGAACTCGTACGCCTGGAACCCGAGGAAGATCAGCCCGAAGAGCGCGGTGCCGGCCAGCCAGATGCGCGATTGCCGATGGTCGCCGCGCTGCACGGCGGCCAGCGCCAGCACCATGAGCAGCGACGACATCAGCAGATCGAACGTGCTGAGCGTGGTGAGCGGGATATTGAGGATCTCGTGCGGCTTCGGTCCCACCACGCTGCGGCCCTTGTAGGCCAGATACGTCGCGATCAGGGTGCCGAACAGAAAGCACTCGGAGCCGAGGAACGTCCACATGGCGAGCTTGCGATGGTCGACGCCGAGATTGCCGAGCTGCTCGAGATGCGCGGGATTCCGGTGATGCTCGAGCGCGAAGGCAAACGCGCCGATGACCATCACGCCGGCGCCGATCACGACCAGCGCCAGATGGTAGAGGGCGCCGAACGCCGCCATGCCGATGCCGACGGCGATGACGAGCGGCCACCATGACGGAGACGGCAGATGGATGCCGTGTGGATCGGGCCGCTCGGCGTGCGGCGCCGGCTTCTGGCCGCGCGCATCGCCGTGCTTCTCCCGCCAGAAACTATCGCGCCCGTACACGGGCGGGATGGCGTCGAAGTCGTGCACCGGCGGTGGCGACGACGTCCGCCATTCGAGGGTCCGCCCATCCCAGGGGTCCGCCGACGCCGTCGCGCCGGCGCGGAGCGACCGCACGGCCACGACGAGGAAGAGGACCACACCGACTCCGAGGACGTAGGCGCCAAGCGAGGAGACCAGGTTCCACAGCCCCCAGCCCGACTCGACGCTGTACGTGTAGATCCGCCGCGGCATGCCGAGGGCGCCGAGGAAATGCTGCGGGAAGAACGCCACGTTGAAGCCGATGGCGACGAGCCAGAACTGCACGCGCCCGAGGCGCTCGTCGAGCATCCGCCCCGTCATCTTCGGCCACCAGTAATAGAGGGCGGCGAAGATCCCGGTGAGGCTGCCGCCGATGAGCACATAGTGCATGTGGGCGACGACGAAGTAGCTGTCATGCTGCTGGAGGTCGACGGGCGGTGAGGCGTGCATCACGCCTGAGAGACCGCCGATGGTGAAGAGGGCGACCAGCGAGGCGGCGTAGTGGAAGGCCACGGTCGGGCGCAGACGGCCGCCCCACATGGTGGCGAGCCAGTTGAAGATCTTCACGCCGGTCGGTATGGCGATGATCATCGTCCCGATGGCAAAGGCGGCGTCGGCGATGGGTCCCATGCCGACCGTGAACATGTGGTGGCTCCACACGCCGAAGCCGAAGAAGCCGATGAGGATGCCGGAGTAGATCATCACCTGCGCGCCGAAGAGCGGCTTCCGTGAAAAGACGGGCAGCACCTCGGAGACGATGCCGAAGGCGGGCAGGATGAGGATGTAGACCTCGGGGTGCCCGAAGATCCAGAACAGGTGCTGCCACAGATGCAGGTCGGCGCCAGCGCTCACGTCGTAGAAGTGCGTGCCGAAGAAGCGATCGAAGAGCAGGAAGATCAGGCCCACGGTGACGGCCGGGAAGGCGAGCACGATCAGGAACTGCACCACGAGCGCCATCCACACGAAGAGCGGCATGCGCATCAGCGTCATGCCGGGGGCGCGCATGTTCAGGATGGTGGCGATGAAGTTCACGGAGGCGATGATCGACGACACGCCGAGCACCTGCAGCGCCAGCATCCAGAAGTCGACGGCCGGCCCGGGTGAAAACGGCCGCGTCGTGAGGTTCGCGTAGCCGAACCAGCCGACGTCGGGCGGGGTGCCGACGAGAAAGCTCGCGTTCAGGAACAGCCCGCCCGCGAGGAAGATCCAGTAGGAGAGCGCATTGAGGCGCGGGAAGGCCACGTCCCGCGCGCCGATCATGAGCGGGATCATGTAGTTGAAGAAGGCCGCGTTGAGCGGCATCACGGCGAGAAAGACCATCGTGGTGCCGTGCATCGTGAACAGCCCGTTGTACGTCTCCGCGCTTACCACGCCCAGGTGCGGCCGGAGCAGCTGCGTCCGGATCAGCAACGCCTCGAGCCCGCCGATCAACAGGAACGCGAACGCGGTGACGCCGTAGAGAATGCCGATCCGCTTGTGGTCGACCGTCGTGAGCCAGGACGTCACGGCGGACAGCGCGGGAGACGACGCGCGCGCGGGAGCGACGGTATACGCGCTTGCCGGTCGGTGCACGCTCACTTGAGGCTCACCAGGTAGGCGGCGACGGCCTTGGCCTGCTCGTCGGTCAGGCCGAGGCTCGGCATCTTCACCCCGGGCTTGAGCCGCTGCGGGTCCTTCACCCACTCGGCGACGTTCTCCGGTGTCGTCGGCCACATGCCGGCCCCGAACATCGCGCGACTCCCGAAGTGGGTGAGATCGGGCGCGAGCACGCCGGCCGACACCCCCTTGATGGTGTGGCAGCCCACGCACGCGCTCGCCGCGAATACGGTCTTCCCGGCCGCCGCCGGTCCGGCCGGCTCGGCGGGCGCGGCGCGCTGCTGCGCGACCCAGCGCTCGAAGTCGGCCGGCGTCTGCACCACGGCGCGCATGCCCATGTTGGCGTGGGAGGCACCGCAGAACTCGGCGCACTGGCCCCAGTACTCGCCGGGCCGCTCGGGCGTGAGCGTGATCTGGTTCACGCGGCCCGGAATGGCGTCGCGCTTGCCGCCGAGATGCGGGATCCAGAACGAATGGATGACGTCGGGTCCATCGATGCGAAGCACCACGCGCCGACCGGCCGGCAGGTGCAGCTCGTTGGCCGTGACCACATCGAGCTGTGGATAGCGGAACTCCCACCACCACTGCCAGCCGCGCACGTGGACGAGCAGCGCATCCGCCGGCGTCGCCGCCGACTGCGTGCGGAACACGACCTGGATGGTGGGGATCGCGATGATGAGTAACGCGAGCGCCGGGCCAATGGTCCACGCGATCTCGAGCCCCGTGTGGCCGCGCAGCTGCCGCGGCAGGCTGCTGTCGCCGGGACGCGCACGGTAGCGGACGAGCACGACGAAGAGCGCGACGAAGACGCCGACGCCGATGATGCCCGTGGTCCAGGTGACGATGCTATAGACGTGGACGATCGCACGCGCGAAGTCCGAGCGCGCGACGAGCGTGGACATCGGTCCATCCCACGCACAGCCGCCCGCCGCCAGAGCGAGCGTGGCGCAGAAGAGGAGGCGGGCGCGCGTCGTGCCGTTCACGACGCTTGACGGTACGCCGGCGGCACAGCCTCCGCAACCCGACTCAACGCGGCGCGGGCGCGGCTTACGCCGCGAGTCGCAGGAGCGTGTGCAGCAAGACGTTGGCACCGCGCTCGATCGCGTCGGCGTCGCTCATCTCGTCGACGCGATGGCTGCGGCCGCCGCGCGAGGGGATGAAGATCATGCCGGCATCGGTGAGGGCCGCGAGATTCTGCGCGTCGTGGCCGGCCGCGGAGTAGAGGCGCTGCTGGCGGAGCCCGAGCGCGCTGCACGCCGCCTCGATCGCGGTCTGCACGCGTGGTGCGCAGGGCGCCGGGGTGGTGGCGGACATCGGCCGGATCTCGACCGTGATCGCGCGCGCACGCGCCACGTCTTCGGCGAGCGCCGCGCATTCGCGGGCCAGACGCTCGAGCACGCCCGTATCCGGGTCGCGCATCTCGTGTACGAGCTCCGCCCGCCCCGGCACGATGTTGCTCGCTCCCGGATGGACGTGCACAACCCCGAAGTTCGTCACCGCTCGCGGCCCCCCGTGCGTCACCACGAGATCGCGCGCCTTCAGCGCGTAGTCGGCGGCGGCGAGGAAGGCGTCGCGCCGCCGGTCCATCGGCGTCGTGCCCGCGTGGTCCGCCTGTCCGTGAAAGACGACGCGGGCACGTCGCACGCCGACGATCGTGTCCACGACGCCGATCGGGACGCTGGCTTCCTCGAGTCGCGCGCCTTGCTCGATGTGCAGCTCGACGTAGGCGTCGACGCTTCCCGCAGGCGCCTTCGCCTCCGGCGCTCGCAGCGCATCGAACCCGGCGCCTCGCATGGCGTCGACGAGGCGCTCGCCGTCCACGGCGGCCATGGTCGGGATGGCGGCGGCGTCGAGCCGGCCGCAGAACGCCCGCGAGCCGAAGAGACTGCCGTACCGGCCCTCCTCGTCGCTCCAGGCGACGACCGCGAGCGGCTTGCGCGGCGCCTGGCCGCCTGCGCCAATCGTCTCGAGACACTCGAGGCCGGCCAGCACGCCGAGCGCGCCGTCGAGGATGCCGCCCTCCGGCACGGTGTCGATGTGCGAGCCGGTCAGCACCGCGGGTCGCGCGCGATCGAGCGACGCCAGGCCGAGACCGCCGAAGACATTGCCGGCCGCGTCGACCCACGGGGTGAGGCCGGCCGATTTCATCTCACCGAGCAGCCAGGCCCGCGCCTGCTCGTGGGCGGGACTCCAGCACGAGCGCGTCACACCGCCGCCGGGCAACGCGCCGAAGCGGGCGAGAGCGGCGATGCGCGACTGGAGACGTGCCGACGACACGGCGAGCATGGGCCGTGAGTATAGCGCGTCGACGCCGGTCACTCGACGGGCGTGGCTGCCCGGACGCTGATGTCCAGATCGACCCGCTGGTGACGCCGGTATTTTTCCGGAGCCTCGCCGAACAGCGGCACGAAGACCTCCGGGCCACGCGGCTCGATGCGGAGCTTCAACCAGATGTGCGGGCCATGACTCCGATCGCCGCGCAGGATGTCCAAGACCGTACACTCCATCGTCATCCTCTGTATTGGAGCGCTGTTTGCCGTTTCGGCGTGGGTGGCCGGAGAGAGATGGTATCTGGCTCCGCTTCGCTGCAATGGTGAAGTCAGTAACTGGCTCCGTTTCGCCGCAATGGTGACCTCGAATGGTCGCGGAGTAAACCGGCTTGACTTCCTCTGGGGGGCATTCCTAGAATGAACCGCCGTTCAGTCAGATCGCTCCGCCGGGCCCATCTTCGAGGAGGAGACATTGGATTTCACGCTGACTCCGGATCAGGAGGCGTTTCGCCAGCGCGTCCGATCGTGGCTGCAGAGCAACATCCCTGACGACTGGACCAAGTTCGGCCTCTCCGAGGTTCCACGGCCCGAGGCGTATGCGTTTCTGCGCAAGTGGCAAGCGACCCTCTACGACGCCGGCTTCATCGGCATCACCTGGCCGAAGGAGTATGGAGGGCAGGGGCTCACGTTCGTCGAGGAGATGATCCTCCACCAGGAGATGGCGCTCCAGAAGGCGCCGCCGATGCTGAACGTCCTCGGGGTCGGCATGGCCGGGCCGACGATCATCGCCTATGGCACGGAAGAGCAAAAGAAGCGCTATCCGGCCAAGATCCTCTCGTGCGAGGAGATCTGGTGCCAGGGCTACTCGGAGCCGAACGCCGGCTCGGACCTCGCGTCGCTGCAGACGCGGGCGGTGAAGGATGGCGAGCACTGGGTCATCAGCGGACAGAAGGTGTGGACATCGCTGGCGCACATCGCGGACTGGATGATGCTGCTCGCGCGCACCGACCCCAGCGCGCCCAAGCACAAGGGCATCACCTACTTTCTGCTCGACATGAGGACGCCGGGCGTGACGGTGAAGCCGCTCAAGCAGATGACGGGTGACGCCGAGTTCAACGAGATCTTCTTCGACAACGTGCGCGTGCACGAGCGTCAGGTGCTCGGCGGCGTGAACAACGGCTGGTCGGTCGGACTCACCACGCTGATGTACGAGCGGCTCGCTCTGGGCTTCGGCCTGCAGGTGCGCCTGCGCATCACCATGGACCAGCTCGTCGGCATGGCGCGGCGGATGGAGAAGAACGGCCGCTCGCTCACCAAGGATCCCGTCATGCGCCAGAAGCTCGCGCAGCTGTGGATCGACACCGAGTCGCTCAAGTACACGGGCGCCCGCGCCGTCACGAAGCTCTTGAAGGGCGAGCTGCCGGGACCGGAGGCGTCGACCGGCAAGATGATGTGGGTCGAGACGCACCAGCGGCTTCAGGAGCTGGCCATGGAGATCCAGGGGCCGTACTCGCAGCTCGCGCGCGGCGCGGCGGCGGCCATCGACGGCGGCGTGTGGCAGTATTCGTTCCTCCGCTCGCGCGCCAACTCCATCGAAGGCGGCACGACGGAAATCCAGAAGAACATCATCGGCGAGCGCGTGCTCGGGCTGCCGAAAGGGTAAAGGCACACCATGGACTTCGGGTTCAACGCCGACCAGGAGCTGCTGCGATCGACCGCGCGCAAGTTCTTCGAGAACGAATGTACGTCGGAGCTCGTGCGCGCCCGGATGGCCGACGCCGCGGGTTTCACGGAGGATTTCTGGACCAAGCTCGCCGAGCAGGGCTGGCTTGGCCTCGTCTATCCCGAGCCATACGGCGGTGCGGGCCTCGGCTTCGTCGACCTCACCGTGTTGATGGAAGAGATGGGCCGCGCGGTGATGCCCGGCCCGTTCTTCTCGACCGTGCTCCTCGGCGGGGCGGCGCTGCTCGAAGCCGGGTCCGACGCGCAGAGGAAGGAATGGCTCACGAAGATCGCGGAAGGGCAGGCGCGCGTGACGCTGGCGTGGACGGAGCCGAGCGCGCGCTGGGACGCCGCCGGCGTGTCGACGACGGCGACGGCGAGCGCGGGCGGCTTCACGCTCGACGGCACCAAGCTGTTCGTTCCCGACGCCCACGTCTCGCACGCGCTCGTGGTGGTCGCGCGGACGAGGGAGGGCGGCAACGCCGAGGAAGGGGTGAGCCTCTTCCTCGTCCCGACGAACGCAAAGGGCGTCTCCATCACGCTGCTGCCGACGATGGACCAGACGCGAAAGCTCTGCGAGGTGAAGCTCGATCACGTGACGGTGCCGACGAGCGCCCTGGTGGGGGCCAAGGACGGCGGCTGGCAGCCGCTGTCACGTGTGATCCGGCGGGCGACGGTGGCTCTCTGCGCGGAGATGTGCGGCGGGGCCCAGAAGGTGCTCGACATGACGACCGAGTACGCGAAGATCCGCATCGCGTTCGGCAAGCCGATCGGCTCCTATCAGGGCGTGAAGCACAAGGCGGCCGACATGCTGGTCGATGTCGAGAACGCCAAGTCGCTCACGTATTACGCGGCGTGGGCCGTCGACGAGAACGTGCCGGAGGCGGCGCTGGCCGCCTCGATGGCCAAGGCCTACGCCTCCGACGCGTTTCGCAAGGTCGCCGGCGCCGGCATCCAGCTGCACGGCGGCATCGGGTTCACGTGGGAGCACGATCTGCATCTCTACTTCAAGCGCGCGAAATCGTCGGAGTTCACCTTCGGTGACGCCACGTACCACCGCGAACGCGTCGCGCAGCTGATCAACCTGTAGGACCATCGAGCTGACGGAGACCAGCGCCTCCGTCGCCGTGCCGACGCCGGCGGCGTCCGTGATCATCGTCCGCGACGCGCCGGCCGGCGCGCCCGAGCCGATCGAGGTCTACATGATCCGCCGCAAGAAGGCCATGCGCTTTCTCGGCGGCTTCTACGCCTTCCCCGGCGGCAAGGTCGACGCCGACGACGCCTCGGCGGCTTCGCTCGGCGCCTGTCACGGACTGGACGTCGCGGCCGCCGCGCGCTGCTTTCCGGACCACGATTCGCCGGCGCCGCTGGCCTTCTGGATCGCCGCCGTGCGCGAGCTGCTCGAGGAGAGCGGCGTGCTGCTCGCCTGCGATGGCGAGGGACAGGACGTCGATCCGGGCCCCGAGCGCGTGGAGCAGGCGCGGCGCGCGCTCATCGTGGGCAAGGAGCCGTTCGGGACGATTCTCGCGCGCGAGGGCTGGCGCTGCGACCTGCGCCGGCTGCGCTACCTCTCCTACTTCGTCACGCCGCGCTCGAGCCCCATCCGCTTCGCCGCGCGATTCTTTCTCTGCCGCCTTCCCACCGGCCAGGAGCCGCGGCTCTTCACCGAGGAGACGTCAGAAGCGTTCTGGATCCATCCGCGCACGGGCTACGAGCGCTTCCTCTCCGGCGAGATGGCGATGGCCGAGCCGGCGGAGTTCGGCCTCGCCTTCATCGCGCAGTTCCACTCCGTCGCCGCGCTCTGGGACTGGTGCGAGGACAATCGCGAGAAGTTCACGGGCCTCATCGATCGTATCGAGTTCTGGCAGGGATTCGACTGGAAGCAGAATCGCTGGCCGCTCCGAGCGCCTCGGCCTCCAGCCTCGTAGGCATCGCGGCCCGCCTCCGGACGAGCAGCCCGGGCGGTGTTACGCTCGGTGTGCCTCCACCGCGGCCGTTCTGGCTGACGCGGCGGGGCGTCGAGACCTTGGTGAATCTGACCTGCATGGAGGACGGTCCTATGACGTCCTGCGGGATCTGCGGTCACGAGCTCGATGGTGAGGAAGTCGAACAGCGTGAAAGCGGCGACTTCCATCGCGCCTGCTTCGACGCTCTCGGTGCGGCTGGTGTCGGGGTGAGCAATTGTGCTGACGAGCAGACCGAGTGCCAGCTCTGCAGCCGACACATTGCAAAAGGTGCTCCTGTGGTCGAGTTATTCGGCGTGAGCTGCATCGCTCACCTCCGGTGCTTCTTCGGGACCGCGAGCAACGACGGTCACAGGCGCTCTCTCGGCGCCGGTGCTGCTCGGCTCTCGACGGCCAAGCGGGGCCGAGCGTTGAGAGACCAGTCGGATGCGCTGCGCGCGCTCTCCCGGCGGCTGCGTGTTGCCACCGGCGTCGGCTGGCGACCGGAGTTCAGCGTCTCAGCGCCGGCTGCACGGTAGGTCGTCACTGCGGCGCGCTCGTGCGCTCGAATCGCCACGCGGACGCCACGTCACTGACCATTCAGCGTGGGGGAGGACGACGATGACCCTCGATCGCTCGTACAACGCGGAGAACGACCGCGAACGGCGGCGTCTGGAAGCACTGGTCGAGACGCTCGACGATGCCGCGCTCGGTCGCGCGATGCCGGCCGGGTGGACCGTGGCCGCTGTGCTCGCGCATCTGGCCTTCTGGGATCAGCGCGTCATCGTGTTCATCGACATGCTTGGGCGCGGCGCCAGCGTGCCTCACGAGAACGAAGCAGACGTCGACTGGATCAATGATGCCGCCAAGCCGCAGCAGCTGGCGCTGCCGGCGCGTCGGGCCGCGGCGCTGGCCGTCGAGACCGCGCGCGCGACCGATCATGCCGTGGCCGCGCTGTCGAAGGAGCTGCTGGCCAAGAACGCGGCCGCCGGCGGTCCGATCAATCTCGAGCGGTGGCGCCATCGTCGCGCGCACCTGGACGAGATCGAGCGCGTGCTGAAGTCGCATGACTGACACGGTCGCCTCCTTTCTCGACGAGCACGTCGCGACCGGCGAAGGAGCGCGGCCCGCCATCGTGACGGCGACCGGCACCACGAGCTACGCTGGCCTGCTCGAGCTCGTCAACCGGACGGGCCACGCGCTGCGCGATGCCGGCGTCGACGTCGAGCAGCGGGTGGCGATCCTGCTGCCCGACGGCCTCGCGTGGGCGGCCGTCTTCTTCGGCGCGCTGCGGATCGGCGCCGTCGCCGTGCCGCTGAACACGCGGCTGCCGCCCGCCGTCTGTGCGGCCATGCTGCGCGACAGTCGCGCGCGTGTGCTCGTGGCCGAGCCTGCCCCCGCGCGGGCGCTCGCGCCATGGCTCGCCGACCTGCCGCACTTGCGAACGATCATCGAGTCGGGCGACGGAGCCGCAGCGCCGACGCTCGAGCAGCGCCAGGCGGCCGCCCGCGTCGATCTCCGCGCCGCGTCGCTGAGCGGCGACGACGCGGCGTTCTGGCTGTACACGTCGGGGACGACGGGCGGGCCGAAGGCCGCCATCCATCTGCATCGTGATCTCCTCGAATGTCGTCACTACGGGATCGATGTGCTCGGCGCCGGTGCCGGTGACCGCGTGCTCGCCACGTCGAAGCTGTTCTTCGCCTATGCACTCGGCAACGCGCTGCTCATTCCGCTGTTCGTTGGCGCACGGACGTTCCTGGACCCGCGCTGGCCGGAGCCCGCCAGGATTGCCGACGCCGTGCGCGCATTCCAACCGACGCTCTTCTTTTCGGTGCCGACCCTCTACACGCGGCTGCTCCACGCCGAGCTGCCCGCGGACACGTTTCGCTCGGTGCGCGCGTGCGTCTCCGCCGGCGAGCGTCTGCCACCCGAGCTCTACGCGGCGTGGCGTGAGCGCTTCGGCGTCGAGATCCTCGACGGCCTCGGCGCCACGGAGACGATCTTCATGGTGCTCGCGAACCGTCCGGGCCAGAGCCGTGCGGGCGCGACCGGCACGCCCGTCCCGGGGACGACGGTACGCCTGCTCGATGGCGACGGACGCGAGGTCCCCGACGACGCGCCCGGCGTGCTGCACGTTCGCACGCCATCGGCGAGTCCGGCCTACTGGAACCGCGTGGATCGCAGCCGCCGCACGTTCGTCGGCGAGTGGCTCCGCACCGGCGACGTGCTCACCCACGACGCCGACGGCTTCTATCACCACGTCGGGCGGGAGGACGACTTCTTCAAGGTCGCGGGGATGTGGGTTACGCCCGGCGAGATCGAGTCCGTGCTGCTGTCGCATCCCGCCGTGGCCGAGGCCGCGGTGGTCGGCGCGCGAGACCCGGGCGGCCTCGTCAAACCGTTCGCGTTCGTCGTGGCGCGCAACGGGACGCCCGACGCCGAGCTGATCGGCCAGCTCACCGCCCTCGCCGCCGACCGCCTGCCGTCGCACCAGAGGCCACGGCAGATCGCCGTGGTGGAGGCGCTGCCGCGGACGGCGACCGGCAAGGTGCAGCGGTTCGCCCTGACGGCGCGCGTCGAGTCACCATGAGCGTCGAGCACGCGACGACCATCCAGGTTCGCTGGGGCGACGTCGATGCCGCCGGCATCGTGTTCTATCCTCGGTTCTTCGAGTGGTACGACCTGGGCAGCGAGTCGCTGTTCGCCGCGCTCGGGCTGCCGTGGCCGGAGGCGTTTCCGCGCTACGGAATCGTCGGCGTGCCGATCGTCGAGTCGGGCTCGCGCTTCGCCGCGCCGGCCCGCTACGGGGACGTGCTGACCATCCGCTCCACGGTTGCGTGGGTGAAGAACAAGACTTTTCGCATGGAGCATACGATCGCCGCGGGCGAGACCGTGTGCGCGACCGGCTTCGAGGTGCGCGCGTGGGTGGCGCGTCCGTCGACGCCGGGCGCGCGGCTGTCGGCACGGCCGATCCCGGACGAGGTGTCGCGCAAGCTCAAGGGAGGAATCGCGTGAAGCCAGAAGTCGTGTACACGAAGGCCGCGCCCAAGACCGGATTCTCGGAGGGCATGGACTCGCCGATCGCCCAGGGCGTGAAGTGCGGCGATTTCGTCTTCGTCTCCGGGCAGGGGCCGCTCCAGCCCGCACGCACGACCGTGGAGGCTTCGGCGCCGCGCAAGGGCGTGAACGTGGAGATCGACGCGATCGCGTGGATTCCGCGATGAGCCCGGCGGCGCGAGTCGGCGCCTCAGGCCTCGTCGGCGCTTATCTCTCGGTCCACACGCCGCGCTACTGCACGTACGAGGCCGCCTTCGCCGACAAGCTCGCGCATCCGGATTTTCAGGCGGTGCGTGACGGGCTGGTGGCGCAGGGCAACCATCTGGCCACGCTCGCACCCGACCTGATCGTCATCAACTCCTGCCATCTGATCACGACCTTCCCGACCGTCGTCGACGGCACTCCGCGCCACCGCGGCGTGCTGACGGCCCAGGAGGCGCCGGAGCTGATCCACGGCGTCGCCTACGACTTTCCGGGCGACTTCGAGTTCGCCGCCGCGCTCGTCGCCCGCGGCGCGACGGCACGCCGGCAGTGCACGCTCGCCAACGACGTGCATTACCCGCTGGACTACGGAACCGTCATGCCCCTCGTGTGTTACCTCGACCGAGGGCAGCGCGTGCCGACGGTGCCGGTGTCCGTGTGCCTGTCGGCCGATCTCGAGGAAAGCTTTGCGTGGGGCCGGGACGTGGTGCGGACCGCGAAGGCCCTCGATCGGCGCGCCGTCTTCGTCGCGAGTGGCAGCGTCTCGCACAAGCTGGTGCGCGGCCCCGAGAAGTGGCCGGCGCCGGCCGATCAGGAGCTCGATCATCGGCTGGCCCGGCTGCTCGCCGACGGCGAGTACGACAAGGCATGGGCGTGGCTGCCGCAGTATGCGGAGGCCGCCGACCCGGAGATGGGCGGCCGGCACCTGGCCATGCTGCTCGGGGTGCTGAGCGAGACGGGCGCCCGCCTCACGGCCGAGATCCATGCGTATGGACCGTCGTCGGGCAGCGGCAACTACGTCATTTCGATGGCGATGTAGTGTAGTCTTGTCCCCGCTCCGGACGACTGTGACCAGGAGGAACAGCGCTATGCGACTGAGCCGTCGAACATTTCTCACGGGCGCATCGGCCACCGCGGCCGGCGTCGCAGTCGGTCCGTGGGTGACCCGAAGCGTGGCCCAGGGCGGCCCGCTCAAGATCGGACTCGTGCTGCCGTACTCGGGTGTCTACCAGGTGCTCGGCGAATCGATCACGCAGGGGATGGAGCTCGTCTTCGCGCGCGAGGGCAACAAGATTGCCGGCCGTGATGTCGTCATGATCAAAGAGGACGACGAGATGCAGCCGCCCGTCGGCATCCGGAAGACGGAGAAGCTCATCGAGTCCGACAAGGTCGACATCCTGACCGGCCCCGTGCACAGCGGGATCCTGATGGGTATGCGCGACAAGGTGCACAACAGCAAGACGATCCTCATCGTCTCCAACGCCGGCGCCGATGCCATCTCCCGCGAGCGCTGCTCGAAGTGGATCTTCCGCACATCGTTCTCGAACTGGCAGCCCTGCCAGCCCATGGGCGGCTGGGTGGCCAAGAACGTCTCGAAGGAAGTCTTCCTCACCGCGCCCAACTACCAGGCCGGCAAGGACATGATGAACGCGTTCAAGGAGACGTTCGCGCCCGCCGGCGGCAAGCTCATCGGCGAGGAGTACCCGAAGCTCGGGGAGACCGACTACGCGCCCTTGCTGACGAAGATCCGCCAGTCCGGCGCCAAGGCCGTGTTCGCCTTCTTCTCCGGCACCGACGCCGTCAACTTCGTGAAGCAGTACGACCAGTTCGGCCTGAAGGGTCAGGTCAAGCTCACCGGCGCCGGCTTCCTCACCGAGCCCGACGTGCTGCCCGCGCAGAGCAAGGCCGCGCTCGGCGTCATCACCGGGCACTTCTACACGCCGCAGCTCGACAACCCGGTCAACAAGAAGTTCGTGTCGGAGTTCAAGGCGAAGTTCGGCGGCAAGACGCCCGACGGCTTCGCGTGCCAGGGCAACGACACGGCCGAGGTCATCGTGCGCGCGGTCAAGGCGGTGAACGGCAACACGCAGGACAAGGAAAAGTTCGTGGCCGCGCTCGAGAAGGTCGATTTCGAGAGCCCGCGCGGCCACTTCCGGTTCGATCCGAAGACGCACAACGTCATCCAGCCCTTCATCTATATACGTGAGGTGAAAGAGGTCGCCGGCGGACTCGACAACGTCCCCATCGATCGCGTGGCGAACGTCGCCGATCCCGGGACCGGCTGCACCTTGCCGGCGTAACGGACGCCCGCGGGGGCCGGGCGCGCGCCCGGCCCCGCGCTCGCCGCCGCGTGCTCGTCTCCGATCTGCTCGCCCAGGCCCTCAACGGGCTGTCCTACGGCGTGCTGCTCTTCCTGCTCTCCGTCGGTCTCACGCTGATCTTCGGCATGCTCGACATCGTCAACCTCGCGCACGGCTCGTTCTACATGCTCGGCGCCTACGCCGGGCTGGCCACCGTGGCCGCCACCGGCAACTTCTGGCTGGCGCTGCTGGCCGCGCCGCTCGCGGTGGGCCTGATCGGCGCGGCGATGGAGCGCGCGGTGCTACGCCCGCTCTATCGTCGTCCGCCACTCGACCAGGTGCTGCTGACGTTCGGCTTCATCTACGTCTTCGAAGACGTGGTGAAGTCGATCTGGGGCGGCACCATCCGCTCGATCGCGCCGCCGGACGTCTTCGCGGGGTCGGTGCGGATCTTCGGCGGCGCGTTTCCCTCCTATCGGCTCTTCGTCATCGCGTTCGGCCTGGTCATGGCGGTCGTGCTCTGGCTCGTGATCGAGCGCACGCGGCTCGGCGCCATCATCCGCGCCGGCGTCTACGACGCCGAGATGACGTCGGGCATGGGCATCGACATCCATCGCGTGTTCACCGGCGTCTTCGCGGCCGGGGCCGCGCTGGGCGGGCTCAGCGGAGTGATTGCCGGCCCGATCCAGTCGGCGCAGCCACCGATGGGCGCGGCCATCTTGATCCCGGCGCTCATCGTCGTCGTCGTCGGCGGCCTCGGCAGCCTGAAGGGCTCGCTGGTGGGCAGCCTCCTCATCGGCCAGGCGGAGGTATGGGGCAAGGTCTGGCTGCCGAACATCTCCATGGCGATGATCTACTTCGTCATGGCGGCGGTCGTGCTGCTGCGACCGCAAGGTCTGTTCGGCCGGCCCCTCAAATGAAGTGGCGCGTGCTCGGCATCGCGCTGGTCCTGGCGGCCGTTCTGCTCTTTCCGCGCGTGGCCGGCACCTACCCGGTCAAGCTGCTGCAGGAGATTCTGATCTGGGGCATCTTCGCCATGAGCCTCGACCTGCTCATGGGCTACGCGGGGATGGTCTCGTTCGGCCATTCGGCATTTTTCGGTGTCGGCGGCTACGTGGCGGCGCTCGCGCTGACGCACTGGGGCGCCAACGCGGCCAGCGGGCTGCTCGTGCCGGCCGTGGCGGCCGCGCTGGCAGCGCTCGTCATCGGCTACTTCTCGATCCGCGTCAGCGGTGTCTACTTCATCATGCTGACGCTCGCGTTCTCCCAGATGTTCTACGCGGTGACGTTCCAGGTGGCCTGGCTGGGGGCGGAGGACGGCATCGTCGGCGTGCCGCGGCCGCGACTGCCCGGCGTCGATCTGAATCGGACCGGCGTCTTCCACGTGTACGTGGCGGCCTTCGCGCTCGCCACGAGTCTCGTGTTGTGGCGCATCGTGCGCTCGCCGTTCGGCCACGTGCTGCGCGGCATCCACGACAACGAGGCTCGCATGCAGGCGGTCGGTTATGCCGTGAACCGATACAAGCTCCTCGCCTTCGTGATCGCCGGCACCCTCGCCGGTGTCGCCGGCGCCCTCTACACGCAGTTCGTCGGCTCCATCACGCCGGAGGCGTTTCTCTGGCGGACCTCCGGCGAGGCGCTGTTGATGGTGATCATCGGCGGCACCGGCACGCTGCTCGGGGGATTGCTCGGCGCCGGCGCGTTCATTCTCTTGCAGAGTCTCGTGTCATCCTACACCGAGCGCTGGATGCTGCTGCTCGGCCTGACGTTCATCCTGTTCGTGCTCTTCGCGCCAGGCGGGATCGTCGGCGCCATCCGCGGGCGCATCGGGCTCCGCGCATGACGGCGCTCCTGGAGCTCGACGGCCTCACGCGGTACTTCGGCGCGTTGGGCGCGCTGAACGGCGTCAGCCTGCACCTGGCGCCCCGCGAGCGGCGCGCCATCATCGGGCCCAACGGCGCCGGCAAGACGACGCTCTTCAACGTCATCACCGGCCATCTGGCACCGAGCCACGGGCGCGTGCTCTTCGACGGGCGCGATATCACCGGCCTGCCGCCGCATCGCGTCGCGCAGCACGGCATCGCGCGCTCGTTCCAGCGCACGAACCTGTTTCCGCGGCTCACCGTGCTGGAGAATCTCCGGTTGGCGGCCGCGGCCGACGGTCGCGGCAGCTATTCGCTGTTCGGCTCGGTCGCGCGATTGACGGCGCCGCTGGCGCGCGCGCGTGAGGTGGCGGAGGCGGTCGGACTCGCCGAGCGTCTCGGCGACGAGGTCGGGCGGCTGTCGTACGGCGAGCAGCGACAGCTCGAGGTTGGCGTCGCCCTCGCCACACGACCGCAGCTGCTGCTGCTCGACGAGCCGACGGCCGGGATGTCGCCGGAAGAGACGCAGCGGATGACGCGGCTGCTGGCCGCCGTCCCGCGCGAGGTGACGATCCTCATCATCGAGCACGACATGGACGTCGTGTTCTCGCTCGCCGATCGCATCTCGGTGCTGCACTACGGCGAGGTGCTGGTGGACGGCACGCCCGACGCGGTGCGCACGGATCCCCGCGTGTACGAGGTCTACCTCGGCGGCCGGGACGACGCTTGATGCTGGAGGTGGCGGGCATCCACACGTACTACGGCGAGAGCCACGTCTTGCACGGCGTGTCGCTCGAGGTCCGCGCCGGCGAGGCGGTGGCCGTGCTCGGTCGCAACGGCGTCGGCAAGACCACGCTGATCCGGAGCGTGGTGGGCTTCACGCCGCCGCGCCGCGGGGCGATCCGCTATGACGGGCACGAGATCCACCGCTTGCCGCCCTATCGCATCGCCCGCAAGGGCCTGGCCCTCGTGCCGCAAGGCCGGCGCATCTTCGCGCCGCTGAGCGTGCTCGAAAATCTGCGGATCGGCGAGCGCCGGCGCCCCGCCGCATCTCGACCAGGCCACCCACGGCCCGAGCCGCACGGCTACTCATCGCTACAAACCATCCAGGAGCTCTTCCCGCGCCTGCGTGAGCGGAGCGCGCAGAGCGCCGGCACCCTGAGCGGCGGCGAGCAGCAGATGCTCGCCATCGGCCGCGCGCTGATGACCGATCCGCGGCTGCTCGTGCTCGACGAGCCGTCCGAAGGCCTGGCGCCGCTGATCGTGCGCGAGATCGGTCGCGCGCTGCTGCGCCTCAAGGCGGCCGGCCTCTCGATCCTCCTCGTCGAGCAGAACGTGCAGCTCGCGTTGCGCGTGGCCGATCGCGTGTACGTGATGAGCAAGGGACAGATCGTGTACCATGGCGCCTCGAGCGCGCTCGATGCCGACGAGGACGTCAAGCGGCGCTTCCTGGGGATCGCCTGATGAGTGCGCCGTCCTTTCCGATCACCGCCACGCCGAGCGACCTCGTGGGCCGCGTGCTGGGACTGAATCCCGGCCTCATGACCGGCCCCGGGACGAACACGTATCTCGTCGGTCGCCGCGATCCCATCCTCATCGACACGGGCGCCGGTGTCGCGGATTACGTGCCGCTGCTCGAGCGCTATCTGTCCGAGCGCGGCTTCACGCAGCCCTCACGGGTGCTGCTGACGCACCGTCACCGCGATCATCTCGGCGGCGTCCAGCAGCTGCGCGAGCGCTTCCGCGGCCTGCGCGTGTCGAAGATGCGCCACCGCGACGCCGGCCTGCCGGAGCCGATCGACGATCTGCGCGACGGCGAGACCGTGCACGGCGAGGGCGTGACGCTCGTCCCCGTCTACACGCCCGGCCACGCGTCCGATCACCTCTGCTACTACCTCGTGGAGGAGCGCGCGCTCTTCACCGGCGACGTCGTCCTCGGCGGCTCCACCACCGTCATTCCGGCCGACGACGGTGACCTGGTCGACTACCTCGCGTCGCTTCGCCGCCTGCTCGATCTCGACGTCCAGCGCATCTACCCTGCGCATGGCCCGGTGATCGAGGACGGCCCCGCTCGGATCCGCGAGTACATCGACCACCGCATGCTCCGCGAGCGGCAGATCCTCGACGCCCTCGGGGACAACGTCGAGACGATCCCCGATCTCGTGAAACGCATCTACGTCGATGTCAGTCCCGCGCTGCATCCGGTGGCCGCGCTGTCGGTCGAGTCCCACCTGAAAAAGCTCGCCCGCGAGCATCGCGTCCACGAGGAGAAGCGCGCGGACAAGCCCTCGCGGTGGACGGCGACGCAATCGGGCGCTTAACGGAAACGGTGTCGCCGCCGGTCCGTCCCCACCCGCCTCTATGCCACGCGGTCTCGAAGATGTCTCCAAAAGGTCTCTCTTGACAGGTTTTGTCCAGCGACGCTGATGAGGACCTGGAACCGCGCGAGACGTGCCCATCAGCCGTTCGCATCGGCATCGCCGGCGACGAATGCGCACATAGGTACCGCGAACAGGCAATCAGCACGCATTCGTCGCTCCTGAAGCAATAGCGGTCGTCAAAATCACGGGTATAGAGTCGGCGCAGAACCAGAGGAGATGCGCCGATGACCACTTCGACTGCGGAACTCGCACAGGACCGAGAGCTCGCGCTGACGCAGCTCGGCGACGAGATCGCCGAGCTTGCGGCACACCTGACGGCCGCCACCGCGCGCTTGCTCGACTTGATCCGCGACTTCGACGCAGGCGGCGGATGGAGCAACGGTTTTCGCTCGTGCGCCGAGTGGCTGACGTGGCGCATCGGCCTCGCCCCCAACGCGGCGCGCGAGCACGTTCGCGTGGCGCGCGCGCTCGGATCGCTGCCCCGGCTGGCGGCGGCCCTCGCACACGGCGAATTGTCGTACTCCAAGGTGCGCGCGCTCACGCGCGTGGCGACCCCGGAGACCGAAGAGCGGTTGCTGAAGGTCGGTAAGGCGGGGACGGCGGCGCACGTCGAGCAGATCGTCCGCGCCTGGCGCTACGTCGATCGCCAGGCGGAGATTCGAGAGACGGCGGAACGCCACCGCGCTCGGGCCCTCCACGTGTATCAGACCGAAGACGGCATGGTCATCGTGCGCGCACGGCTGGAGCCCGAGGCCGGTGCGATGTTGATGCAGGCCTTGGCGGCGGCCCGCGACGCCGTTTATCAGCAAGGACGTCGGCCGTGCACAACCGCGAGCGACGTTTCGGCAGGAACGTCAGCCATACCCGTCGGCAACGAACCGCCGACGTGGGGCCAGCTGCAAGCCGACGCGCTCGCTCTCATCGCCGAGACGGCGCTGCATCACGGCATGGACGCCGGCACCTCCGGCGAGCGCTTTCAGGTCGTCGTCCACGTCGATGCTGCGGTGCTCGCGAATGCGGACGCGCCGGGTCAAGCCGTCGTCGAGGGCGCGCGCGTTTCCGCGGAAACGTCCCAGCGGCTGGCGTGCGACGCGAGCCGCGTCGTGATGCGCCACGACAGCAACGGCAACGTCACCGAGGTCGGTGCGCGGACGCGGACCATCCCGCCGGCGTTACGGCGCGCGCTGCACCATCGCGATCAAGGCTGCCGGTTTCCCGGTTGCGGCTCGCGGTTCGGTCAAGGCCACCACATCCGCCACTGGGCACATGGCGGCCCGACGACGCTCTCGAATCTGGCGACGCTGTGCCGACGACATCATCGTGCGGTGCACGAGGAAGGATTCGAAATCACGCGCGAGTCGAACGGCGAGTTGAGCTTCCGGACGCCGCTCGGCCGGCCGCTGCCCGTTGTCCCGCCACCGGCGCCGGCGCCGCCGGCACCAGTCGCGGCTCTGCGGCAGCAACACGAGGCAGTGGATCTTCGCATCGACGCGCGCACCTCGACGCCGAGCTGGGCGGGCGAGCGGCTAGATCTCGAGTACGCGATGTCAGTGATGCATCCGCTGGCGTGTCGTCCTTCGATCAAGCTCAATTCGTGACGCCGCCACGGCATCCGGGTGTAGAACGGACTGCCGGCGTAGACGGGGTGCTTGGGCCCCGAACCGACTACGGGATCGGAAGCGCGGGAGGCTCGGGTTCGGCCATCGCGCGCTTGAGATACGGCAGGACCTCGCCTTCGAAGCCCGCGAGTGTCTGGCCAAACGTCATCGCGAACGCCGCCGCCGACGAGCGCGTGCGCAGCCGCGCGAAGTACTGCACGATCTTGTCGAAGCCGTTGCGCTGGACGAGGTAGTCGGCGAGCAGGAACGTCAGGTGATAGGTCGCCGTCGAGCCTTCGCGCTGATGCCGAAGTGTGAACTGCCGCGGTGAGCCCAGCGTGGCGAGATCGAGCCGCGACTGCGCCACCGCCGCCTGACCGCGTGCCCGCCGCAGCGCCACCTTGCGCTGGCGCTCGAGCGATCCGACGCCCATGCGCTCGAGCGTCTGGAAGGCGACGTGCTCGGCGACGCCTTCGGCCAGCCACTGGTCGGCGCGGCCTTCGCCCCCGGCAAGCCGGAACTGGGCGACGTGCGTCAGCTCGTGCGCAAGCAGCCGCACCCACTCGCTCCCGGCGTCGGACAGCCGGCCGTTGAGCAGCACGCGGCCGGGCCGCGCGAGACCGACGGCGAACGAGGCCAGCTCGTCGGCGCCGTCGGGGCTCAGGTGGGCGTCCTCGACGATGCCCTTCCGGAACGCCTGACGCGAGGAATAGATGTACACGCGCGTGTTCGCCGGCAGCGGCAGCCCGATGTCCTGCAACACGGCGATCACTCCATCGAGCGCCGCGGGTTTCGGGCCGCCGATGACCTCGACCGCGGTCGCCGGCGGATCGGCCGCCGCGCGGCCGGCGCCGCACGTAACCAGGCCAAGGAGTCCGACGCAGGCGATGACGACGAGCGCGCGGCGCATCAGTTGAACCACCCGGCGCGACGCACGCTGGCATCGATGCGCAGCACGTTGGCGAGCTCGCGCCGGCCCCTGGCCTGCAGGCGAGGCTCGGCCTCGAGACGTCGGAGGATCAGCGCAACACGCAGGTACGGCAGCTGCCATCCGGCGACCGTCGGACGGAGCGTGGGGCGCAGCATGGCCGCGTAATAGGCAACCGGACTGCCACACCGATCGAAGCCCAACGACGCGCCACTATGCATTTGTCGTTTTTCCCTGCGCGGGCCGTACGGAGATCCTCCGCGGAGCCATTCAGCTTCTCCCTCGTGCGCGGGCGGCCTCGACGACGGCCGAGAAGAGCGCGCGCGCGGCGGCGTCGTGGTCGACGAGATCCTCGGGATGCCATTGGACGGCGACCACGAAGCGCCGGCGGTCTTCGTGCTCGATCGCCTCGATCACCTGATCGGGCGCCCACGCCACCTCGCGCAGGCCACGGCCGAGGGTCCGGAGCGCCTGGTGGTGGAAGCTGTTCACGGCGAGCTCCGGCGTGCCGAGGATGTCGCCCAGGCGCGTGCCTTCCGTGAGGAGCTTGACCGGGTGGGTCGCCACGTGGCGCTTTTCCGCCTGGCTGTGCTGCACGGCATCGCCGACCACATCCGGCACGTGCTGGTGCAAAGTGCCGCCGAGGGCGACGTTGAGTACCTGCAGCCCGCGGCAGATTCCGAACAGCGGAACGTCGTCGGTCAGCGCGCGGTCGACCAGCTCGAGCTCGAGCGCGTCGCGCGCCGGCGACACGAGCGCGGTCTTCGGATGCGCGCTCTCCCCGAAACGCGCCGGATCGATGTCGCCACCGCCCGTGAGCACGAGGGCGTCGAGGCGCGGCCAGAGCGTCTCGCGCGCAGCCGCGCTGAGCTGCGGCGGCAGCAGCACCGGAATGCCGCCGGCCTCCTCGACGGCGCGCAGGTAGGCGGAGTTCACATAGGCGCGCTCGGGATATTCGCCGATGGTGATGGAGGTGCTCACGCCGATCAGCGGCTGCGACACAGCACGGGAGCCTAGCACAACTTTCCGCGGTATCATCCCCACGTGACCATCGATTCAGCCTCGTCCCAGCAGGGCCCCGCCGCCGCCGGTCATCGCCCCACCGCCACCGTCCAGTCGATCGGCAGCCGCTGGGCCGTGGCCGCTGGTCACTCTCTGGCCGCCGAGGCGGCGGCGCGGATCCTCGGGGCCGGGGGCAACGCGATCGACGCGGGCGTGGCGGCCGGCTTCTGTCTCGGTGTCGTCCATCCCGACATGGTCAGCGTGGCCGGCGTGGCCCCGATCCTCGTGCACGTGGCGCGCGCGCGCGAGACGTTCCAGGTCTCGGGCGTCGGGCCGTATCCGCGGGCCTCGACCCTCCAGTACTTCCGGAGCCTGGGCAACGAGATCCCGGTCGGCCTGCCGCGGACCGTCGTACCGGCGGCGCCCGACGCGTGGTGCACGGCGCTCGAGCGCTGGGGCACCATGTCGTTCGCCGACGCGATCGCTCCGGCGCTCGAGCACGCCGAACGAGGGTTTCCGGTCTCTCAATTCTCGGCGTTCCAGATGACGACGAACGCGGCGAAGTACACGCGCTGGCCGACGTCCGCCGCCCTCTACCTGAAGGACGGGCGCGGGTTCCGCATGGGCGAGCGGCTGGTCCAGGCGGAGCTCGCCGAGACGCTGCGCCGGATGATCCACGCGGAAGCCAGGGCCGGTGGCAGCCGTGCCGCCGGCGTGCGCGCCGCCCGCGACGAGTTCTACCGCGGCGAGACGGCCAAGCGCATCGTCGAGTTCCACCGCCTGCACGAGGGCCCGCTGGGCGCCGCCGACCTAGCCGACTTCCAGGTGGAGGTGACGCCGGCGCTGACGGGGACGTACGGCGGCTGGCAGGTGGCCGTGTGTGGGTTCTGGTGTCAGGGACCGGTGCTGCTGCAGATGCTGAATCTGCTCGACGGCGTGGACATGAAGGCGCTCGGCCACAACTCGCCCGAGTACCTGCATCGCATCGCGGAGACGGTGAAGATCGCCTTCGCCGATCGCGACGCGTATTACGGCGACCCGAGCTTCGTGAAGATTCCCGCGGCGCGCCTGCTGTCGAAGTCGTACGCGGCCGAGCGCCGCACGCTGGTGCGCGAGCGCGCGTGGCGCGAGATGCCGCCCGCCGGTGAGCGCCGGGAGGTCGTGCCGCTGGCCGGCGGCGCCAGTGACAGCCTCGACACGTCGTACGTCGCCGTCGTCGATGCCGACGGCAACGGGTTCTCGGCGACGCCGAGCGATCCGAACGTCGATTCACCGGTGGTGGCCGGCGTCGGCTGCGTGGTGTCGCCGCGCGGGTCGCAGGGGTGGCTCGATCCCGACCACGCCAGCGTCGTCGCGCCTGGCAAGCGGCCGCGCCTGACGCCCGCGCCGGCCATGGTGCTGCGCGACGGCGCGCTCGTCATGCCGTTCGGGACGCCAGGCGGCGACGTCCAGCAGCAGGCGATGCTGCAGGTGCTGCTCAACACCCTCGTGCACGACATGCCGCCACAGCAGGCGGTCGAAGCGCCGCGGGTGGCCTCACGCAGCTTTCCGGACTCCTTCTGGCCTCACGTCTTCGCGCCCGGCAAGCTGGAGGTCGAGCGGCGCATTCCCGCCGAGGTGCGCGAGGCGCTCACGGCGCGCGGCCACGACGTCGCCGAGTGGCCCGAGTGGGAGTGGCGCGCCGGCGCCGTCTGCGCGGTGCGCGTCGCGGAGGACGGAGCACGCTGGACGGGAGCCGATCCGCGGCGCGGGGCGCACGCGATCGCGAGGTAGTCTCCTCGGCGGGTCGTCGCTTCGCGTCTCGCGAGATGCCGTTCGATATAGCGCGCTGTATCGCCTGGTAGATTGAAGCGGTTTCGCCCCCCGCGTAGAGTCGCTCGCGCATGGCGCGTACCGCCTCCGACCGCCGGCAGATCACCGTCGTCATCGCCGACGATCACCCCATCGTGCTCGCCGGGCTGGAGAGTCTTCTCGGCCGGGAAGCCGACATCCGCGTGGTCGAA